>DAOTXK010000117.1:0-3521 GCA_034435395.1 Anaerolineae bacterium | reverse complement strand
ATACCATCCCATCAGAGAGGGGAGAAACACGATGGTCCAGAAGAAAGCAGCTGAGATGAGCTGCGCCAACTGCGCCTGGCGCGCCAAGTCCGAGGCTAACCCGAAGACCTTTTTAGCCCGCCTGTGGCGCTGGCACACTGGTTGGTGCCCCGGCTGGAAAGCCTACCAGAAGGCCCTGGCCGAAGAAGCCCGGCAGGCCGAGGCGGCGGGCGAATCCTAGCACTGGCATCGTCGGGGGCAGGGCACAGACTCGCCCCCGACCAGTCCTACTCGCTGGTGGCCAACGGCCCACCCTGCCCCTCTATCGCCGAGATGGGATGCGCTGGCAGCAGCACCGGCTGATCATTCAGGATGGCGTACCAGAACGGCCTCCAGCCGATGCCGAACAGCTCCAGGTAGATGTCTTTTTTATACGGCGTGACCCGGTATTCCTCCGCTTCCGCCGCCACCTGCGCCCACTTCTCATTAACCGCCTGCAAGGCCCGCTCCATTTCCTGCGCCGTGCGGTCCATCTCCTCTTCCAGCTCACGGATGACGGCCACAGACTCGTCCAGGTCGGCCCGTGCCTGGCGGGTATACCGTCTGGTGCGGCTGTAACGGCTGAGGGTGTAGGTCGTGCGGCCCCGGAACAGGCTCAGCGCGGCCTCGCCCGCCGTGAAGAGCTGCTCGCGCTTGCGGTCGGACAGGTCCATGCGGTCCGCGTCTAACTCCCGCTCCTCGCGGCGCAACCGCTCTTCCAGCCTGTCCAGCACGGCGCTGTATTTCTGCGTCACCCGGTCGACTTCCTCGTCCCGTCGCTCGCGCACCAGCGACTGAAGCTTGAGGCGGAAATCGCGGCGGCTGGCATCGGGGTCGCTGTAAACCTTGAGAGTCGGGCTGTAGAGGACGGTCAGGTAGGCGGAGCGATAAATCTGATCGGCCACCTCGCGCTCCAACTCTTTGAGCCGCCGGGCATCCAGCAACCCTGACGGTATGTCCTCGTAGATCGCCTCCTCAAACGGTTCGTGCGCCAGCACGGTCGGATCGACGGGCTGCGCCAGATAACGTTCCCAGGGGATCAGGCCCGCCTTGGGCACATCCGGCACGTGGTAGGCATGGCGGCGGATGGTGTTCACGCCGGTCTTACGATCCTGGTAGCGCACCGAAGCCTGGGCCAGCAGGAACGGCCGGTAGATCAACTCCGCACCGCCGAAGCGCTGGGCGGCGAAGCCGTACTGGCGCTCCCAGTTGGCGATGGCCGTGCGGGTGGGGATGGCGTTCGGCAGGAAAAACTGGGCCACATCCGAGGGCATGACGGGCGGCGTGCGCGTGAAGCCGCCCGGCGCGTCCGCGCGGCGAGACCGCTGCGACTGGCCGGGCGCTGGCCCGGTGGGCGGCGTGGGGGTCTGGTACACGCCGTAGGCCGGGGTCTGGGTCGGCATGGTAGGCTGGCCGTAAACGGGCGGCGTCTCCGGCAGCGTGCTGGGCGGCGGCGTGGAGCCGGGCGGGACGCCCTCCGGCAGGGTTGACGGCGGCGGCGTCGCGCCGCGTGGCAGCGGCGGCTCGCGGACAGGGGTGACCGGTCGGCTATCGAAAGGCTGCGGCATGTAACCGCCGGTCCCCGGCTGGGGCACGGCGCGCTGGCGCAGGCTGGCGCGTTTTCCGGCCATCAACTGGTTGACCTGCTGGCGGGTCAGCGGCCCGCGCAGGTAACTCATCGCCCAGCGGGTGTGCAGCAACAGCGGCCCGCTCTCGTCGTGGACGTTGTGCATGAGGAAGACGCGCGGATCGAGCCGTTCGATCATGTTCGCCACATCGCTCACCTTAAAGCCGGACTGGGCATTAGCCAGCGCTTCCAGGCCGGTGAGCACCTTCTTCTGGTCGTTTTCGGTTTGCAGCTTGCCGATGAACCACGTCCCGGCGTTGGACAGGCTCTTGTAGTCCAGGTCGCCGGGGTTCTGGGTCGCCAGCACCATCCCCAGCCCGAAGGCGCGCGCCTGCTTGAGCAGCTTGAGCAGCGGATCTTTGGTCGGCGGGTTCCGGGGATAGGGCGGGAACATGCCGAAAACCTCGTCAATGTAGAGCAGGGCGCGCAGGCTGGTGGTGCCGGAGAGCGTCCGCATCCAGGCCAGGACGTTCTCCAGCAGCAGGGTGATGATAAACTGGCGCTCGGCGTCGTTGAGATGGGCGATGTAAAATAGGCTGACGCGCGGCTTGCCTTCGGCGGTGAACAGCAGGCGGCGCACATCCAGCGGCTCGCCGTTGATCCACGACTGGAACGACGGCGCGGCGATGATGTTGTTCAGCTCCATCGCCAGCTTAAAGCGCTCCTTCTCCGGGAAGAAGGTATCCACGTCAAAGACGCCCAGCTTTTCAAACGGCGGCTGCTGCACCTGGATGATCACGTCCTCCAGGGTGAGGCCAATGCCCTGCCGCCAGGCGTTTTCGAAGATATTGGCGATCAACACATGCTCGCGGTCCTTGACCGGCTCCACCTGCTTGCCGATCAGCGCCAGCAACGCCGTCACCAGGCCGGAAATCCGCTCGCGGTGCGCTTCTTCGTGGCCGGTCCATCCCTCCGGTGGGGCCTGCATGGCGTCCAGGATGCTGATCGGCAGACCGGCATCGGAGCCGGGCGTGTAGATGTTGTAATCGGCGGCGTACTTGAGCCACTTGACCCGGTCCGGCACGATGCCCCAGGCTTGCAGCCCCTCGCGCCAGCGTTCGGCCACGTCGGCGGCATACTCCGGCACGTCCAGCCCGGCGCGGCGGGCGTCGTCCACGTTGACCCACGGCTCGAAGTCTTGCGGGCGGAGGTCTGGGAACGCCAGCAGCAGGTTGGTGATGTCCCCCTTCGGATCGATGACGATAGCCGGGATGTTATCCAGCACGGCCTCTTCCAACAGGTTGACGCACAGGCCGGTCTTGCCGGAGCCGGTCATGCCCACGACCACAGCATGGGTGGTCAGGTCGCGGGAGTCGTAGTAAACCACGTCGTCGACCAGCCGCTGGCTGACCGGGTCATAACGACGGCCCAGGTAGAAGGTGGTGGGCGCTTCAATAAAGGGCATAATGCATTCACCTCGTCTCGCTCATCGCTAACGGCACTCGCACAGATTTTCTAACCAATGATAGTACAAGGCGGCGTATTTGACCAGCCGGGCCGCGCGTCGGCCACCCGGCAGGGACAGGTGCTCACCACTTCTCGATCAGCTCAAGCGTAAAGCCCTCCAGCGAGTCGAGCACCGGATCGCCCGGCTCCAACAGCCCGTCCGGCAGAGGAATCGCCGGGTTGGCGACGGCGATCACCCGCATCCCCGCCGCCTTCACCGCCCGGATGCCGTTGACCGAATCTTCCACCCCAACGCATTCCCACGGCTCCACGCCCAGCTGGCGCGCCGCCTCCAGGTAAATATCCGGCGCGGGCTTACCGTTGGCCACCTCATCGCCGCAGAGCACCGCGCCAAAGGAGCCAGCCAGGCCGCTCAGTTCCAGCACCCGCACGATCAGCGGACGGGCCGATCCGGAGGCCAGTCCCACAC
>DAOTXK010000116.1:0-3059 GCA_034435395.1 Anaerolineae bacterium | reverse complement strand
TGCTGGGGGGCGTCGGCATTCATGCCGCCGCTACGATCAGGCGTCGAGTACCTGGGCTACGTTGATTGATAACCGCACTCATTTGTTAAAGTTCATCATGGCGACAATATGGGGCCTTTTTGTTGTAGGGCCGACAACAGCACCGTGAGACCATGAGTACTCCAGAGACTCGGAATACACCGGACCAGCGCCCGCCCCGCCGGATCGTCATCCGCCGGGCGGCATCCGCTCCGCCAGCGTCCCTGCCGGAGTCGCCGCTCACCCCGCCGCCTCAGACGGCGACCGGGGGCCGCCGGATCAACTGGTGGGCGGTCGGCTGTTTTTTCCTGGTTATCGTCTGCCTGGTTATCGTCGCCGTCCCCGTGCTCCTGGGCGTGGATGTCCTCACCAAAGTCAGGGATGGCGTGGCCTACGTGGTGGAGGGCATCCGGAACGGCTTCCAGACGCAGCCGGTGGCCCGCGTCGCCAGCGCCCAGACCGTGGTCAACAGCATCCAGCCGCTGGGCCAGCTGGTCAGCGTGGAGATGCAGCTCGCCAAGGCCGATCTGCGGGTGGATATCCGCCAGGGCGTGCTCGATGCGTGCAGCTATTCGGCCAGCTACGTGGCGGTGGGCGTGATCACGGCGGGCGTTGACCTGACCCAGGTGGGCGACGCCGACATCAGTTACAACGCCTTCACCGATACGTACACCATCACCCTGCCCCCGCCGCAGCTCACCTACTGCGACGCCAAAGACGTGAACCAGTACGGCGAGTCGCTCACCCTGTGCAACGTGGACTGGGATTCGGCGCGGCAGTTGGGCGAGTATGTGGCCCTCAATGAGTTCCGCGACGACGCCCTGGAAGCCGGCATCCTGGGGCGCGCCCGCCAGCAATCCACCCTGGTGCTGGGCAGCTTCGTGCGCTCATTGACCGGTAGCAACGTCCAGATCGAATTTCGCGAAGAAAGCCTGTCGCCACCGCACGCCTCCTGCCAGCCGAACCCGCCGGATGGATGGACCCACGATCCGGCTCAGAATGCCTGGGTCAAGCCGTAGGGGCAGGGAATAGAGGCCGATCACCATGCCAGACAAACGCCAACAGAACTTTACCGAGGAAGAACGAGCGGCCATTGAGGCCCGGATTCGTCGGCAGCACCCGGACGAAGAGGTCGTTATCGTCTATGAGGACGAGGAGCCGGCCGGTGTCCCCGCGCCGGTCGCGCCGCCGGACGCCTACGCCGGGCCGGACCTGGCCCAAAAGCTGGCCGTCCTGATGATCACGGCCCTGGCCGCGCTGTACCTGGTGAATCCGACCCTGGGTGTCTTGGAGTTCATCCCGGACAACCTGCCGCTGCTCGGCAACCTGGACGAGTTCACGGCGACGGCCATCGTGATCAGCGGCCTGAACTTCTTCGGCGTCAACATCGCCTGGCTGGCCCGCATCTTCGGCCCCGGCCTGAGCCGCCGCCAGCGGCATTAACGAAAGGGCGCATTTCAGGCCGACCCCAGACGCCGGATCAGGTCGTGGTAGCCCTGGGCGTAGGCCGCGATGACGCGCGCCGCGTCGAACCCCTGGACCGACTCGCGCCCTGCCGCCCCCAGCCGCGCCCGCGCCGACTCGTCGTCCAGCAGCAGGCGAATCCTGGCCGCCAGCTCCCCGGCCTCCCAGTAGAACAGCAGGCCATTCTCGCCATCCGCGATCAGCTCGCCCATCATACCCACCGGCGTGGTGATGACCGGCACGCCGCAGGCCATCGCCTCGACCGTGACGCGCGGCCCGCCCTCGGCGGTGGAGGCGCAGACCACCATCCGGGCGCGGTTGTAGAGCCGGGCCATGTCCTCCGGCCCCTCGGCGCGGGGAAGCCAGATCACCCCCCCGGCCAGGCCCCGCGCCGCAATGCGCCGGTCCAGCGCCGCCCGCAACGGCCCCTCCCCCCGGATGCCCAGCGTGACCGTCGGGTGGGTTTGTTTCACCTGCGCCAGCGCGTCCAGGATGGTGAACAGCCCCTTGTTGGCCGCCAGCCGGCCCACAAACAGCACATCATACGCCTTCGGCTCGTCCGGCAGCGGGCGGAAGACCTGATCATCGAGGTACAGCGAGGGCAACACCAGGATTTTGTCCTCCGGCACGCCCAGCCGCCGCAGCAACGCCGGCATTTCTCGATGGTTGACGACGCGGATGGCGGCGGCGCGCCTGGCGACCCAGGGGAGGTAACGGCTGGCCAGGGCGCGGTAGAAGCGCTCCCGGAGCGTCACAGCCCGGGGATACCCCTCCACGTGGTGAACCTCGCTGACATAGGGGATGCCCGTCCCTCGCGTGAGCAGCCAGGCCCCCAGCCCCATCAGAAACAGGCCGTAGTCATGGCTGGTGACCAGGGCATAGGGGCGCTCGGCCAGCAGCGCGCGTCCCTGGCGGCGGATGTAGAGCGGCAGCAGGGCCTTGGGCCAGGGCGAGGGAAACACGTGGACGGTGCGGTGGATCACCCGCGCCGTCGCGCCGGGGCGGGGCGGGCAGATGATATCGATGCGGTCCCAGTGGGCCGCGAAGTGGCGCAGCATCCGGTCAAACGCCCCCTGCCGCCCCTGGGCCACCGACGAGTCGCCGCTGAGCATCAGCAGGTTCACGAGGAATCGCTCCGCTGGTCGGGACAGGACACGCCCCGCTGGTAGGGACAGAGCATGCCCTGTCCCGACAGGCCCTGTCCCAGGACGCCGCCAGCATCGGTCCTCACGCCATCTCCTCCAGACAGGCCAGCGTCTCCCGCACCATCCGCTCCCAGGCGAAGCGCTCCAGGCCCTGATCCGCCCCCGCCGCCAGCCGCTCCCGGACGCCGGGCTGAAGGGCCTGGCGCACGGTTCCGGTCAGCGCCTCCTGGTCGTCGTAGGGCACCAGGAAACCGTTCACACCCGGCCGCACGATCTCCGGATTGCCGCCCTTGTCGCTGGCGATGACCGGCGTCCCGGCGTGCAGGCTCTCCAGCAGGGTGTGGGACAGCCCCTCGTAGCCGGAGTAAAGGACGGTGTAGTCGGCGGCCCGCATCAGGGTGGCGACCTGCTCGCGCCGGGCCTGCCCCAGGA
>DAOTXK010000115.1:0-39584 GCA_034435395.1 Anaerolineae bacterium | reverse complement strand
GGCTGGCGGCGCGCGCCGGGCTGCGGCGTCGGCCGGGCGGGCGATGGCTGCGCCGGGCGGATCGGCATGGGCACAGGAGGCCGCCGCCGCGCCCGCCGGAGCCTGGACGGACCCGGCTGATGCCCGGAGGGGGACCTGGCCCGCCGGGTTCGGCGGACTTTTATGGGGGGTCGCGGCGTTTTCATCACGCTCTGGCCGTTGATTGGCGACAGGAAACCCCAATACCCTCGCTCTGCCATTGTAAACACGCCCCCTGAAGCTGCGCCACTCACCATTATTGTATTGTGGACGGCTGGGGTCTCCTTTGCCGGTCTCCTGCCCTACGGCCAGCCTCCGGTTCACCGACGCCAGGGGGTTACGCCAGGACAGGGCCAGGCGCGCCCCCCTTGACAGACCCGTGCGCCAGTCGCTATAGTATTTACAACGGTTTTGTAAAATGTTTTGCATAAGTCGGCCGGTTATCGTCGGCGTCCGCCAGGCAGGCCGACGGGGTCCGGGGCCGCTTCGGGCGCGTGGCGGCGGGTTTCTTCACGGCCCCAGCCGGATGATGGACGGGCAGGTCAGGCCCGCTGTCCGGCAGCCGCGCGCGGCCATCGCCGGCCTTTCATCAAGTCCTCACCCGCCCGTGAACGCCACCGGCCATAAAGCGTCTGGGAAAAGCCGTAACAAGGAGCCAGTTCGCGTGGCCCGACCGAATATCCTGTTCATGACGTGTCATGATCTGGGACAGCACCTGAACTGTTACGGGCGGCAGACCGTGCATTCGCCCGCGCTCGACCGGCTGGCCGGGGAGGGCGTCCTGTTCGAAAAGAGCTTCTGCACCGCTCCCCAGTGCAGCCCCAGCCGGGCGGCTCTGCACACCGGGCGTCACGCTCACAGCAATGGCATGTTGGGGCTGGCTCACCGCCCGTTCAACTGGCGGCTGCACGACGACGAAAAACACGCTGCCCAATGGCTCCGGGAAGCGGGTTATGAAACGGCTCTGTGGGGCGTGCAACACCTGACCAGGACCGCTGATGTCGCCCGGCTGGGATACGATCACTACGACACGGTCGACCCGGTGGCCCCCGCGCCCATCATCGCGGCCCAGGCAGCCGCCTTCCTGCGCGATCCCCGCCGCCAGGACCGTCCCTTCTACCTCGAGGTGGGCTTCTTTGAGCCGCACCGTCCTTACGACTACGGGGGCGCGCCGCCGGACGATTCGCACGGCGTCGAGGTCCCGCCATACCTGGATGATACGCCGCAGGCCCGCCAGGAGCTGGCCGCCCTGCAGGGGGCCATCCGTCGGCTGGACGAGGGGGTGGGCCGAATCCTGGCCGCTCTGGAAGAGACCGGCCTGGACGCGCATACCTGGGTGATCTTCGCCGCTGATCACGGGGTGGCCATGCCCCGCGCCAAGTGCACGCTGTACGATCCGGGGATCGCCACCGCGCTGCTGATGCGCTGGCCGGCGGGCGGCGTCGGCGGCGGGACCCGCCATGGGGCGCTCATCAGCTACGTGGATGTTCTGCCCACGCTGCTGGAGGGCCTGGGGCTGCCCATCCCGGCGAACCTGCACGGCAGGAGCTTCTGGCCGCTGCTGCAAGGGCGGCCTTACCGGCCCAACGACCGGATTTTTGCCGAAAAAACTTACCACACCGCCTACGAGCCGATGCGCGGCATCCGCACGGCGACCCACAAGCTGATCGTGAACCTGGAAGTGGACACCAAGGTCAACGTGCCTGACGACATCCGCGAGGGGGCGATCTACCCGACCATGCTGACCCGGCTCATCGGGCAGCGGCCCTGTCTGGAGCTGTATGACTTGGTGAACGACCCCGGCGAGACGATCAACCTGGCCGGGAAGCCGGAGCACCGGGCCGTGGAGCGAGACCTGAAGGCCCAGCTCATCGACTGGATGCGGGCCACGGATGATCCCATCCTGGACGGGGCGGTCGCTTCGCCGTACCATGCGTCGGCGCTGGCGGCCCTGGACGACCCCTAGGCCCGCGCCGCGCCGGGGAGGACGGTAGATCGCCGCGGCAAAAGCCTGTACACTAGGGCCAGTTTCGATGGCTGTCGTTGGCCTTCGGTCCCGGTCTCCGGCGAAGCGACGTATCATGCCCGAATCCCTGTTTCTGGAAGAGCGGCGGCGCGCCATCCTGGAGCAACTCCGGCAGCGCGGCCGGGTCTCCGTGAACGCCCTCAGCGAGATGCTGGGCGTGAGCGCCGTGACCATCCGCCAGGACCTGCGGGCTCTGGCGGGGGCGGGCCTGCTGGAACGGACCTACGGCGGGGCGGTCCTCCCGGCGGCCGAGGCCGGGCCGGAGCTGTCCTTCGCGCTGCGCCAGCGCCAGAAGGGGCCGATCAAGGCGGCCATCGCCCGCACCGCCGCCGGGATGGTCGCCGACGGGTACAGCATCGCCCTGGACGCCAGCACCACCGCCTGCGCCCTCGTCCCCTACCTGAAACCGTTCCAGCGGCTGATCGTGGTCACCAACAGCCTGATGGTCGCCCAGCGATTCCTGGACAGCCCGCAGATTCAGGTGTTGCTGCCGGGGGGCCGCCTCCGCCGGGATTCCATTGCCGTGGTGGGCCGCCCGGAGACGCTGCCCGCGATCAACCTGGCCATCGGCTTCTTCGGCACGCGGGGGATTTCGGTGGAAAAAGGCGTCACCGATACCGATCCCGACGAGGTCGCCATGAAACAGGCGCTGATCGCGCAGTGCGCCACCACCGTGATCGTGGCCGACCACAGCAAATGGAACGCCGTCGCGCCGTTCACCTTCGCCGACCTGCGGGACGTGCAGACCATCGTCACCGACGAGGGGGCCCCCGGCGCGCTGATCACCCGCGTCCGGGAGCGGGGAGTCCAGGTGATCGCGGTCCCCATTCCTGGCGGCGCGTGACCGCCGATCGTCCGCCCCGGTGCTCAGGCACCGCCCCGACCTGATCCATGCCTGGAGGGAGGAACCATGAACGACCCGCTTCCCGCCCTGGTTTACCTGACCCGCATGCTGGGCCAGCCCCACCTCGACTACGCCATCATCGGCGAGGGCAACACCTCCTGCCGCATTGACGCGGAGACCTTCTGGATCAAGGCCAGCGGCCAGGCGATGAATGGCATTGGCCCGGAGGGCTTTGTCGCCGTGCGCCTGGGGCCGATCCTGGCTATGCTCGACGATCCGGCGCTCGACCTGGCGGCGCAGCAACAGATCGCCCAGGAGGCCCGGCTCGATCCCGCGACGGCAGCCGTGCCTTCCATCGAGGTGAGCCTTCACGCGCTGCTGCTGAATGAGCCAGGCGTTCACTACGTCGGCCACACCCACCCCACCGCCGTCAACCGCCTCCTGTGCAGCAGCCGGGCCGGGCAGTTCGCCGCCAACCGGCTGTTCCCGGATGAGGTTGTGTTGTGCGGCCCGGAATCCGTCCTGGTGCCGTATGCCGATCCGGGGCTGCCGCTGGCCAGGCAAATCCGGCGGCGCGTGCAGGAGTACGTGGCGACCTACGGGGAAACGCCAAAAGTGATCCTGCTTCAGAATCACGGCCTGCTGGTGCCGGGGGGGACGCCCGCCGAGGTGCTGAACGTGACGGCCATGTGCGTCAAGGCGGCGCACATCTTCGCCGGGGCGTGCGCCGTCGGCGAGCCGGTGTTTATGTCCAGGGCGGCCATCATGCACAACTACCGTCGCCCGGATGAAGTCTACCGCCGTCAGCGGTTCGTCCAGGGGGAGGCCAGCGCGGAAGGCTGATTCATTCGAACGTCTTTCTAACCGCCAAGCACGCCAAAAAATTCTTAAAAACCTTATCAGCGCGGTTCCGGTTCCATTTAAGAACCTATCCGAAAAATCATCAAAAGCCTGGGCAACAAGGGGCTTAAGTCCCTTGTCCGTGAATTTTCGGGTAGATACTAAGCTAGCCGTAATGCTCGCGGTACCAGCGCGCCGCCTGGGTGCGGTTGCTCACGCCGAGCTTCCGATAGATATGTCGGAGATGGGACTTGACGGTGGGCACGGTGATATACAGGGTGCTGCCGATGTCACGGTCCGAGTAACCCTCGGCGACCAGCGCCAGCGCCTCCAGCTCCCGCGCGGACAGCAGGTCGGCGGTGGCCATCCGGCCCATGATGTCCTCGATGCAGCCGACGACCTCATGCGACAGCATCACAGCGTTGGAGCGGGCGGCCAGCAGGGCGCTGGCGATGATGTCTTTTTCGTGGTCCCAGGCATCCTCTTTGACCAGATACGAACATCCCAGGTGGATGGATTCCAGGACGATGTCGTTCACCACCGGCGTGCCGGAGTAAATGACGATGGCTGTGTGCCGGTCCAGCTCCTTAAGCTCCTTGATCAGTTGAAAACCCGGCTCATGGTCGCCGCCGCGCACCAGCCGCAGGTCCACAAACACGACATCCGGCAGCTGCTCATGGGCCTTCTGCCGGGCCTCGTCGGGGTCTCGGGCCGTCCACACGGTCGTACAGCCCAGTTCGTTCAGGCGCTGGATCAAACCGTGCAGGCTGTACGGTTGATTCTCGACGACGGCCACCTCAAAATCGCAGAAGTTGATCTGCACTTCACTCGGCATGGCCCACCCTCCAGACGGGGATGACCGGAATCCGGGCGTAGACCACCGTGCCCAGGCCGGGATCGCTGGAGACATTAAAACTCCCCGCCAGTTGCTCCACGACGTACTCCTGCCAGAAACCCAGGCCGTGCGGCGAGAAGGGCACAGCCTCCACATCGAACCCCTGCCCGTGATCGATGATCTCCACATACACGTGCCGATCATGCCAGCCCAACTCCACGTTGATAAACGGGGCCGGGCCGCCGTGTTTGACCGCGTTGCCCATGGCTTCCAGGGCCAGCGCATAAAGCAGCTGCCGCAGCGCCAGCGACTGGCGCTCAATAACCGGCGGGATCGCCTGGACTTCAATGGCTACCTTCTGAGTCGCGGGCCATCCGCGCTCCAAGGCGGCAGCAGCGGTGTTCAGGGCTTTGTAGAGAGACATCTTTTCCAGGTTGACCAGCAGGTCGCCAGACGCCTCGATCACCAGGTCGCGCATCAGCTCAAAAACTGTGTTTTTGGCGGCCTCCAGGTGGGCGGTGAGCGCCGGGGGCGGGGCGACGTTCAGGCTTCCCAGCGCCTGGCCAAGCTCGACCTCCAGGGTGTCAATCTGCTGCTTGAAGCGCAGGGCGATCTCGTTGTAGAGGGTATGGGCGGTGGCCATGCGGCGTTTCTGGGCGCTCCCCGCGCGAACGGCCCTGTTCATGTGCGCCAGCTGCCCCCCGATGAGCGCCCCGCACACCTCGATGATGCGCCAGTCCTCGTCGCTCAGCGCGTGCGGGGAGCGGAAGTTCAGCACGAGCGCCCCTAACCGGGTATGGCCGTGCAGGGGGAGAAAGGCCAGCGATTGGATGGCTTCCCCTTCCAGGAACTGCCGATAACCGTCGGGGCCGGCCTGGCCCCCGCCCGGCAGGCTGGAAACCGCCACCTCGCCCAGGTAACACGGTTCCCAGCGATGGATGAGGCTGCCCAACACGCCGACATGAGCCGCCTCGCCCAGCGCGCGGGCGCTGTCCTCTGGCCTGGACAGCTCGCCCGCCCGGATCGGCGGCACGCGGGGAACGCCTCCCAGTTCGGGGATCAGTTCGTAGCCAAGCACGACCGCCCGGTCAAGATGGTCGCTTAAGGCCGCGACAGCCTGGGCCAGGAAATCACGAGGGTGAGCGCCGCAGTCGCCCTTGAGGAGCGCCGCCAGTCGGAAGATGATTTCGCCATCCATAAGTGCCGTATCGGCCAGACGTGGAAAACGGCAGCAGTCGAGTCAGGCAAGCCAACCGCAAGTGTATAACGTTCCCAGGGACTATACAAATCCTTCTTTTGGATGATGGGAGGTCATTCCCGATCCGCCCTCGATCGGACCTATAATAAGACGGGGGAATAGCCGGCCGGTCGCGGCGGGATGGTGAGCCACGCTTCAGCCGTTGCGGATGCGGCGCTGACCACCTGGCGATCAGGCCGGGAGGGATCGGCAGGAGCCATTGATGCACGCCCAGGCGAACGGTGCCCCGCCCTTGCGGGTGCTGGTGGTGGACGATCTGTATAAGTTCTACAGCGAGGTCAAACGATTTGCCGCGCTGCTGGATTGTGAGACGCGCCTGGCGACCAACCTCACCGTGGCCAGCCGGGAACTGGAACAGTGGACACCCCATATCATCCTGCTGGACCTGCACCTGCCCTCCGACCGGTGGGAACCCCCGCCCGAACTGCGCCATAAATACGAGCCGACGCAAAAAGCGCTGGCCTTCTGCCAGCAGGTGACCGCCAGCCCACGGTTCCAGGATGTGCGGGTCTTTTTCGTGTCGGTGGACCGGCAGGCCCGGCATATGGAGCTGGCCCGGCAGGCGGGCGCGCACGGCTTCCTCCGCAAGTCCCACTTCACTATGGAGGTCTTTGAGCGCCTGCTGACGCGCGTCCGCGCCCCGTCGTCCACTCAACCGCCCCCTCCCAAACGCCCCCGGAAACGCCCCACGCCTTCCTGAGCCGGCCGGGAGCGCCTTCTCCCACCGGGCATCAGACGGCGGGCTTCCGCCGGGGATAACCTTCTTTGGAATGATCGAGGAATCATCCCCCAGTTCGTTCCTCCGATGGATTACAGAAACTCTCAGTGGCAGTATGCTGTGGGCAGGTTCTCCAAGCGCCGCCTGACCCACAACGTCTGGCGTATTCCTGCCGAAATCTCCCCCCTCTTTTTGGACGGAGGTGGCCATGACAGGAGGGCCGAAGTTTAAAGGTATTTATTGGGCGATAGTTGTAAGGAAAATGCTGTCATGACCACCTCCGCAGAAATGATCTTCATGATGGGGCTGCCCGCCGCTGGCAAATCCACCTGGATCCGCCACCACCTGGCCGAGTATTACGTGATCGACCCCGACGAGGTCAAGCAACTTCACCCCCATTACCATCCCAAACGTCCCCACGCCCTCCACCTCTGGTCGAAAGTGGTGGCCGCGACGACCTTCCGGTATGCCCTGCAACTGGGGAGCGGCTACTGGGCCGTGCACTGCGTGGGGGCAAACGCCGCCCACATGCGGCAGCGCATCACCGCGGCCAGAGCCTCCGGCTTTTACGTCGGGCTGGTTTACCTGCGATGCCGCCTGGAAACCGCCCTGGCCCGCAACGCCCGGCGGCAGCGAACCATCCCCGAGGGCGTCATCCTGGCCGAAGCGGGCACCATCGAGGCCAGCTTCGAGCAGTTGGTGCCGCATGCCCACTACGTCATCGAGGTCGATAGCGAGAGTCCGGGCCGGATGCGGATCAATCGCCAGTGGGTCAACCCGCTGCCGTTTCATCACCAACCGCCGACCGACGGTCGGTTGGAGGCGATCTGGCCGGGCTGGAAAAAGATGGCGGGGAATGGCCTTGCGGAAACGATGGCCTAGCTGGCCCGTCACCCACCTGTTGCGGATACCCGATTGGCAGCCACAGCAGCCCAGGGAGAGCCAGTCGCTGCTGCGCCTGGGAGCTGGCTATTACGAGCCTGCTGACTGGTTCTACTGACGCCGGACGTCCGCCGCCCCCTGGTGACGAATGACCGCCCCGCTTCCCCCGCTCCCTCATCCTGACCGTCCAGGCGCGCCGTTCCGCCGGCTCCCCTGTTTCCCCTCTCTAAAACTTCCCGACTGATAGCCTGCGCTTGTCTTTGGGCACGACCTGCGCTACATTTATGACCAGCACAGCCGACAACTGAATAACAACCTTCGGGGCAGGGTGAAATCCCCGACCGGCGGTGAGGGGCGATGTTCCTGTCGCGCCAAGCCCGCGACCCGGCCTGCCAGACTCGGTCAGGCCGGTGGACCTGGCGAAAGTCCAGGGCCGACGGTGACAGTCCGGATGGGAGAAGGTGACGCTGGCAGCTTTCGCCCGCAGGGGCGACGGCTGGTGGCGCTGTTTGACTGGAAAAAGCCCCGACATTCGTTCGGGCTTTTTTGGGGTGTGGCCGCGCCCCGGTCGTCCGCGTGCCTGCTGACTGGCTGCATCCCCCTTCGCCCCCGGCATCCCGCCATCCCACGCGGCCAAGGAACCCGAAACCAACGCTGGTAGCGCCGCCCCCTGGGCGCGACGAGTGGAAGGTGAGGGTCGTATGTATCACGCTCGACTGACGGTCACGGTGAACTGGCAAGGCTCGCCGGACGACGATGCCGCGCGGCTGGCGCTGGCGCAAAAACTGCGAGAGGTGGCCGACCGGCTGGAAAAGGACGCCCGGCCCGCCCCCGCTGGGGCTGCCGACGGCTGCGGCCTGTGCTGGTATGTGGACCAACTGTCCCGACTCACCGAGGAGGCTGACCGATGAGATTCCGGGTTTGGCTGGCTCTGCTGGCTGTTATCCTGGCGCTGGCCCCGGCGGGCGCGCCCCTGGCGGCCCAGGGATCACCCCCGCCGCTGACGCTGTTCCTGGGCTTCATCCCGAACATCCAGTTTGCCCCGGTTTACATGGCGCTGGACAAAGGGTACTTCGCCGAGGCGGGCGTAGAAGTCGCCCTGGAATACGGGGATGAAAACCTGGGCGTGGAGCGGATCGCCGTCGATGATCTGCAATTCGGCATCGTCAGCGGCGAGCAGGTCATCATGGCCCGCTTTGGCGGCCGGCCGCTGGTGTATGTCTTTGAGTGGTGGCAGCGCTTCCCGGTGGGGGTCGTCGCGCCCGCCGCCTCCGGCATCGCCACCGCCCAGGACCTGCGCGGGCATGTGGTGGGCGTCCCTGGCCGCTATGGGGCCAGCTGGACCGGTCTGCGGGCGCTGCTGGCCGCCAACAACCTGACCGAGGCCGACATCCAGATCGAGGAGATCGGCTTCAACGCCCCGGCCATGATCTGCGCCGGGCGGGTGGAGGCGGCGGTGGTGTATATGGCCAACGAGCCGGTGCAGATCCGCGAGGCGTGCACCGAGGTGACCGTGATCGCCATCTCGCCGCAAGTTGACCTGCTGTCCAACGGCCTGGTAACCAACGAGCAGACCATCACCCGCGACCCCGATCTGGTGCGCGGCATGGTCAGCGCCCTGTCGCGCGGCCTGGCGGACGTGATCGCCGACCCGGACGAGGCCCTGCGGGTCAGCCGGAAGTATGTGGAGACGCTGCCCCAGGGCGGGAGCCGGATCGCCGTCTCCCTGGCGGCGGCGGATGTCCGGCGGGCCTTGCAGGCAGCCGCCGCCAGCGGCGAGGCGGTTCCGTCGGAGGCCGCCGCTGAACTGGTCGATATGCTGGCCGTCATCGACCCCGCCGAAGTCGTGCAGATGCGGGTGCTGCTCAACAGCATCGCCCTGTGGGAGGCCCCGCGCCTGGGCGTCACCGACCCGGCGTCCTGGGAGGTGACAATGAATGCCCTGGTGGAGATGGGCCTGCTGCCGGAACCGTTTGACCTGACCGGGGCGTTCACCAACGAGTTCCTGCCGTGATCATCCCTGCCAGCGGCGGCGCGCGGCTGGCCCTGCCGCTACGGAGTGGTTGGCATGACCCGCCACAAGCCGCCTGAGAGCGTCCTGCGCGTCGAAAATATCGGCCACACCTACGGCGTTAACGGGACCGGCGGGCTGGGAGTCCGCGCGCTGGACCGGGTGACGTTCGAGGTCAGTCGGGGCGCGTTTGTGGTGCTAGTGGGGCCATCCGGCTGCGGCAAGACCACGCTGCTGCGCATCCTGGCCGGGCTGCTGCAACCGACCGAGGGCCGGGCCTACCTGGAAGGGAAACCCATCGTCGCCCCCCGGCGGCGGATCGGCGTGATCTTCCAGCAGGCCAACCTGATGCCCTGGCGCAGCGTGCGCGCCAACGTGACGTTGCCGCTGGAACTGGCTGGCGTCCCCCCGGCGGCGCGCAAGCAGCAGGCTCAGGCCCTGATCGCCCAGGTGGGGCTGGCCGGGTTCGAAGACGCCTTCCCCGCCGAGCTTTCCGGCGGCATGGCCCAGCGGGTGGCCATCGCCCGCGCGCTGATCGCCCGCCCGGAAGTGCTGCTGATGGACGAGCCGTTCGCCGCGCTGGACGCCCTGACCCGCGAACGGCTGAGCCTGGACCTGCTCAGGGTCTGGGCGGCGACCGGGCAGACGATCCTAATGGTCACCCATAACATCAGCGAGGCGGTGCTGCTGGCCGACGAAGTGGTGGTCATGAGTCCCCGTCCGGGCCGGATCATGGCGCGGGTGCCGGTGACTCTGCCGCGCCCCCGCACGCTGGAGATGCTCTACGGCGCGGCCTTAGGGGCGCTGGCCGGACAGGTGCGCGCCGCCATCGAGGACGGCCTGGCCTGACGCTGGCCGCCTCAATCTCCCCACAATGATGATGAGACTGGCCAGCAAGCCGGTACTCTGGTCCTATCTCCCTTAAGAAACGGCCCGATCGCGGGAGGTATTGGTGGTTTTTGACAATCAATTATGTTAGAATAGTACAAGAACCGACGATTATTGCGATGTTCCAGGCAGGAGGATGCTGGTGAGGCCCACGATCAGGTACGATCAAGAAGACGATGTCTTGCTGGTATGGTTCTCCCAAAAGCTGGCGAGCAAAGCGCAGATGTCCGGTCCGGTCGTTTTGCACCTCAGCGATGAGGGAGAACCTGTTTTATTGGAGATCCTGAGCGCCAGCGCTTTTGTGGAAGACCTGAACGAACGCATCATGACGGCGAAGGCGATGCCAGAGGGCGCGCCGTAAACTGCCGCCCGATCCTCGCCACACCGCCATAATTCCGTTCAGCCCTGGAGCCAGAACCGCCCCGGCACCCCGGCCAACGCTCTGGTGGAGCGTTACAGCCAGCCAACCGGGGCGGTTTTGCGTCTGCGCCGGGAAGGGCGGGGGCGGCCCAGCGGATGACGGGCCATGGTATAATCGGTCCCTGTCCCAGCCTGGTGAAACGCCCTCACTTCCAGGAGAAGCCCGCCGATGCTCGTCCATCTTGAAGGTAATATCGCCAGCGGCAAGACCACCGTGGGCCAGGCCCTAACGGCCAGCGACGCGTTCACCTTCATCCCAGAGCCGGTCGAGCAGTGGCAGACCCGCTTCCCGGCCAACATGCTGGAGCGCTTCTACCACGATATGCCACGCTGGTCTTTCACCTTCCAGATATGCACGTTTTTCACTCGCGTCCAGGCGCTGGCCGGGCGGACGGCCACGCCTTACGTCGTCGCCGAGCGCAGCATCGGCACGGACCGCCACGTCTTCGCCCCGGCGCTGCACCGGCAGGGGGCGATGGACGACCTGGAGTGGGACCTCTACCGCCAGTTCTGGGAGGCGATCGCCCCACATGTGCCGCCGCCGGACGCCATCCTCTACCTGCGCACGCCCGCCGAGGAATGCCTGCGCCGCTTGCAGCGCCGCCGCCGCCAGGAGGAGACCGGCGTCACCCTGGAGTACCTCCAGAGGCTGGAGGCCCTGCACGACGCCTGGCTGCTCGATCATCCGCGCGTGATTGTGCTGGACGGCCTCCTACGCTGGACGGCGGAGGAAATCGGTCTGCGGCTAGAGGAGTTTGGGAACAGCCTCTCAACGGACTAAGAGCCTGAAGAAGTGAGATGGTGTTGAAACAGGCATTATTAATTCTCGAACCGCTCCACCCAAAGAGTGTTCTCTCCGGTCAGCAGTCCGTATTCGAGCAGGTGTGGACGCCATGAGCGGTCACGGTAGAGAGGGCGGGAAAAGCAGAACGTTCCCGGATGATCCACACAATATTGCTCCATTTCCCGATACACCTTGCCACGCCTGGACCAACCGCGATTAATGTCTTTTCGTTGAGGAAAGAGATTCACGTCGAGTCCGCCGCCAAGCGAATGACCCACAAAATGTCCTTTGTCGTAATTCTCGCCAAAAACCTGGGCAGTTGGCCCCAGGAAACCCTTCATTCTACCGGTATCACGTCTTTCGGAAGCTGGACGGGACCGCCCAAAGACAGCGACCACCCGATCTTCTACTGCCTGGTTCTCAGGCACAACCCCCTGCTCAACCAACTGCGAAGAGAAATCAAACAGAAACTCAAAGCCATCAACGTTGAACTGCAAGATGTTCGTTACCGTCGGCGTCATTGCCCGATACTGCTCACACCACACGGGCACAAGTTCCGCCGAAAGAGTCAGGATGAGTTCTTCTATATTATTGGAGGCTGGCAATTGAGAGAAAATGTGATCATAGTCGATTAACGACACGTCCATGAGCGTCCGCCTATGTATAGTAGTTGGTGGCCGATCGGTGTGAACTTCTGCGTTTGCATTATACAGGATGGTCGTAGCCGTTTTCAAAGCCTTTGCTGCCCCACCTCGTAAGCTGTGTGGGGCGGCTTATGGATCATTTTGGTAGCTTCTGATAGTCCCGGCGTGTTATAAGAAAGCCGCAGCGTCGGGCTACCTCTGGTAGCGCCCGCTGCCTGGTTCCGGAACTGTGCCCGTTCTGCTGCTGTCCGTCGCCTGCCCGGCGGGGCAGCCAGGTGGGACGGGGAAAGTACAGGAGTTGATCCGATGCGCGAAGTCTGTGTGATTGGTTTGGGCCAAACCCCTATCGGCGAACTGTGGGATAGCAGCCTGCGCCAGCTGGCCTTCCAGGCGCTCACCGCCGCCGTCGCCGACGCGGGCATCGAGCGGCCGGACGCGCTGTTCGTGGGCAATATGCTGGCCTCCCGCCTCAGCGACCAGGCCCATCTCGGCGCGCTGATCGCCGACCACTGCGGCTGGCGGGGCATCGAGGCGGCCACCGTCGAGGCGGCCTGCGCCTCCGGCGGCGTGGCCGTTCAGGCGGGGGTGCGGGCTGTGGCCAGCGGCATGGCCGATATTGTGGCCGTGTGCGGCGTGGAGAAGATGACCGAGGCCACCACTCACGAAGTCACCTCCGGCCTGGCGACCGCCGCCGACGCCGACTATGAAGTGGCTCATGGCGTCACCTTCGTGGCCCTCAACGCGCTGGTTATGCAACGGTATATGTACGAGTACCATGTGCCCCACGAGGCGTTTGCGCCCTTCACGCTTAACGCCCACCGGAATGCCGTCAACAACCCGAACGCCATGTTCCGCCAGGCTATCACGCCGGAGGTCTATCACCAGGCTCCGGTCATCGCCTCGCCCATCAACCTCTACGACAGCTCCCCGATCTGCGACGGCGCGGCGGCTTTGATCCTGGCCCCGCGCGAGGTGGCCCGCGAGCTGGGGATCGATCCGATTGTCGTCCGGGCCAGCGTCACGGCCACCGACTGCCTCAACCTGGACGACCGCCATGACCTGCTGGGCCTGGACGCGGCCCGCCTCAGCGCGCACAAGGCTTACGAGCGGGCCGGGATCAGGCCGGAAGACGTGGACGTGTTCGAAGTGCACGACGCGTTTTCCATCATGGCCGCGCTGAGCCTGGAAGCGGCCGGTTTCGCCGAGCGGGGCCGGGCCACCCATCTGGCTCAGGACGGCGCAATCGCCATCACCGGGCGCGTGCCGATCAGCACCATGGGCGGCCTCAAGGCGCGGGGACATCCGGTCGGGGCCACCGGCGTCTATGAGATCGTCGACGTGGTGACCCAACTGCGCGGGGCAGCTGGGGCCAACCAGGTGCCGGACGCAACCATCGGCATGACCCAAAACATCGGCGGCACCGGCGCGACGGTGGTCACGCACATCTTGAGCCGGGAATAGCTGACCCTATGGGCAGGTTTTTTTGATGGTGGGGCCATTTTTGCGTCGGGGGTTCAAAACCCCGGCTGAGTCCGGAAAAGTCCACTAAGGGACTGGACAGCCCTTCCGCATCGCCCTGGCTGGCCGGACGATAAACCCCTTTCGTGAGTATCCAATGTGATCAGCGATGGGTTTTGAACCCGTCGCGCTGAAACCCGCACCCGGGAACAGACAGGCTGCATGGTTGACGATCGGGGGGCGACGGCCAGTTCGCCCTCTGGCCTAACCCTCCGGCGTCCGCGTCGGCGAAGGGGCCGGGGTGCTGGTCATAACCGGCGCTGCCGTTGGCCCGGCCGGCGGAGCCACCCCCACCAGCAGCGTGATCGTGCCCGTGGACGCCTGTTGGTTGCCGTCCAGCACGCGGAAGGTGAAGCGGTCCTGGCCGGTGTACCCCGGCTCCGGGATGTAAACCCGCACCGGTCCCGCCCCGCCCAGCGAGCCGTGATCCGGCTGGGTCACCCGGTCCAGCATGTACGGCGGGACGCCGCCCTCCCACGTCAGCAGGATGGTGGTCGGCGTGTCCTGGGCCACGTAAATCTCCTGGTCGGCGGCGTGCACGCTGAGCGCTTCCCCATATTCAGGGGTGGCGGTCGGGCGAGGCCCCGGCGGACGGGTCGGCGTGGGCGAGGGCGCGGTGCATTCCTCCACGGCGAACGTCCCCTCCGGCGAGAGCACCTCCACGCCGTTGATGTCCCGCGCCGCCACCCAGTAGACCACCGTCCCCGCCCGGTCGAACGGCCCCAGTTCGGCGACCCAATCGGCCCGCGCCACCTGCCCCATGCCGGAACCCGGTCGGCTGGAGAAACGACCCTGCCACGTCCAGTTCAGGATCGCGGCTTGGAGGGGCGCGGCGCTGCGGATCACGGCCCGGACGCGCACGATCTGGGGGGTGCAGTTGGCATGCCGCGCCACGACCACCGCAGCGGGTTCGTGGGTCAGGCGCTCAAAGTTGATCGTCTCCGGCGATGGCGTGGCCGTCGGGCTGGGGGTGCGGGTCGGCTGGGTGGCGGTCGGCGGGAGCGGCGGGCGGGTGAGCACCAGCGGCGTGACCGTGGGCGCGATCACAGTCAGCACGGGGCTGCTGGTGACGGTGGGGAGGACTATCTCCACCGGCCGGCTCTCCGGCGGCGACGTGCAGGCGGCCAGGGCGGCCCCCAGCCCCAGCAGGACGATCCACCAGTGGCGCACACAATGGCCGGTCATCAGCCCTCGCTATCGCCCCGAACGTTCGTAGACCTGACTCAAGCTGAGCAAAAACTGATTGGTGAAAACACGGACCTGCCGCAGCATGGCCAGCCAGTCGCCGGGCGAACGGGCCGTGACCAGCTCGATGATGTTCAGCGCCGCCTCATGCAGGAAGTCGCTGAACAGCAGAAAGCCCTCCATGGCCTGGGAGAGCGTCAGGCCCTGCTCGATCAGGAAGGCCGCATAGTCGCTCCCCAGGCGCTGCACGCGCTCGCCGAGCGCGGGATCGTCGGGCGGATGGGTGAGATAGTGTTGCAGCACGTCCAGGATTTGCCGCCCCTTCTGCCGCATCAACTCCCGGGTTTTTTCGTCCAGATGGGCGTGCCAGGTCAGGCGGTCCATTTCGCCGTCGCTGATGCGGCGGTGCATCTGCCCCAGTGCGCTCTGAATCAGCATCTGCACTTCGGCAGGGGGCGGCGACTGGCGCGTCTCCGCCCACCGTTTGAGGTCGCTCCGCCGGAACCGTCGGTGCCCGCCGGGGGTGCGCCGGGATGGCAGCTCGCCCCGATCCGCCCAATTGCGAACGGTGGCCGGGTGCACGCCCAGGATTTGCGCGGCCTCACCAAGGCTGACCCATTCAGGGAGGGGTATTTCGTTCGTCATGTCGGTCCCCCGCTAACAACGGCCTTTCACCGGGCAGGGCGCGTGACCACCCTCTCCCCGGCGGGGCATCGCCGGCCGACCGCCGGCTGGCCGCCCCTGCCCGTCCGCTGCTGAACTGACCCGGATATAGATTTATAAAGGTTTTATCCGGTTTGCATAGATTGTAGGGGGAAACACAGGCGGAATCAAGCAAAAGCCCCACAGACTCGGCAGTCCGTGGGGCTTCGGGCGACAGAGAAACCGAGACTCAGCCGGTGATCGGGATGCTGCTCAGCGGCGGCCCGCCGGGCACAAAGGTCACAAAGTCGGCGGCCACCCAGCCCTCCGTGCCGCTATCAAGGCGGATTTGCAGCCAGGACGAATCGGCATTGCGCCCGATCACGGTGGCCGTGGTGCCCGCTGGGAACACCGCCACCCGGGCCTGATTGGTGCCCGGCCCCCGGCGGATGCGCAGGCTGGCACTGGACTGCACCAGCAAGACGTTGGACGCCGCCGCGCCGCCCGCCTCGGCCACCGGCAGCAGCGACGGATCGGCGCTGAGCCGGATGTACCGCCCACTCACCCACCCGGTGAAAGCTGGCCCGCTGATCTGGTACCAGGTGTTGTCGGCGTTACGCGCGATCACGGGGTACGTCTCATTCTGGCGCACGCGGGTCAGGACCGGCCAGCCAGCCCCCGGCCCGGTCCGCACGTTCAGCAGGGCGGTGGTGATGGTGCCGGTGACGGCGCTGGGGGCCACCGCGGCGGGCGCGCCGAAGCCGGGCGGCAGACCACCCTCGCGAATCCAGTAAACGAACACACGGGCCTGATCCCCGGCGTCGAAATAGTCAACCTGCACGGTGTACTGGCCCGGCCCCAGGGTGGCGGTCCCCCGCCGCTCCTTGTAGATGGAGGGGTTCCAGTCGTCGATGACCCGCTGCCCGGCCACGGTCACCCGCACCCCGTCATCCGCCCAGGCGACGAAGGTGTAGGTGCCGCCTTCCAGTTCGGGGAAACCCAGCCAGCGGGCGCTGAAGTCGTCTGCCGGGATGGTGCCGGGGATCGGGGAATCAGGACCCCAGTTATGGTCGAGGTACAGTTCCACCCCCACCGCGACCCCTGATCCCTCCTGGTTGCGGTTGGGGTAATAAATGGCTTCCCAACCGCCCGTCGGCACCTGGGCATTGGCGGGCCGCCACAGCACCGTGATCAGCGCGCCCGCGCCCGCGTCGTAGTACTCGACGCGGACCCAGTGCGTGCCGGGCGTCAGGGTGGCGGTGCCGGTGTGCAGGGTGGGCATCTGGTTGTACCAGGCGTCGATCACCAGGGCGTTATCCACAAAGACCCGCACGCCATCATCGACTCGCGCCAGGAAGGTGTAGACCCCTCCCTCAGGGAAATCCTGCACGGCGGTCCAGCGCACCGAGAAGTTGTTCTCCGGGACGATGCCGGGCACCGGGCTGTCGGGGCCCCAGTCAAAGTTTATCGCGCTGTCCAGACGGACATGGATGGGGGAACCGGCGAGGCTGGGGTTGTTGAAGTACTCGCCGGTCCAGCGGTTCCCCCGCTCGGCATGGACCGGGCTGACGGCTGGCCCCCAGGCGAGCAGGGACAGGACCATCGTTAAAGCCATGACGGCCAACAAAAAACGGCGCATTACAACCACTCCTTACCACTAGGCTTACCGACAAGGGTGTTTTAAGCATTATTCCACAACTGAGCCAATTTTGCAGGACGCCGGGTTGATGATCGCCTGATACAAACCTTACATTTAGTTGACGACAGGGCGGCGCCGCCCATCCGGGGAGGAGTTACGCCGTTGACGCCCCACCGAGCAGCACGACCCTATACCCAGCGTCGCCAGGCATGACGACGCCACCACCCCGCCAGCGGCGGCTACCGCACGATGATCGGGGTCGCCGTGGGGGGGAAGAGGCCCGGCAGATTCAGGTTCGGGTTGAGCGTGGGGAACACCTCCAGGCGCGGCAGCGTCGGGACGGGGGTGGCGGTCGGGCGGAGCGGGGCGACCAGCGGCAGGGTGGGCGCGATGATAGGCGGGGGCAGCGTCGGCTGGACGATGGCCGGCGGCAATGTGGGCACAACAATGGCCGGGGGCGGCGTCGGCACGATGATGGCCGGTGGCAATGTGGGCACAACAATGGCCGGGGGCAGCGTCGGCACCACTATCGCCGGGGGCAGGGTAACGATCCCCGGCAGGCGCGGATTGACCAGCGGCGGCAACCTGATGTCCAGGTTGGGGAGTGGGGGCGGGATGGACACCCGCCGGGGCAGGGCGGACAGGAGCAGCGCGATCGATTGCCGCTGCAGACGGGCCACGTCCAGCACCTCCAGGCGCGGCGGTTGCAATGGCTGGAGCAGGTTCGGCCCCGCGCCGAGTCTCACCCGAATCTGCGCCCCGGCGGCGGCGATGGCCCGCTGCCCCAGGGCCACGGCGTCCACCTGCCCTTCCAGCACAGAGAGCAGCATCTCGCGGTTGGGCTGGGCCTGGACCAGCACGGTGGAGCCGATCAACAGGTCCACGCCGTTGACGGTCAGGCTGGCGACCTCGCCGGTGTCGTTCTGGATGAGCACGCCTGATTCCGGCGCGGCGGCGCAGGACGGATCGCCCAGGCCGGTGGTGATGTAAACCGCCTGCATGGGGGTCGGGCCGCCAGCGTCTTCAACGGTGGTCTGGCCGTAGGCGATCAGCGTGATCGCCTGGCCGGGCAGGGTCTCCGGCAGGTCGGCCTGCACCCGCAGCAGGGCGATGCCCCACCGGTCGCTGGCCGGATCGTAGGGGCTGGTATCCAACCGGGTCAGATCAATCAGAGCGATGCGGTCGCTGGGGGCCTGGAACACCCCCGAAGCGCCGGGCCGCAGCCGGGCGATCACCAGGTCGTGGCCGTAACAGGCCTGGTTGCGCCCGGTACCCGCGCACACGCTGTCGATTCGCCCGATGGCCTGCGCGATCACCGCCTCGCAGGCGATGGCTGTGGTGGCGGGCGGGGCGGTCGTCGGCGGGATTTCAGTCGGGGTGAGGGTCGCCGAGGCGGTCGATGAGGCGGTGGGCGTGACCGTCGGCGGGGCCGGGGAAGGGATCGCCGTCAGGACCGGCGGCGTATCGGTCGGCGTGGCCGTGGCCGCGGCAGGCAGGGTCGTCTCCGCCGGCGGGGGAGAAAGGGCAGGCTCGCCGCCACCGATGAGGTTGCAGGCCAGGGCGGCGAGCGCCAACAGCAGCCAGGCGAGGCAGGGTGTCCGACGTTTGCTCATGCCGGCGGCGCTGGCGGCCGGGAGGAACCGCCCGACGACGACCCCAAGGCGGCGCTGGCCCGCGCCTGGGCCGCCCGTAGAATATCCAGCAGCGGCTCGATCATGTCGATGGGCACCGGGAAGATGATGGTCGAGTTTTTCTCCACGCTGATCTCGGTCAGGGTTTGCAGGTACCGGAGCTGCAAAGCGGCGGGTTCCTGGGCGATCAGGTTGGCGGCCTGCTTGAGCTGTTCGGCGGCGGCCAGTTCGCCGGAGGCGTGGATGATCTTGGCGCGTTTCTCGCGCTCGGCTTCGGCCTGGCGGGCCATGGCTCGCTTCATGATCTCCGGCAGCTCCACGTCCTTGACCTCAACGATGCTGACCTTGATACCCCAGGGATCGGTTTGTTCGTCGATGATGTGCTGGAGGTCGTGGTTAACCTCTTCCCGGTTGGCGAGCAGCTCGTCCAGTTCGCGCTGGCCGACCACGCTGCGCAGGCTGGTCTGGGCGATCTGGGCGGTGGCCTGGGTGAAGTTGCGGACGTTGATCACGGACCGGATAGGGTCGATCACGCGGAAGTAGACGACGGCGTTGACGCGCACCGTCACGTTATCTTTGGTGATGCAATCCTGCGGCGGGATGTCCATCGTGACCACGCGCAGGTCCACCTTGACCATGCGGTCGATGAACGGGATCACCAAAAAGAGGCCCGGTCCGCGCGGCCCCCCGGAGACCCGGCCCAGCCGGAAAATCACCCCCCGCTCGTATTCCTGCACAATGCGGACGGCTGAGACCAGCAAACCCAGCCCGACGATGATTAAAAAGCCGACCACCAACAACGCGCCCGTGATCTCCATATCTTCTTCTCCTGCTGATGGCTTCCCGCGTCTTTGCACCCTCCATTATAGGGGAAAATGTCGTTTGGGGCTGCTGGCAACTGCCAGGGCTTCTTGCCCTCCTCGTTCCCGCCCGCTATAGTTAGGCTCCGGGTCCAACCCCGCCCCTGCTGTTGGGGGCGTTTGTCTTTCACGACAGGAGCTTGGGCATGACGAAGGTCATGGTCGTGCTACCAACCTACAACGAGGCCGACAACCTGGCCCCCATGGTGCACACGCTGCTGGAACTCCCCCTCGACGGGCTGGAGATTCTGGTGGTCGATGACAACTCGCCGGACGGCACCGGCCAGATCGCCGATGGCCTGGCGGAGGCGTGTCCGGGCCGGGTGCACGTCCTCCACCGGGACAAAAAGGAGGGTCTGGGGAAGGCGTACAAGGCGGGCTTCCGCCAGTCGATAGCCCTGGGCGCGGACCTGATCGTCCAGATGGACTGCGACTTCTCCCACCCGCCGGAGAAACTGCCGGAGATGGTGGCTCAGGCGGCGGCCTACGACCTGGTGCTGGGGTCCCGGTATGTCCAAGGGGGGCGGCTGGACGAGGAATGGGGCTGGGAGCGTAAGCTGCTTTCCTGGTGGGCCAACCGGGTGTACATCGGCCTGATCCTGCGCACCCGCACCGCCGACGCCACCGCCGGTTACAAGGTCTGGAACCGCCGCGTGCTCCAGGGCATCGACCTGGACCGCATCAAGTCGGAGGGCTACATCTTCCAGGCGGAGATGGTTTACGTGGCCGAGAAGCTGGGATACACCATCTTCGAGGTGCCGATCTACTTCAAGGACCGCCAGCACGGGCAGAGCAAGCTCGACTGGCGGGTGAACCGGGAAGCCGCGCTGCGGGTGTGGGACGTGTGGTGGCGGCACCGCCATCTGACGCCCGCCGACCGCCTGCCCGTCCCCGACTGAGGCCCTCCCCCACAGCCGATGCCGCCGACCGGGCGAGGGGAAGACCAAAAAGGGGCCTGTCGGCCCCCTGTCCCTGCAAAACGACCTTCAAATGGGTCAGGCATCTGCGGAGGATGAGTAGTACATCCGGGTGTCGACGTGCCAGCGCTCAAAAAAGTTGTAGACCTGGAGGTAGTCGTCCCCTTCCCAGGCGATTTCGGTGCCGGCGGGAGCTTTCTGACCGATCATGAGCAGGATGTCGCTGTCGAGGTAACGGTTGACGTGGGCGACCGTAAAACCGCAGACGGCCAGCGCCCCGCGCAGCGTGTTAGCGCTGAAGCGGAAGGAGTGGGTATCGGCGGGGTTGGTGCTCAGGTAATCATGCAGCGGCTTCTTGAATGGCACCAGCAGCCGGCTGCCGGTGGCCACCACCACATGACCGCCGTCCTTCAAGACGTGATAGGCCGCGCCCAGCATGTCGCGCAGGGAGTGGCTGCTTTCCAGCGTCCACATGATGGTGACGATGTCCGCCCGGCGGTCGTCGCCGCTGGCCGAGTAGGCTTCAATGGTCCCCTGGAAATTGTCGATGCCCATGGCCGTGAGGTTCCGGGCATTCACCGGTGACGGCTCCACGCCAAAGACCGTCGCGCCGTATTTTTCCTGGCGGATCATATCCAGAAAGTAACCTTCACCCGCGCCAATATCGACCACCCGCTTGCCCCGCAGTCCCAGCTTGTCGTTGATGAACTCGGCCACGTAGGTCAGGCGGGCGATGACCGCCGGGATGGCGGCCGTATAGCCTGCGCCGTAAATCTCGTGCGACCAGCTATCGGCGATGGCCTGGGCGGAGCGGCGCTGTTTCACGTAAACGAAGCCGCAGGCGGTGCAGATGTGGATGGGCTGCCCGCCCGTATATTCCCGCGCATGGGGCACTTCCACCGCGTTGGTGCCGCCGCACAGATCACAGGCGAATTCGGTATATCCGGCTTCTGTCATGGCTGATTCTCCTCGTCTGCCTGCCGTCGCTATTCCAGGGGCACTCGCAGCGCCCAGTCGTTATGCGCATCCCGCTTCCAGATTTCAGGGTTGCGGTGCATGTCCACCACCTCGGTGAACTCGGTCCGGTCCATTTCCAGGTAATCCAGCACCTCATCCAGGAATTCCTCCGGGAACTCACCGTCGTACTTACGGGCGAGCGCCAGGCCCTCTTCCCGCGTCAGGTGGCCGTTTTGAATCATGCGGGAGGCGTCGCGGACCGCCCGACCAAAACCGAACTTGATGTACTGCATGTAGTAGTACAGGTTGTCTACCTTGTCGTCCAGGCTATCGAAGTCGGTGAAGGTGCCGACTGTGCGGCCCTGCGGATGGGTCCAGAAGTCGATCTTGTCTTTAATGAACTGGTAATTTTCGTACATGCTCCACCGGAAGAAATAGGCGAAATAGAGCGCCTTGACCCCTACCGCCGCCACTTCCTCCAGGTCAGGATAGACATACGGATTAAGATCGTTAGGCGTGACCACGTCGTCCACCCAGTTGCGGGGATCGTCGCCCACCTGATGCTCGATGAACTCGGTGAAGTCCCTGAATTTTTTGTGCTCCTCGCTTAAGACCCGGCCCCCGTATTCGCTCTCACCATGCTCGGCGTAAAAGATCAGCGGGATGCGGTGCTTGACCGCCACCATCACCGGCAGGACGTTGATCCCGGCATCCCAGGCCACCTTCAGATTGCCGCGCTCGATGAAAAAGCGCCGCGCCAGGTGACGGTGGATTCGCTGGTTGGGCCGGAAAAAAAAGTGGTCAAACCCCAGGCGGATCAGCATCTCACGATTGTGGTTGCCGACCTCGTTGGGGAGCTGGGGCGAAAAAGTCACCAGCAGCGGGTTCAGGCCGAACTCGAACTTGAGGCGATAGGCGATGGAGCTACTGTCTTTTCCGCCGCTCCAGGGCACGATGCAATCCCACGACCCGTCGCGCGAGCGGTATGGCTCGACCAGCGCCAGGAACTCCCGCCGCCGCGCCTCCCAGTCGATACGTTTTTTCTCCTCAGCGTTGAGGCAGGCATTGCAGACCCCGTCCTCGTTAAAGATGACGCGCGGGCGGGTGGTGGGCATGAGGCACTTTTTGCAGTACCTGATCTCGCGGCCAGATGTGCCCAAAAACATCGTCACACTCTCACCGGAATATGGGCGCTGTGCAGGTACTTTTTGGCGCTTTTGATACTGGTCTCGGTGAAATGGTAGATATTGGTCGTGCACACGGCGGAAGCCTGGCCCTCCACAAAGCCATCGACGAAGTCCTGCCACTTGCCGGCCCCCCCGCAGACCAGCACCGGGATGTCCACCGCTGCGGCGACGAGGCGGTTCAGCGCATTGTCATAACCTTCCAGCATGCCATCGCGGTCAATCGACGTGATCAGAATTTCGCCAGCGCCCAGCATCTGGGCCTGCCTGGCCCAGTCGGCGGGATGCAGGCCGGTCGGCTGCGTGCCAAAGGTGGTGAAAACCTCGTAGCCGAGCCGTTCGCTCTGGCGGGCGTCCACGGAGACGACCACGCACTGCGCGCCATACAGCCGAGCACCCTCGGTGATCAGCTCCGGGTTTTGCACCGCGCCGGTATTGACGGCGACCTTGTCCGCGCCAACGCTGAGCAATATCTTAAAATCCTCGATGGTCCGGACGCCACCCCCGGCGGTGATGGGCACGAAACAGTTCCGCGCCACCGCCGAGACCACGTCGTAGAAATTCTCCCGCCGACCCTGGCCCGGTCGCGTGATGTCCAGCACCACGATCTCGTCCACCGACCAGGTATCCACAAAGTTCAACGTATAGCGGTAATCCGGCTGGAAGTTCCTGGTGCGGAATAACACGCCATCGTTGAGCGTGAGAACGGTGATCAGTCGTTTTCTCAGCATGGCTCAGGCTTTATCCAGGAAGTTCTTCAGCAACGTCAGGCCATGTAACTGGCTCTTCTCCGGGTGGAACTGGGTGCCGTAGATATTCTCCTGCTGGAAGGCGGCGGTGAAGCGCTGCCCGTATTCGCACTCGCCGATCACGATGGCGGGGTCAGCGCAGGCGATGTGGTAGCTGTGCACGAAATAAAACAGGGCATCTGGGGGAACGCCCTCATACAGCACGCTGGCGCGCACCTGCTCCATATCATTCCAGCCCACGTGCGGGATGCGCAGGGATGGGTCGTCCGGTTCCAGCCGGATGACCGAGGCGTCGATCCAGCCCAGGCCCTGGTGCCAGCCAAATTCGTGGCTCTCGCGGGCGATCAACTGCGCCCCCAGGCATATCCCCAGGATCGGCCGGCCGCCCTCCACCACTAACTCGGTCAGCGGCTCGACCAGCCCCAACCGGCGCAGGTTGGCCATGCCGTCGCCGAAGGCCCCCACGCCGGGCAGGATCAACTTGTCCGCCCGCTCCAGGTCTTCCGGGCGACCGGAGATGACCGGCTGATAGCCCACTTTCTCCACAGCCCCGGCCACCGACCGCAGGTTACCCAGGCCGTAATCGATGATCACGATCATGGCAGTTGATGCTCCCGCGCGTGGTCTCAACATCCGCCCTCATAAAGGCGGCATTATATCACACCGCAAACTCCTCCAGAAACAGTTTGCTGTTGAGGAAGTAAAACAGAAACTTGCTCTCGCTGTTGGGCAGGGTTGGTTTGTCCAGCAGGGCGGCGATCTTCTCCCGCCGGACGTGGGCGTAGATCGGGCTGTCGTCCAGCAGGTAGGCGCGCACCGCCGGGTCGCGCCCGTCCAGCAGGTCGAAGATCGGGGCGTTGAAGCCTACCTTACGCCGGTTGTCCAGGATGAAGTCCGGGGCGATGCCGCGCAGGGCGTCCCGCAGCACCGCCTTGGCCGCCCCGTCCCGGATCAGGTGCCGGGTGGGGACGCGCTGGCAGCAGTCAAACAGGTGCCGGTCCAGGAACGGCGAGCGGTTCTCGATGGAATAATACATGGCGTTGAGATCGTCCTCATGCAGGATGACCGGCACCGCCTCGTGGAACAGTTCGTTTAACATCCGGTTGCGCAGCAGGTTATCGGTGTACTCGGCTTCGGCGAACGGCTCCGCCCAGCCGTCATAGAGATAGGTGGCGAAGTCGGCGGCGTTCAGGTAGATGTGATCGCGCAGGGCCGGGTTGTCGATGAAGACGCGCGGGTTTTGCAGGAAGGGGTTGCGCACCAGGGGCGCGATGTGTTGCTGCCAGCCGGCCAGGGCCGCCTCAAAGCGCGCCGGGTCGTCAGCGACCGCCGCCAGGTACAGGTTGTGGTGGTCATAGTAGCCACTGAACAGTTCGTCCGCCCCCGTGCCGCTGATGGCGATGCGGTACCCATGCGCGGCGACGCTTTTCATCAGCAGCCAGTGGACGTAATAGGAGATGGTGTACACCGGCGCGTCGTGCTGCCGGACCAGCGTCCGCAGTTGGGGCAGAAAGTCCGCCGTGCTCAGCGGGATGGCGGTGTGGCGCAGGCCCTGCGTCTCCACCGCGTGCTGGACGAAGGCCCACTCGTCGTAGCGCTGGTCCTGGTTGACGATGGTGAAGCCGTGCACGTCGTAGCCAAAGACGTTTTTGGCGATGCTGATCAGGGCGTTGGAGTCGACGCCGCCGCTCATGCAAAAGGCCAGCGGCACGTCGGCGCGCAGCCGCAGCTCAACCGAGCGCAGCAGCGCCTGCCGGGCCACGTTGACGGCCTCGTCGTAGGTCATGGCCTCGTCCTGGACCGAGACCGGCACCCAGTACCGGTGCTGTTCCTCCTGGCCCTCCCCCTCAAGGAGCAGCACCGAGGCCGGTGGAAGCTCCTCCAGCCCCTGAAAGAAGGTCTCGCGCCCTTTGTAGAGCGCTTTATAGCCGTTGACCAGGTAACGGTAGAGATGGTTGACGTTCACCGGGAGGCGACGCCCTAGCAGCGCGGCGATGAACTTCACCTCCGAGCCGAAGTACAGGCCGGTCCCGTCCCGGTAGAGATAGAGCGGTTTCTCGCCGAAGCGGTCGCGGCTGAGCAGCAGCGAGCCGTCCGCCTCGTCATACATGGCAAAGGCCCACATCCCCTCGCCCCGGTCGAGCGCCCGCCAGCCGCCGTGGGTGATCAGGCGCAGCAGCACCTCGGTATCCGAGGTGGTGTGGAAGTCGTATCCGGCGGCGCGCAGCTCCTCCCGCAGCTCAACGTAGTTGTACAGCTCGCCGTTGTAGACCAGCACGTTCGAGCCGATGCGGTAGGGCTGGTGGGCGCGCTCGTCCAGGTCGATGATGCTCAGGCGGCTGTGCAGCAGGCAGACGTGGTGGCCTGTGGGCGCGGTATGGGTATAAATGGCCGCGTGGTCCGGCCCCCGGCGGCGCATCAGGGCCAGGCAGGCGGTCAGGGTCTCCTGGTCAAGCCCTCGTGTGCCGATGTATCCGGCGATGCCGCACATCAAGCGCTCTCTTTCGCCCGTGACGGCCCGGCAGGCGGGGAGGGAGGTGGCCCCGCCCCTACGCCAGCACGTCCTCGGTGATCAGGTTGCCCTCGGCCAGCGGCGCGGTCAGGGCGCGCCCGATGACCTCTTCGATCTGGTCGGCGCGGAAGTGGGTGGCCGGGCGGGCATAACCGATGTCCTCCCGGGTGAGAATCGCCCCCGCCGGAAGGTCGCGGGCGGCGACCAGCCCCTTGCGCACCGCCAGCAGATTCGGCAGTTCGGCTTCGGCGCGGAGCTTGTCCCGGACGCCCAGCGCGGCCCGAATCTCCCGCACATCCTTCACCAACTGCCGGAAATCCGCCGGGTCGGCGGACAGCTGATGATCGCGGAAGGCGCGGCCTTCCTTCCGATCGGTGAAGTGTTTTTCGATCAGGCACGCCCCCAGCGCGGCGGCGGCCCGGCAGGCGTTCAGGCCCAGCGTATGGTCGGAGTAGCCGCTCAGCACGCCGAAGCGGTCCCGCAAAAAGGGCACGGACAGCACATTGGCCTGCTCGATGGGTGTGGGATAGGCCACCACGCATTGCAGCAGCACCACCCGCTCCTGGAGGGGAACGTCCCCGATCTCGGCCTGAACCCAGTCGAGCGTCCGCGCGATCTCTTCCACCGTGCCCAGGCCAGTGGAGATGATCAGCGGACGGCCCGTCCGGGCGGCCATCCGCACCAGCGGCTCAAAGGTCAGCTCGCTGGAGGCCAGCTTCAGCGCCGGGCAGAAGCCGGCCAGAAACGCGGCGGATTCGGGGTCAAAAGGAGCGGAGAAAAAGCCCACCCCCAGCCGCTCGGCCTCCGCCGCCAGCCGGAGGAAATCGTCCTCCGCCAGCGCGAAGCGGCTCAACTGGGCGAAGCGCTCCGGCTGGGAGGTCGTCACCAGCTGCCGGGGCCGGATGGTCTGGAACTTAACCGCGTCCGCGCCCACCTCCGCCGCCAGGGCCACCAGTTCCAGCGCCTTGGTCGGATCGCCCTCGTGGTTGGAGCCGATCTCCGCCACGATGACGACATCCTGGGTGAGGTCTTTGCCGAAGAGTTTCACGTCCCTGGTCCCGTCTTTGCCCGGTCACGGGCGGTTGACATGCCAGTGCAGCACATACGCCGTTTCCGCCAGGCGGAAGCCGAGCGACTCGTACAGCCGCACGGACGGGATGTTGGCCGCCTGTGTTCCCACCCGCAGCCGCACCCCCTCCGGCGCATAACACGCCCCATAATGACGGATGAAGGCCGCTGTCAGCGCCCGGCCCACCCCGCGCCCCTGGTATTCCCGGCCCACGCCGATCAGGTCGAGCACCGCGCACGGCTGATCCCGGTGTGTCGTGACGAGCGCCGCCAGGAAGCCGGCAGGCCGCCCCTCGGCCAGCGCCGCCCACAGCCGGTCGCCGCGCCTGCCCTGCGTGTAGCTCTCGATCCAGGCGCGTTTGACGGCGTCGGCTGCCGCCTGGGGGATGGCCGGGTCCAGGTGGAAGCGCGAGTAGACAAAACACGACTGCGCAATATCCAGCAGCGCCGGGAAGTGCGCCGGCTCCGCCGGCTGCACGGCGACCGGCCCGGCGACCGGCAGGTCGTCCCGCCCATCCGCCCAGCGGTCAAAGGTCACACTCACGTCGATCACGCCGAACCCGACCCCGGTCAGAGCGGCCACCGTCCCCACGGCGAGGGTTGGGACTTTGGCGTAATACAAGGCCCGGCGTTGCCCCTGGCTATGGGCCAGCAGGGCGGCGCGATCGACCGCTCCCGCCTCCACCACAACCTTAAATACTGCCCGGCCCAACTGCTCAGCCAGCCAGTCATCCGGCCCGATCTGCATGAGGCCCTCAACCGTTCCCGTTCCAGCCCAGCCCCCTGTACCACTGAATGTACTTGGGGAAGCCGATCTCGATCGGATTCTGCGGCTGGTAGCCGAGCATGGCCCTGGCCTTGTCCACGTTGAGCGTGCCCCGGAAGGGCATCAGCCGGTCGCGCTCCACCGATTCCACCGTGGCCTGCGGGAATTCCTTCAAGACGATATCCACCAGGTCCTTCAACGCCCGCGATTCGCCGTAGGTCATGTTAAACACTTCGTTGCGCGAGGCCGGATTCTGAATCACCAGGATGGTGCCCTGGACCAGATCATCGATGTAGGTGAAGTCGAGCCGCTCGCTGCCATCGCCAAAGACGCGCAGGCTGGTGTTGGCCAGCGCGTTTTCGATAAAAATCTGCCCCACGCGGCGGCTGACGCAGCGCGGTCCGTACAGCGCCGAGGGGCGGATGATGGTGTAGGGCAGGTCGAACACCTGCTGATAGGCGACGACCATTTTCTCCCCGGCCAGCTTGAGCGCGCCGTAGATGCCGATCGGCTCCAGGGGATGATCTTCGGTGACTTCCGGCGTGCGGAAGTTGCCGTAGACCATGCTGGACGAGAAAAAGATAAAATGCTCCACATGGGTGTTGCGGGCCACGTCCAGGGCGTTTTCCAGCGTGCGCAGGCTGTGGTCAAACGTGCTGTAGGGGTCCTTGTTAGAGTGTCCGGCGTGGGCCACCGCTGCCAGTTGCACGATCACCTGCGGATCGATATCCGCCAGCAGGCGGGACAGCGCGTGATAGTCGCGCGCATCCTGCACGTGCAGCGGAATACCCGCCTCGTTGATCATGTCCAGCCGCTGATTGATGATCCGCAGGTACAGGTTGCGGTTGTGCAGCTCCGGGGTGGAAGTGAAATACATCAGGTTGTTGACCTGAAGGCTGTCCACGATGTGCACATCCGCGCCCCCGGCCTTCAGCGCCAGCGCCAGATTATGGCCGATGAAGCCCGCGCCGCCGACCAGGGCGATGCGCCGGCCTTTTATGTCAAGCGTCATAGGAGAGAGTCCTTGATCACGAGGATGAACTGCTCGGCGATATACGCCATGTCGTCTTCGTCCAGGTGCGGGCCGACCGGCAGCGCGATCGACTGATAGCTGATCCGCTCCGCGTTCGGGTAATCCCCCCTGGCGTAGCCGTACTTGTTCCGGTAGTAGGTCATGGCCGGGACCGGCTGCGGGTAGTAGATGCTGGTGCCGACCCCTGCCGCGTTGAGCCGGAGAACGAGGTCGTCGCGCTGCGGGGCCAGCGCCCCCTGCAGGATGACGGTCATACAATAGTAGCTGCTGGCGCGGTCCGGGTCGGCGGAGTCGAGGATGATCACGTGCTCGCCCACGCCGTCCAGCAGCCGCCGCTGGAGCGCCATAAAATTGGCCTTGCGCCGCGCCAGGATGGCATCGATTTTGCGGAGCTGGCCCCGCCCCAGCGCCGCCTGCATTTCGCTCATGCGGTAATTGAGGCCCAGGTCGGTGACATCGTAATGGCCGGGGATTGCCCGCTCGTCGTGCCGCCGGTCCACGCCGAAGGCCCGCAGCCGGGCCGACCGCGCCGCCACGTCGGCGTGCCGGGAGACGTACATGCCGCCCTCGCCGGTGGTGATGTGTTTGACCGGGTAGAAGGAAAACGTGCCGATATCCCCGATCAGCCCGACGTGCGTGCCCTTATACCGCGCCCCCAGGGCCAGCGCCGAATCTTCCACCACCCGCAGGTCGTGGCGCTCGGCGATCGCCATGATCGCGTCCATGTCGGCGGGGATGCCGTCGAAGTGGACCAGCGAGAGCGCCCTGGTCCGGGGGGTGATCCGGCCTTCGATCAGCGCCGGATCGATGTTGCCGGTCGTCAGCTCACAGTCCACAAAAACCGGGCGGGCGCCCACCAGCTCGACGGCGTGGACGGTGGCGGTGTGGGTCTGCGCCGGGACGATAACCTCGTCGCCCGGCCCCAACCCCAGATAAAAGTAAGCCAGATGCAGGGCGGCCATGCAGGAACTGGTGGAGACGGCGTAGCCGCCGCCCATGAAGGCCACAAATTCCTCCTCAAAGGCCCGGCACTGCGGGCCGTGTGTCAGGATATGCCCGCCCAGCACCTCCAGCACAGCCTGGCGGTCCTCGTCGGTGATCCAGGGCCGCCCAAACGGTATTTCGCGCCTCGCCGTCATATGTAGGTTACCTTTACCGGAGCGTTCGTCGCCAGGGCATGATCCGCCGCCACGCACACGCTGATCGCATCAAAATGGACCTGGGTGTGCGCGTCCCAATCACGACCGGAGAGTATAGCCAGGACAAATTCGGGCAGCAAATCACCCTTGTGGGCGGGGAGCGGGTCCAGAGTGAGAGGGCTGGCCCCCTGAGCCGGGTCTCGCGACTCATGCCAGCGCGGCCCGGCGTCGTCGACGAGGAAGGTGGCCCCGGTGCCGTAGAGGCGCAGGACGTGCTGGTGAGGATGCATGCAGCCGAAATTGGCGACGATCCGCCCGACCATGGTCGATGGGAATTCAAAGGTGGCGGCGATAAAATCCTGGTAGCGGAAGGCGGTGCCCTCGGTGCTGAGGCGGTTACCGGCGGCGTACACCGTGGCCGGCCGCTCGCCCGTCAGCCACAGCATCAGGTCGATCAGGTGGATGCCGCCCCCCAGCATGGCCGAGTAACCCTCCACGTGGGCGCGCCAGCCCGCCGTGATTTTCTCCAGCCGCCCATACAGGTACTCGCCGTCCACGCTGTAGATACGACCCAGCCGCCCGCTCTCGCACTGCGTCTTCAGCCAGCGGTAGAGCGGCGCAGCGCGCAGGATCAGGTTGGAGGACAGCTTGAGCCGCCCGCCGTGTCCCGCCCAGGCCGCCTTGATGGCGCGCAGCTCGTCCAGCGTCCGGCAGAGCGGCTTTTCCACGAAGACGTGTTTGCCCGCCTCCAGGGCGGCGAGCGTCTGGGCGGCGTGATCATCGTCATAGGAGGCGATGACCACCGCTTCCACCTGGGGATCGCCGAGCAGGGCCTCGTAGTCAGGAGGGACAGTCGGCGCGCCCAGCTGGTCGGCCAGGCGGCGCGCTTTGGCCGCGTCGTGATCGAGCAGCGCCCGCAGGCAGACGCGGTCCAGCCCGGCCAGCCGACGGGCGTGCTGCTCGCCGATGCCCAGGCCGACCACGGCCACGCCCAGCGGCTGATCCCGTCCGCCGCCGCTCATCCCAGGCCCTCCCATCCCAACGCGGCCTCGTCGAAGGCTTCCAGCCGCCGCAGATCGTCGAGGGTGTCCACCGTCAGGTCCACCGCCGCCAGCTCCGGCCTTCCCGAGTCCACGTTGATGATACGATAGCGGTCCGGGTGGTTGTAGAAGACGCCGGTGACGTGCTCCTGCTCCTCGGCGGTCAGCGCCGTGCTGTCGAGGGCGGCCAGCGACCGGGCGTTGATGGCTTCCACGCTGCACCCCCGGGGAAAGGTACGCGGGAAGACGTTGGTGACCACGTCCGCCTCGGCGGTCTGGGCGGCGGCGATCACCCGGCGGATGACGGCGCTGCTCATCAAGGGGCTGTCGCCGGAGATACGGATCACCCAGTCAGCGGGGTAGGCCGCCGCGCACCGCTGGAACCGCTCCAGCACGTTGGCCAGCGGCCCCCGGAAGACCGCCACCCCCAGCGACTCCACATAACAGGCCAGCGGATCGTCAGTCGGGTCGGCGCTGGTGACCAGCACGATCTGCGAACGGGGCACGGCCTCCGCCACCCGGTCGATCACCTGGCGGATGAGCGGCTGGCCGTGGAACGGGGCGAGAACCTTGCCGGGCAGCCGCGCCGAACTCATCCGGGCCTGAATGAACACGCGAACCATCGTTCGCTCTCCCACCGCCGAGGACATGTTATAATGTAGCGCCGTTTGGCGCTGCCTTCAACCGCAGCGTCAGGACACCGAACCGCAGACCGGAGGCCGACCGCATGATCAGCGCCAGTGCCGCGCCCGACCAGCCTGACGAAGGTCCTCCCGCCCCCAAAACGCCCCTGGCCACGGACGGTTACTTCGCGGTGCTGGCCCTGTGGCCGCGTTACGCGGAGACCACCCAACCCTACTGGGGACGCTTCCCGGAATGGCTGGCCGCCGGGCTTTACCTCACCATGGTGGACCCGCTGCGCGGCCTCAAGGCCGTCATCCGGTCGCTGGTTTTCACCCTCAGAAACGCCGCCGTCTTCGGCCTGCTGGCCCGCCCGCCGGACGTGGCGGCGCTGCCCACCGTCGACGCGCTCCTGTTCCGCTCCAGCCGGAAGCCCAACCAGGACGCCATCGCCCGGCTGGCTGAACGCCTGGCGCGGACCGGGTATGTCTGCGCGCTGGTCGTGTCGCGGTCCTCGCTGGAAATCTGGCGGCGCGGCGAGTCGGCGGCGGTGGTCGTCGAACCGGTGGCGGGGTACAGGCGGTGGATGAAATACGGCTCCGGCTGGGGAGACGCGGCGGCGACCCTGCTGCGGGCCACCTGGTTGACTGCCCGGCTGGGGGCGCTCCTGTGGCGCAGGGATCGCGCCGTGCTGCGCCGACTGCTCAGCAGCCCGTTTGCAGCCTGGGAGCACATGCTCCTGACCGTCCACCGGCTGAAGGTCTGCCGCCGGTTGCTGGCCCACCTCCAGCCGCGCCTGCTGCTGGTGAATAACGAGCGCATCCCCGCCGCCGCGGAATTCACGCTGGCCGCCCCCACCGATACTCACCGGATACTGTTCTGCAACGAGCACCCCTCCGGGATGATTGACCCGGTGCTGTCCGACGAGGTGTGGGTGTGGAACGCGGTGGTGGCCGACATGCTGCGGGGCGGCCTGCGGCGGAGTCCGATTCCCCGGCTGTCCATCATCGGCCATGCGGAGACCGACCTGGCCCTTGACCCTCTGGCCGCGGCGGACGTTCATGAGGCGGAACAGGCCCTCCGCCGCCGGGCGGAAGGCCACCCCGTCCTGCTGATGCTGCTGGAACACGCCAGCAACGAAATCTTCGCTTACCTCGCCACCGCTACGGAGGAGGCGGTCCGCTGGCTGGGCCAGGCGGCGCAGCAGCGCCCCCACTGGTTTTTTATCCTCAAGGACCGGGAGGGACAGGATGGCTCCGCGGTGCCCGGCAGCGGGCACATCGCCGGGCTGGACAACGTCGCCATCTCGGCCCGCGTGGACTACCGGGCCTTTTTGCAGTGGGATAACCTGGTCGCCGTGGCCGCCCTGGCCTCCACCGGCCTGATGGCGGCGGCAGGGACCGGGCGGGCGGCAGTCCGCCTGGTGGCCCCTCCGACCGACAGGCCGGTCCCGGAAATCGACGCCGTAACCACGCCAGTGGCCTCTTTGGAAGAGCTGCTGGCGCTGTTGGACCGCCTGGAGGAGGAGCCGCCGCCAACCCGGGTCCAGACCTGGCTGGAGGGGTACTTCCCCTATCGGGGGCGCACGCTGGATAGAATGGAGGCGTTGTGCCGGCAACGCCTGGATGAGCATCCTGCCGGGCGGGGCGGCAGCGCCCAACCGGGGGAAGAGGGAGCGATGTCCCGATGATGGCCCCTGTCAGGGCTGCGACCCGGCAGGAGCGTCCCCCTCCCGGCCCCAGCGCTGCCGGTCAGGCGACCCCTACCGCAGCGACCGGGCGTCGATGGCCGTGAACGAGAGCGGCGGCAGCACCAGCGAGGCGCTCCGATCACTGATGGCCGGCGCATCCACGGCGACCGCCACCACCCGGTCAGGATTCTCGAAGCTGTTGGCGGCTTTCGGGTCCGAGCCGGAAAGCTGATAGACCGCCTGGATGCGCTGCGGCGCGCGGTCCTGCCAGCGCAGGACGACGGGCAGGCTTTCGGTCTGGCTGCGGTTGACGAGGAAGATGGCGTGCGCGTCCTGTGCCTCATCATAGGAGGCCGAGGCGTCCAGCAGCGGCATATCGCCGTACTTGGTCGTCGGATACAGCGGCGCTTTGACGGCCACGTCCAGCGCGGCCCCGGCGGCCAGCTTGCTGAACAGCATAAACGGGTAATAGATCGACTGTTTGAGCAGGCCGTCGCGGGTGGTCAGAATGGGCGCGATCACGTTCACGATCTGCGCCAGACAGGCGATCTTCAGCACGCCAGACCGGCGCAGGAACACGTTCATCCACTGCGCGGTCACCAGCGCATCTTCCAGGTTGTACACTTCTTCGATCAGATGCGGGGCTTCCGTCCAGCCGCCCTGTACATCGCTGGGTTTGTTCGCCCGGTACCACACATTCCATTCATCCCATGACAGGTACACGTCATGTTGGGAACGCTGTTTGGCCTTCACATAACGCAGGACTCCGGCCAGGGTGTCCAGATAGGTCTCGAACTCGACGCTGAGGGCCAGGTAGCTGGCGGTGTCGTCATCCCGGTTGCCCGCGTAATAATGGAGCGAGTGGTAGTCCACCTGCTCCCAGCACCGTTCGAGCACGATACGATCCCATTCGGGATAGGTCGGCATCCCGCTGGAAGAGGAGCCACACAGCACCAGCTTGATCGTCGGATCGTGCCAGCGCATCATCTTGGCGGCCTCGCGGGCCTTCGCGCCGTATTCCGCCGCCTCCAGGTGCCCGATCTGCCAGGGGCCGTCCATCTCATTGCCCAGGCACCAATACTTGACCCCGTGCGGCTGGCGATAACCGTGTGAGACCCGCAGGTCTGCATACTGCGTCCCGGCAGGGGCGTTGCAGTATTCGACCAGATTGGCCGCCTCCCCGATGGAGCCGGTCCCCATATTAACGCCGATCATCGGCTCGGTATGGATGGCCCGGCAGAACTCGATGAACTCGTTGGTGCCAAACTGGTTGGTCTCAATCGACTGCCAGGCCAGGTCGCGCCGGCGGGGCCGCTGGTCGCGGGGACCCACCCCATCCAGCCAGTGATAGCCGCTGAGGAAGTTGCCGCCCGGATAACGCAGCGCGCGGAAGTTCAGCTCCCGGAGGGCCGCCAGCACGTCTTTCCGGAGGCCGCGTTCGTCGGCCTGTGGCGACGCCGGATCATAGATTCCTTCATAAATGGAGCGCCCCATGTGCTCGGCAAAGCCGCTGAACACCAGCGGTGAAATCGCGCTGATGACGCGGTTGGTGTCGAGATAGACATGGGCTGGGGATAACGAAAAAACGGACATGGGCATTCACCTCGCGTGATGAGCAGGGATTCAGCCGAAGGCTGAAATCGCCGATCCTTCTGACACAAAAAATTAATGCTTCGTATGACTATTAACCGACGACTCGCCACGGCCTGTGATTGACCGCCGGCTTCCAGAGCTGCTACTGGTCCGCTGGGCGTATAGTTTCAGCCTCAGTTCCCAACTGCCGCACACTGGTGACTGAGAGCGGTGACGCCCTGATGGTTATCTCTTGCAGGTCTCAACAGGAAACGCTATATGGATGACATCCTGATACGTTTGTTATAGTGCCATAAAAAAGACGCCAAAACAACTGTATTCCGCCGGGCCTGTGCCTCTGGGGAAGCGCCGCAGTCATACCAGCCGACCGGCGACCATCAGGCAACCCCGTCAGGTGGCCGGCGGCGACTCACGGTATAATCCCCCGCCGTCGTAAACACCCTGGAGCGGCCCGCGCCGCCACAGCCAGTCGCCTGCCAGGCGGCATGGCGTTGGAGGGACATTTTTGATTCGCAACCGCGCTCCCGACCTGCTGATCATCCTGCTGCTCCTCCTGCTGCCGCTGATCCTCTTCGCGCCGCAGACGCTCGGCGGCCAGACCCTGCTGCCCGCCGACAACCTTTACCAGTGGGAGCCATTCGCCGCCTACCGCGAGGTGGTCGGCGCGCCGGAAGCCCCGCACAACGCCCTGCTCTCCGACCTCATCCTGGAAAATTACGTCTGGAAGCAGTTCATCCGGCAAAGCATCGGCGGGGGCGAGATTCCGCTGTGGAACCCGCATCTGTTCGCGGGGGTGCCCTTCCTGGCGGCGGGGCAGCACAGCGCCCTTTACCCGCTGAGCCTCATCTTTTACCTCCTGCCGCTGGCGGCCGCCTACGGCTGGTACACGGTCATCCAGCTCTGGCTGGCCGGTGTCTGCATGTATCTCCTGGCGCGCGGGCTGGGCCAGCGCCGGGCCGGGGCGACGGTGGCGGCGGTGAGCTGGCAACTCAGCGGCTTTTTCCTGGCGCGGATCGTCTTCCCCATGATGATCGGCGGGGCGGCCTGGCTGCCGCTCCTGCTGCTGATGGCCGAGTACGTCATCCGGTCGCAGCCGCTGTTCGGGCGTCCGGCGACCGCGCCCTGGGCGGCGGGAGGCGCGCTGACGCTGGGCCTGGTGGTTTACGCCGGGCACGTGGAGATCATCTACTACACGCTGCTGATCGTGGGCTTTTACGCGGCGTGGCGGCTGCTGGCGGGGTGGTGGGGGCAGCGGCGGGAAGCGGGCGCGCACAGCCAATGGCTGCGGCGGGGCGTCTGGCTGGTCATCATGGTCGGGCTGGGGCTGGCGCTGGGCGCGGCGCAGTTCCTGCCGCTGTTTGAGCTGGCCGGGCGGAACTTCCGGGAAGGCTCGGCCAGCCTGGAGCAGATTCTCGGCTGGGCCTATCCCACACGGCGCATCATCGCCTTTTTCCTGCCCAACTTCTTCGGCAACCCGGCCCACCACGCCTACTGGGACGTATTCAGCGGGCAGACCGTCCCGGTCACGGTCAACGCCCTGGGCGAGCCGATCCACACCATCTACTGGGGCGTCAAAAACTACGTGGAAGGCGGGGCTTACCTGGGCATCCTGCCGATGGCCCTGGCGGCCTACGGACTGGCCAGCGCGTGGGTGGGGCGGGGTCCTGCCAGGAGGGTGGCCGGTCTTCCCTACCGGGCGATCTTCGCCGCGCTGGCCGCCCTGGCGCTGTCTTTCGTCTTCGGCCTGCCGACCTACGCCGTCCTGTACACTCTGCTGCCGGGCATCAACCAGCTTCACTCGCCGTTCCGCTGGGTGTTCGCGCTGACGCTGGCCGTGGCGGCCCTGGCCGGGTTTGGAGCCGACGCGCTGGCCGGATCACGGCGCTACGACCCCGCGACAGGGGACGACGGCGGATCACCAGCCGCCGTCCCAACGCCTACGACGTTTGCCGCGCGGCTGGCCGGGTGGTTTGGCCGAGGGCTGACCGGCGCAGGCATTGCCGTGCTGGCCGGGCTGCTGCTGAGCCGCCTGCTGTACGCGCCGCTCGAACCGCTGCTTGACCGCGCGCTGCATGCGCTGGCCCTGGCGGAAAACGCCTTCGCCGACGCGCGCATGTTCTACAGCTACCAGTTCCCCCACGTCTTGCTGCTGGGCATCTTCCTGGTGGCGGCGGGAGCCGTCTTCCTGCTCAGCCGCCGCCCGGACCGGCTGCCGCGACGGTTGGGCGGCGCGCCGGCCTGGACATGGGCGGCGGTCATCGTCATCGCCCTGGACCTGATGATGGCTCCAGCGGGCTTTTTCCCGGCGGCGGACCCGGCGCTGCTGGACTTCACGCCGCCAGCGCTGGAATGGCTGGCCGGGCGCTACGCGGCGGAAGGCCCCTTCCGCCTGACCACGCTCAACGCCCCCGGCGATGACACGCTCCACGCCAACATCCCCTGGATGTTCGGGCTGGAGGACGTGCGCGGCTATGACAGCATCATCCCCCGCCAGTACACCGACTACATGACGCTGATCGCGCCGCAGTTCCAGCTGGACTTCAACCGCGTCGCCCCGCTGACCACCGACCAGCCCTGGTCCGTCGACTCGCCGCTGCTGGACCTGCTCAACGTGCGGTACATCGTGACCGAGACCACGATCGACGATCCGGGGTGGGTACTGGCCTACGAAGATGAGGCGGTCCGCATCTACGAGAACCGCCACGTCATGCCCCGCGCCTACACGTTGCCCGCCACAGCGACCCTCTATTACACCAGCAGCCCGGCTTTCGCCGCGCTCGTCCAGCAGATCGATCCGCGGACGGCGGCGCTGGTCTACACCCCAGTCGAGCCGCCCGACGACCGGGCATTCCAGCCGGGCGAGCCGGCCCCCCAGGCCATCGCTGAATACCGCAATCTCCAGGTCACGGTGGCGGCGACGGTGGACGCGCCGTCCTGGCTGGTGCTGGCGGACAGCTACTTCCCCGGCTGGCGGGCCTTCATCCGCCCGGCGGGGGCGGACGAACAGTTCGAGCATGAAATCCCGGTTCAACTGGTCAACGGGAACTTCCGGGGCGTCTTCCTCGATCCCCGCGCGTTGGCCGAGAGATATGCCGGGCCGGTGGCGAGCGGCCAGGTGCGGCTCTCCGATACGTGGCTGGTGCGCTTCCGCTATAGCCCGGCCAGCTTCCAGGTGGGCGCGTTTCTCAGCTTCCTGGCGGGCGTGGTGATCGTCTTCGCGGTGGGGGTGTGGCTGTGGCGGGTGTTTTACCGGGACGGCGAGGCGGGGGAAGGGGGCACCATCCGGCGGCTGGCCAAAAACAGCGTCATGCCCATCCTGATCAACCTGTTCAACAAAGGCATCGACTTCGCCTTCGCCTTCATCATGCTGCGGGTGCTGGGGCCGGAAAACGCTGGCATCTACTACTACGCCATCGTCATCTACGGCTGGTTCGACATCCTGACCAATTTCGGCCTCAACACCTTCCTGACACGGGAGGTCGCCCGCGACCGGGCGCAGGCCGGGCGGTACCTGCTCAACACCAGCGCGCTGCGGCTGGCGCTGGCCGTCCTCGGCGCGCCGCTGCTGATCGGCTTCCTCCTGGCGCGGCAGACGCTGGTCTCGCCGCCGCTGGAACCCGTGGCCGTCGTCGCCATCGGCCTGCTGTACGTCGGCCTGCTGCCCGTCAGCCTGAGCACCGGCCTGACCGCCCTGTTTTACGCTTTCGAGCAGGCGGAGTACCCCGCCGCCGTCACCACCGTCAGCACCATCTGTAAGGCGGCGCTGGGGCTGAGCGCCCTGCTGGCCGGTTGGGGCGTGGTCGGGCTGGCAGGGGCGAGCATCGTCACCAATACCATCACCCTGGCGCTGATGCTGTGGCTGGCCCGCGGCCTGATCTGGCCGGAGGGGATACGCCTGTTCCGGCGGGATGGCGGGTCAGCGGTCCCGGCGGTTGATCGGTCCTTGCAGCGGCACATGGTGATCGAGTCGTGGCCGCTGATGATCAACCACCTGCTGGCGACCATCTTCTTTAAGATCGATGTGATCCTGATGGAGTCGATCAATGGGGCCACCGTGGTCGGCTGGTACAGCACCGCCTACAAGTGGCTGGACACGATCCAGATCATCCCGGCTTTCCTCTCGGCGGCGCTGCTACCGGTGATGAGCCGCCAGGCGCGGGAAGACCCGCCCGAACTGGTGCGCAGCTACCGCCTGTCGGTCAAGCTGTTGCTGATCATGGCGCTGCCGGTGGCCGTGGTGACGACGTTCATCGCCCCTGCGCTGATCCTGGTGCTGGGGGGGCCGCAGTACCTGCCCGCCGGCGCGGTGGCTTTGCAGTTGATGATCTGGAGCGTGCCCATCGGCTGGGTGAACAGCGTGACCCAGTACATGCTGATCGCGCTGGACCAGCAGCGCGCCCTGACGCCGACCTTCCTGATCGCCGTCATCTTCAACGTGGCGGCCAACCTGATCTTCCTGCCGATCTATGGCTATCCGGCGGCAGCGGTGATCACCATCTTCAGCGAGGGGCTGCTGCTGGCGCTGTTCCTGCGCGTGCTGGGGCGGACGTTGCGGGCGCGCCTCCCGGCCCCTGAGGCCCGCGCCCTCCCCCTGCTGGGCATCACCGGGCGGCCAGGGCTGGCGGCAGCGGCCATGTTCGCGGCGCTGCTGGCCCTGTGGAATATCCATGGG
>DAOTXK010000114.1:0-5675 GCA_034435395.1 Anaerolineae bacterium | reverse complement strand
ACACAGTCCCTGGAGGATTATCTGGCCCAGGCCGAAAGACAGCTCCGACGGGAAACACCTCAGTCGCTGTCTGACAAGGAATAAATCTCCCCCGGGCCCTCAGTTGCTGCGGGTGGGATCGGGCACAGAATTCCAACTGTAGGTATAATACCGGTGGATTTGTGCCGTTGAGGTTAGCTTGCCCAGATGTGATCTGGGCGGGCCTGTTCCGGCAGACACATGACGCCTGACGATCACACCCGGCGATCTGAGAGAAGTGGTCAATCGATGGACAATCTCGCGGATTGGTTGGAAACAAACCTCCCACCTCTGGTTGAAACAGCCGCCAGCCGGCTGGCTCAGTCTGAACAATTACGCGCCACGGTTGTGGAAGCCACGGAGGCGTTTTACGACGGCCTGTTGCGCACGCTGCGCCTGGGGAACTCGTTGCCGCTCAACCTGATACTGCTCGACTGGGTTGAGGCACGGAGCGCGCCAACTGACGAGGAACCGGCGGGTCTTTTACCGGTGCTGACCACCCTGAAAGAGGTTACGTGGAAGCTCCTCTGCGACCGTGCGCAGCGCGATCACCTGATCGAGTGGTTAACCGAGCTGGAGCACGTGTTCTCCGAAGCCACGGCTTACCTGGGGAATCTGGAAGCTGAGGCTTTGGTGGAAGACCTGCGCGCGGAATTGAGTCTGGCGCTTTTGAATGTCGAGCGCCTCAACAAAAGCAAGTCCGACTTTATCGCGGTGGCTGCCCATGAACTCAAAACACCGCTGACCCTCATCGAAGGCTACTGCAATATGATGCGGGCGGATTTTCCCCAGGATCAGGATCAACGCCTCGGCATGATGCTGTCTGGAATTCTCAGCGGGACCGCGCGCCTGCGGGAGCTTGTCCAGGACATGATCGACGTCTCGCTGATCGAGATGAACCTTCTGGAACTGCACCATCAACCCGTCTGGTTGCATCGCCTGATCGACATCCTTGAATATGACGTGGGCGAGATGATCAAATCACGCCACCTGGCGTTTATCATTGATCGGGCTTCCATCACCACCAAACCAACCTATGGGGACCCGGAACGCCTCTATCAGGTGTTGGTCAAAGTCGTCTCGAATGCGGTCAAATATACACCCGATGGCGGTCGGATCACACTCCGCGCCAGGGACCTGCCGGGGTTTACGGATGTTATTGTGGCCGACACCGGCATCGGCATCGCGCCGGAAGATTTGCAGCGAATCTTCGAGAAGTTTTCCTCGCTGGCTGATGTCTCCCATCATTCCAGTGGCAAGACGAAGTTTAAGGGCGGCGGGCCAGGGTTGGGCCTGACCATCGCCAAAGGTATCCTGGAGGCGCATGGGGGCACCATCTGGGCGGAAAGCCCTGGTTATGACGAACAGGCATTACCGGGCAGCATCTTTCACATCATGGTACCCATGCGCAGCGCCCCGCCGGATGACCAGTTGGCAGAATTGTTCAGCAGCGACGCGCCGGCGAGGTCTTCTGATGGTCATTGAACGTGCCATCTGCCTGGCATCCTGGCCGTCGCGGATCAGAAGGTCCGACTGGAGCAACCGCACCTAGTGGGTCCGTTGCTCACTCTCTCTGGCTCTCTGGGCAGACCTCACATGATAGATGATCAAGACTTACGCGAGCCGTTTTCCGAGCAGCCATTGGCAGAGAAAGGCTACCTGGTGGGAGTCGCCTTCAAAGAAGGGCGCTCGCTTCTCTCTGTACAAGATTCTCTAAACGAGCTGGCGTTGCTGGCGGCGACCGCCGGGATTGAAGTTGTCGGGCAGACCTCTCAACAACTGTCGAAGCCGCATCCGGCGACTTTCATCGGGGCAGGCAAGATCGAAGAGATTCGGGAAGACCTTCAGACTCTTGAGGTAGATGTCATCATTTTCGACGATGAGCTGTCGCCCCGCCACCAACGCGAGTTGGAGAAAGCGTTCGGGGAGGCGGTCAAAGTCATCGATCGATCGGCGTTGATCCTGGACATCTTCGCCCGGCATGCCCAGACTCGTGAGGGAGCGCTTCAGGTTGAACTGGCGCAGTATGAGTATCGACTGCCGCGCCTGACCCGACAGTGGACGCATCTGGCCCGCCAGGCAGGCGGGGGCGCTTCAAGGGCCGGGGGTGGCGGTGTGGGGCTTCGCGGGCCCGGCGAGACACAGCTTGAAGTTGACCGCCGCGAGATCGGTCGCCGCATTACCAGGCTGAAGAAAGAACTGGAGGCGGTACGCGCCCATCGCAGTCGTCACCGACGACAGCGCCAGCAGGCCAATATCCCGGTGGCCGCGCTGGTCGGTTACACCAATGCGGGTAAATCGACGCTGCTCAACAGCCTGACCGGAGCCGATGTCTACGCCGCCGATCAGTTATTCGCCACCCTCGATCCGACGACACGTCGGGTGACCCTGGCGGGCGGTAAAACGGTCTTGTTCTCCGATACGGTCGGGTTTATCCAGAAGCTGCCGACAACTCTCATCGCTGCTTTTCGGGCGACTCTGGAGGAAATCGCGGCAGCCACCATATTGTTGCATGTCGCGGATGTCAGCCATCCGAACCTGGTGGAGCAGATCGAAGCGGTCGAAGATACGCTGGCCGAACTGGACCTGCCACCCATGCCCCGGCTGTTGGTGTTGAATAAAATTGACCTTCTGGAGGACGATGCCCTGACCACTCACCTGGGCATTAATACCCGGGAATACCATCGCGTGGTGCCTGTCTCGGCCAAAACTGGCGCTGGGTTGAACGATCTCCTGCTGGAAATAGAAGACTTGCTCGTGGCCCAGATGCAACAAATTCATGTGCTCATCCCTTATGAGCGCGGGGACCTCATTTCCCGCATCCACCAGACGGGCATAATCTTCACTGAAGAGCACACCGACAACGGTGTTGTCATGCAGGCACAGGTGCCCCGTGCAATCGCGGCGCAGATTACGGCGATGAAGTCGGTCATTGATTATTCGGGCGGGTGATCGTCATATAACAAGGCACGAAAGCGATGAACAGGCTGCTGGATAAACTGAACCGGTCGCGCACGTTGGCACGAGTGATCACGTTCTTCTCGACCCGTCTCGCCCATTACCGTGGCGTGCCGATCCTGGCTGGTGTTATTCTGACCGTCGTCAGCTTTTTCCTCCACCTCGTGGCCGCGGCGACCGGCGGCACTGTATGGTCCATTATGGCGTTTACCGCCCTTCACCTGGCGATCTTCTCCGGCCTGTTGGGGGTACTGTTGGCTGAGCCTTTGGGCAAGGGTTAGGGAGTGCCCGGTCAGAGGGGGTACTGAGGTTCAGCGGCCAGTCGTTCTGGGGAGCGGGTCTGTGGCCTGGCGTGAACAACAAGTTGCCATCATGACTGACAAACTGTCCGGCGCAGTAAGTATTACCAGGGCGACGGCGCAGATGCTATTGGACTTTGCGCTTGAGGAAACGGACAGCGCGGGAGCAGTGTTGCTGACGTCACTCCAGCAGATCGCCCGCGAAATCCTTACCGCCCAGAGTGGGATGGCGTCTCTGGTTACCCTGTTCAACCGTGTCTTTTCCGCGGTCGCCGCAGAAACCGATTCAGAGGCAATGACCTGGGCTTTGCGGGAAACCGTGCAAGCATTTCTCCAGGAGCAGGATGATGGGCGCGAAACCGTCTGCCGGAAGGCAGCAGCCCTTATCCCCGCCCACGCCTCGATCCTGACGCACTCCGCCAGCTCGACCGTGTTCAAAACGATTATGTACGCCAAAAGTGCTGGCCGAGAACCGCGTGTCTATAACATGGAAGGTCGCCCGTTATTGGAGGGACGCTGGCAGGCGGCAGAACTGGCCAGGCAGGGCATCGATGTGACGGTCAGCGTTGACAGCGCCGCGTATGCTGTGCTCCAGGAAGTCGAGCTGGTGCTGGTGGGTGTGGACAGCCTGACTGAGATGGGCGTTGTTTCCAAAGTCGGCACGGCGGGCCTGGCGGTTTGCGCCCAAAGCCTGGGGATTCCGTGTTACTTGCTGGCCCATACCTCCAAAGTCTGGCCGGCGGTCCTTGGGGAACAGCCTATCCATGAACGTGTCCCAGGCGATGTGTGGGCCGAGGCCCCTGCCGGGGTCAGGGTGCAGAATCGCATTTACGACCTTACACCGTGGACGGCGATTGCGGGCGTGGTTACCGAACAGGGGTTGCTGACGGCTGATGAGATTCGCACCCTGAGTCGCACCCGGACGGTGCATCCCCTGTTACACAACGTCATTGCGGAAGTTCGCAGCACGGTTTAGCGCATATATCTAAATTCGCCTCAGTGTTTTTGCACGATCTACCTATTTATGCCTATCGAATATCGTCCTATAATCTCTCCCGAAGAAATCGAATTGGTGGCCGATCTACACGGGCCGATCTGGTCCACCGACGACCGTGACGCGATCCCTGCTCATCTGCTGACGGCCATCGGCCATGCCGGGGGATTGGTGCTGGGGGCTTTCGACGGTGATCGGGCGGTCGGGTTTGTGGTGGGGTTCCTGGGCATTCGCGATGGCATGGTTCTGCACTGGTCCCACGCCACCGGCGTCCTGCCGGAATACCAGGGCAGGGGAATCGGTTCAAACCTGAAGTGGCTGCAACGACAGCTGGTCCTTGCCCAGGGGTATGATTGCATAGCCTGGACCTACGATCCGCTGCAACGCGGCAACGCCAGCCTGAACATCCGGCGGTTGGGATGCGTTTGTAACCGCTACCATGACAACTTCTATGGTACCATGCATGATGGGCTTAACACCGGCCTTCCGTCGGACCGGTTCGAGGTGCGGTGGTGGCTTAACCACGAGCGGGTACGGTTACGACAATATACGCTTCCCCCTCCTCCTGACATCGCCAACGCCCACTGTGTGCTCTCCCAGGTGGACGATGGAAGTCCTGGCCCGATCCGATGGCCGGTGGGGGCCGCTCACGTCCTGGTCGAGATACCAGCGAGCATCAATCATCTGAAGGAGACCCAGCCCGATAAGGCCCTGCGCTGGCGCTTGCAGACGCGCCAGGTATTCACCAGGTTGTTCGCTGAGGGGTTTGTGGTGACGGATTTTGTGTCGCAGGAGGCGGGGGGACAAAAACGTTGCTGGTATCTGCTGGCATCTGACTGTCCCTAACGTGGGCAGCTGGCGTAGTCCGGAGGGCGCTCGCCAGTGACTTTCGCCGATGCGCCCGGTAAGCCGCTCTTCGTGACGGGATGTGCTGACGCGGATATCCGCGGGTAGCGTCTGGCAGGGTCGCTCGCCGCCAGGGCGCTGAATCTGCCAACATGGTTTTCGCCTCGTTACATAGCGAAAGGAGAGCTTATTGTCCAAAAGTGTTTGTTGGCGGGCTACACCGTTCGAAAACGCCGTTATTCCAAGGAGGAGTGACATGAACTATCGTCGATTGGCGCTTGTGGCGGCTATTGTCATAGTCGCGCTGATCACGACGGCAGCAGGGGTGTTCGCCCAGGGTGGGGAGGAAGGACTCCCCGACCTTGGTGGCCGGGAGGTGCGAGTGGCGGTGGAGAACCTCTACCCGCCCTTCAACAGCATCGACGAGGCGACCGGCGAGGGCGTCGGCTGGGACTATGACGTCTGGGAGGAGATTTGCGCCCGGTTGAACTGCGTGCCCGTCATGGAGGAGTGGGGCTGGGACGGCATCTTCGAGGCGGCGGCCGGGGGCGAGTTTGACG
>DAOTXK010000113.1:0-5979 GCA_034435395.1 Anaerolineae bacterium | reverse complement strand
CCTTAACTTTCAGCGGGATGGGCTGCGGCTCCAGCGTCTGGGTGGTGATCACGCTGACGCCCCGGCTTTCCGGCTCCTCGATGCAGACCTCGCCGGAGGTGAGGGCGCGCTTGAGGGCCTCCCAGGCGAAGGGCTGCCGCAGGATGTCCATCGCCCGGATCACCAGGAAGCCGCCGTTGGCGGCGTGCAGCGCCCCCGGTTTGATCATGGTGAAGTCGGTGGTCAGCGCCCCGTAGTGGACACGGTTCTCAATACGCCCGATCAGGTTCTGGTAGGTGGGCAGGGCGACCACCACCACCGGCGCACCCTTCGAAGCGCTGTGATCCACCAGCAGATTAACCTGGTAGCGCCACAGGCCGTCGCCCTGGCCCGCGCCGACGGACGGCGGCGATCCCCCCGCGCCTGGCGCTTCCCCCTCCTCAGACGGCGAGGCGGCCTCGCTGACGAAAGCGTCGATGTTATCCAGGATGTCGTCGCGGATGCGGTCCAGGTGGGTGAGCACCTCCGGACAGTCGGCATACGCTTCCCGCAGCGGCCCCAACTGCTCCGTCAGGATGTGGGCGGTGGTTTCCCGGCGGAGATGCTCATAAGCTTCGCGGGCCAGGTTTTCCAGTTCGCCCGCCTCCCGCAGGGAATCGGCCAGTTCGTCCTCCAGCTCATGGCGCTGCTGCTCGATATGGCTGCGCTCGGCGGCGTCCAGGGCCTCATAGGCTTCGGTGCTGAGCACCTGCCCATCCCTGACCGGGGCCAGCATGATGCCCACCTGAGTGGAGCGGATCACAAAGCCTTTTGCGGCGGCGGCAGCCTGCACCCCCTGGAAGATAAAATCGCGCTTCTGCTGGAACTCCCGCTTGATGGCCTGGGCGGCCTCGGTGAAAGTCTGCGACTCAAAGGCGCGGGCCACTTCGGCGCGGGCACGGGGGATCAGGGCGCGCATGTCGTCGGCGAGCCGACGTCCCCGTCCGGCAGGCAGGTGGATGGCCAGCGGCTGGTGGGGGGCGGCGAAGTTGTGCACGTACAGCCAGTCATCGGGCACCGGGTCGTCGGCGGCGCGGGCCTGGATGAAGCGTTCGATGGCGGTGAGCCGCCCGGTCCCCCGCGCGCCCATCACGTAGATGTTGTAGCCGTGGGTGGCCATGTCGATGCCGAACTCGATGGCCCGCACCCCGCGCGGCTGCCCGATGATGTCGCGCACGCTGGGCAGGTCGGCGGTGGTGGCGAAGTCGAAGACCTCGGCGGGGCAATGGCGGGCCAGGGCGGAATCTGCCAGTTCGAGGGTGTGGGGGGCCTTGCGGCGTTTGGCCATACGAAGCTCCTTAGCGGCTGGCGATCAGCGGTCAGCGTCGGGTTGGGACCCGCTGACCGCTGTCCGGCTGGAAGCCGAACGCCTCACCAGTATAGATCAGGCGGGGGGCGGGCGACAATCGGTCGCTCCCCTTTTCGGGCCGTGCCCAGATTGGCGGGCTGTGCTAAACTGAAGGCGTTGGTGAGCCGTCAGGCGGTTTGAGGGGGCGAGGGACGGGACTGATGTTCAAACGTGCGCTGGTGGGGGCGATGCTGGTGGTGATCGCCGTGGGCCTGCTCTTCCCGGCGCTCAGCCAGGCGCAGGGGCCGGTGACGGTCACGCCGAACCGGGCGTACATCAACGTGCGGCTGTGGCCGGCCATCGGTGCGACGGTGATCGGCAGCATGGAGCCGGGCGATGTCATGACCGCCACCGGGCGCTCGGTGGACGGCGAATGGGTGCGGATCGATTATCTGGGCGGTGAGGGGTGGGTGGCGCGGCTGGTGGTGGAGGTCAGCGGCGACCTCAACAGCCTGCCGCTGGCCGATCCGCGCACCATCCCCTACAACAGCAACACCGTGCCCAGCGCGGGCGGCGGCAGCCTGGGCAGCCCGATCACCGCCCGGCTGGAAGACAGCGGCCTGGCCCTGCGGGCCGGTCCCAGCACGGCGTATCCCATCCTCCAGAACCTGCCGCGCTATGCCGAGGTGACGGTCAGCGGGCGGACGGCCAGCGGGCGGTGGGTGCAGGTCTCCTGGGAGGGGCTGGTCGGCTGGGTGGCGATGGAGCACCTGATCTTCCAGGCTCCAGACCAGGTCAGTGTGAGCAACCTGCCGGTGATCCCGCCAGCGGCGGATACCGGCGTGCGGCTGTCCGACGCCAACGCCCGCGACCGCTTCCTGGTGGTGGATGAGATCCGCCGCCATCTGGACCAGGCCAGGGCCACGCTGAACGTGATCGCCGCCGCCTGGGAGGCGTTGCAGGTCGGGCACTGGCCTCTGACCTGCTCCGCGCCGCCGGTGGTGGACACGTACTGGCTAGGCTCGGTCGAGCGCAACGCCTACCCCGACCTGATCGAGGCCGTGGCCCGGCTCAACCAGGGGATCAACGACCTGAACAACGCCGTCCAGTGGTGGATGGACGCCTGCCTGGGCGCGCCGGATAACGTCCCCGGCATCGCCATCGCGGGCGGGCCGGCGGCGGTCGAGCGGGCCCGCGCTGCCTTTGACGAGGTCCAGTTCCGCATCACGCGCAGCCGGGCGGTGGAGATCATGGCCATCCACGCCCACGTCAACTATGCCCAGGACCAGTTCGAACGCATCGAGGCCATCTGGCTGGACGTGCGCTTCGGGGTGACGGACGCGCCGCCGTGCGTCAACCTGCCGCAGCAGCCGCCGGACTATGCGCTGACCGCCTGGGAGCAGGCCGCCTATCCCGACCTGATCCCGCTGGTGAACCGGCTCAACGAGGGCCTGGCCGTGCTGCGGCAGGCGATCCAGCTATGGGCGAACGAATGCGCCCAGTTCACCTCCACGCTGGGGTACGTCATGCCCGCCGAAAACGGGGCCAACGGCTACAACACCATGCTTCAGGCGCGGCAAATCCTGAACGACGTGCGCGACGTGTATCTGAACGCGGCTTACGGCCAGCCGGGCTTCCTGGTCCCCGCGCCGACCGCCACCCCGGACCCGACCATCGCCGCCATCCTGCACCCGCCCTACACGCCGACCTTCACCGCCACCCCGACGCCGAGCTTCGCCTACTCGGTCGAGGCGACGGTGGCCCGCAGCAGCGTGCACCCGTCGTGCGCCTGGTTCGGCGTGGCTGGGGAGGTGTTAAACGCCGATGGCAGCCCGCGCCCGGCGACGCACATCCACGTCTACGGCCCCGGTCTGGACGTGCACACCATCAGCGGGCGGGATAGACGCTACGGCGAGGCCGGGTTCGAGGTGCCGATCCGGGCGGACGCCGCCCCGCACAACACCTACACGGCGCGCATCGAGGACGCCTACGGCAACCCGCTCTCGCCGGACCAGCGGATCGAGTTCCCGGACGGCTGCGAATTTAACGTGGTGCGGGTGACGTTCCGGGCATTAAACTGAGCCGCTGCCAGTCCTCACCCGCGCGCCCGTCAGGGAGGTCGTCTGACATGGCACCCGAACCCTTGTCGAGAGAACGGCTGGCCTTCAAACCGGCGAGCCTCGACACCTGGGACGATGTGCAGGCGCTGTTCGGTCAGATGGGCAAAAACCACGGGTGCTGGTGTATGTGGTGGCGGGTCAGGCGGGCCGAATTCCAGGCGCAGTACGGCGAGGGCAACCGGCAGGCGTTCCGACGCCTCCTGGAAGCGGGCAAAGTCCCTGGCCTCCTGGCGTACCTGGACGACCGCCCGATTGGCTGGTGCGCGGTAGCCCCGCGTGAGTCCTTCCCGGTGCTGGATCGGTCGCCCACGCTCAAGCGAGTCGACGACCAGCCGACCTGGTCCATCGTCTGTTTTTTTATTGCGGAGCCGTACCGGAGACAGGGGGTGATGGAGGCGCTGATCCAGGCGGCCATCGCCTATGCCGGAGAGCAGGGGGCGCGCCTCATCGAAGCCTATCCGGCCATCCCGGAGAACAGCCGGGACCCGTCGCTCCAAATCTTCACCGGCGTCTACCGCACGTTCATCCGGCTGGGATTCCAGGAAGTGGCCCGCCGCTCGGCCATCAGGCCGATTCTGCGGTACCGGGTCGGGTAGGGACACGGAGTCGCGTACCGGAGCCACCACCGCGCGCCTGAGGGGGAGTTGCGGTGTGGGGGCAAGACGCCTACCATTGAGCTGACTGCGGCGCAGGCAGAGGGCGCGGGAGGCTCCCCGACCGGTGCGGGATCGACCGGCGCGCGCGCTGGGGGCGCTCAGGGTCGGGCGGCCACCCGGTGGATCGGGAACCCCTGCCAGCAGCCGCGCACGGCCTGGCTTAGACGGATGCCCTGGCGAGCAAACCATGCGTAACCTGAAGCGCTATCTCTCCTATCTTTCGCTGGTTCTGACGGTCGCGATCGTGGCGGGCGCGCTGGTAACACCGCGCCAGACCGGCCAGGCGCAGGACTTCGGCGTGACCGTCACCCCCAACCGCGAGCGGATCAACGTCCGCGTGGCCCCGGCCATTGGCCGCGAGGTGGTCGGCGTGCTGGCGCGGGGGCAGGTCGTCCCGGCGACCGGCCAGTACCGCAGCCGGCGCGGCCAGTGGTTCCGCATCAACTTTTTTGGGGCGGAAGGCTGGGTCAACGAGGAAGTGGTGGTCGTCACCGGCAACCCGCAGGTCCTGCCTTATGCCGATCCGACGACCGTGCCCTTCGACCTGGGCGATGGGCCGCGCGCCGGTCCCAGCGGGGCGGCTGGCCCGGCGTCCATCCGGCTGCCGGAGAGCGGCATCCGCCTGCGGGCTGGCCCCAGCGAAGGTTATTACATGATCGGCAATGTGCCGCGCTACGAGATCGTGTCCGTCACCGGGCGGTCGCCGGACGGCCAGTGGCTCCAGGTGAATTACCGGGGGACGCTGGGCTGGATCGCCAACCTGGGGGAGGTGTTCATCGAGTGGCGGGCGGGGGATATCACGTGGGCCCCGGAGTGGGGCATCGTGGCCGACGGGCCGCCCATCAACGATCCGGAGATCGGCCCCTCCGCCGCCCGCGAAGCGCTGATGACGGCCATGCTGCTGCACATCGACCTGAGCATCAACCGGCTGGACATCGTATCTGGGGTGTGGAGCAGCATCGCCCGTGGCGCGCAGCGGATGTGCCTGTTTCAACTCGGCAACCCCCAGCCGTACATCCCCCGCGACCAGGACCTCAACGCTTATCCGGAGATGGACCCGGTGATCGCAGCCTTAAACGAAGGGCTGGAAGAAACCGGCCGGGCCATCGAGCTGTGGGAACAGTGGTGCGACCTGCAGGAGCGGCATTACCCCGGCGGCGAGCAACTGATCGCGCCCGCGCTGGAGGCGGTCCGCAACGCCCGGCGGGGCTACCAGAACGCCCGCGATATGATCCTGGCGCTGGGGCTGGTGCCGACGCCCACCCCGCCGCCGCCCGCCCTGACGCCGGTCCCGCAGGTGCCCACCGTGACCGCGCCCCCGCGCCTGCCGGACCTCATGGCCTTCGGGCTGGAGGGCAACCGCGTGATCTTCAGCGCCCAGTTCACCCATCCTGAACTGGGCTGCAACTGGCAGGGCATCGGCGGGCAGATTCTGGGGATGAGCGGCGAGCCGCTGATCGGTTACACCGTCCGGGTGGAGGGCGTGACCGACCAGACGCTGATCCTGCAAACGGTGTCCGGCGGGGCGACGGCTTACGGCCCCTCCGGCTGGGAGATCAAACTGGCGGACGGCCCGAACACCTACGTCTACCGGGTGACGCTGTTCCAGGACGAGCGGCGCGTCTCCGACCCCAAGCTGGTCGCCTTCCCCGGCGACTGCGGGCGTAACCTGGGGATCATGAACTTCCATCAGCTCACCCCGCTGGAGTAGGGGCCATTCAGCGTCGCCGCGTGCCAGCGAAAGGAGCGACCGGTCGGTCGCTCCTCTGGAGTTTGGCTTATTTTGCAGACGGGATAGCATTCGGTGTAGCTTAAGGTTTCAGACCGAGCGAACCGAGTGCCATCCCATGACTACTATCACACAAAATCCCGAATTACTCAACAACCTAGTGAAGCT
>DAOTXK010000112.1:0-8504 GCA_034435395.1 Anaerolineae bacterium | reverse complement strand
CCCCCTGCACTGGCCGGTCAGCCTGCAAGTCCTGGATGACTTCAGCGGCAGCGGGGAGCGCTGGGTGTTGCCAGATGGCTGGGGTCTGGTCCCGCAGCCGGACGGGGACATGGTCTTGCAGGCGGGCAGCCCTGGCTCGGCCCGCCGACTGGACGCCGCCGATTGGGGCCGCCATTACGCCCTCCAGTTCCGCTTCTTACTGGGTCTGGGCGGCGCTTTCTGGGTGGACCTCTACGGCGACCTGACCCGTTGCCAGAGCGTCTACCTGGCGGTTAATGCCGGGGGCATATCCTTTCGTTACAACAACCGCCAGCCGGTTAATGGCGCTTGCGCCAGGGACAATATCTTCATCGCCGCCGTCGAGGAGCCGATCAACAGCTTCGTATGGCACACGCTCCGCCTGGAGGCCCGCGATGAAGCCCTGGCTGTCTATCTGGATGGCACCCGGATGACGGTCGTCCGCAACCCGCTCCCGGCGACGTTTAGCCCCTCCGGCATCCTGACGGTGCCGGAGGGGGCGCTGACGCCGGTGCTGTTTGATGATTTTGTGGTCAACCTGCTCAGTCCCGGCGGCTCGCCCGATCTCGAATGGCGGCTGGCTGATGTGTACTGCCTGCAAGACGCCGTCACCGGCGCGGTGGCCGTTGTCCTGGAGGCGGCGATCGTGGGCGATTATGTGGACGCGATCTGGGCGGTGGGGCCGAGCGACGTGCGCGCCCAATCCTACATGCTTTACCCGGCGTGGACGGATGCAGACGGCGTCCGGCACTACGTGTACCACCAGTCGCCGGGCGAGCTGCGCCCCGGCACCTATACCTTTATCCCCCTGCACGACGATCTCGAAGTCACGGGCCGCCGCCTGATCGCCCCTCATCGCGGCGGTTATGAGCTGGCCGATGCGCCTCACGATATCCAGGTCTCGCTCAACGAGCGCGGCATCGATCTGCGCTGGCTGCCGGCCTCCCCGGTCGAAGGCGGCTTCAACCCCGGCGGGTATTATCTGATCCGCCTGCTGCGGGCCGATGCCCCCCTGAGCGAGCGGCTGTTCCAGCCTCTGTACACCGATCGGGGGGCCGCCAGCGTGCCGCGTTACCTGATCCCCTGGGGCCGCCTGTACCGACCGCCGAGCGCGCACGGTGCGCTGCTGGACGAACTGCCGGATGGTGACTATGTGATCGAGGTATGGGCCGTCAGCGCCCGCCCGTCCAGCAACGATGAGTGCCGGGCCATCGATTCCCGCCAGTCGCTGCGGATGACGATCTTCGGCGACCGGGTGTCCATCACTCAGGCGGATGGCCGTGAAGTCATCGGGTATATGGGCGTGCCCGCCACGCCGACGCCGGCGATGCGCGCCGCCGTGCCGCCTGCCGAATAAACCACAGGGGGAGAGCATGGGAACCGCCGTCATCGATGCCCACCAGCACGTCTGGCAGCTCCATCGGTTTGCTTACCGCTGGATCAGGCCCGACTCGCCGCTGTACGGCGATTATCTGCCGGAGGCGGCCAGGGCCGAGATGGAGGCCGCCGGGGTGGACGCCTGCCTGCTGGTCGAAGCGGATAACTCCTTCGCCGAGACGGCCTGGCTGCTGGAACTGGCCGGGTCGCAGGAGCACGTCGCTGGGGTGGTCGGCTGGGCGGACCTGCTGGCCCCGGAAGCCCCGGCCACGCTGGGCGCCTACGCCGAAAACCCGCTGTTTAAGGGCGTGCGCCTGACCTGGCTTGAGCCGAGGGATGATTGGGAGGCGGTCGCCGGGCAGTTGGGCATGCTGGTCAAGGCGGGCCTGAGTTGTGACCTGCGGCTCAGCCCGCGGGCGTTTTCCCAGGTCGCCGCCGTGATCGCCCGCAATCCAGACGTGACGTTCGTCCTCGACCACTTCGCCGGGGCCGATCTCACCAAAGTCAGCCCGAACCTGTGGGCGGCCAACCTGAGACCGCTGGCGGAACTGCCCAATGTCGTCATGAAAGTCTCCGGCTACCTGACGATGGCCCCCCATCCGCCGCTGACGCCCGACGATCTGGACTCTTTCCTGGAACAGGCGCTGGCGCTGTTCGGGGCAGGACGCCTGATGTTTGGAAGCGACTGGCCGGTCTGCACGCGCTACGGGGCCTCCTACGGCGATACGCTGGCCCTGCTCAGGGCGGTGATCGATCCGCTCTCGCCGGACGAGCGGGCGGCCATCCTGGGCGGCACGGCGGCGCGCGTCTACCGGCTGGCCCTGGCGTCGGCGGGGGCCTCAGCGTTGCCCCTGCCAGGCGTGGGATAAACCGGGTTTCCTTCGCCGTTTCCCCACCGTTTAATGGTGGAATTGAACCTGCCAATGGCCGGGGTTTATGACATTTTTCAGAATTCCCTGGCGCGCGGCGTGCTGGGCACACTTGGCGGATAGGAAAACGTTCGCACGACTCAGCCCGGAAAGGACGCCACCCTCCGGCAGGTGGTCATGCGTCCGGCCCGATGCTATAATCCGAAGGCGTCCGGATAGCCGCCAGGGACCATGACCAGCCCTCCCCAGGCTCGCGGCCGCCGCTCACCGGCCCGACCGGCGGCGGACTCGTCTTCGTCGGTCCCGGTTCTCCGCGATGATCGCCGGGAGGCTCACCACGAGGTTGCCGATGACTGTTGACGCGCACCATCCCTCGCCCGAAGCGATGGCCGAACGTCTGGATACCCTGTACGAGATCAACCAGGCGATCAATTCCAGCCTGGAGCTTGACGTGGTGATGGAGGCCGTGATGGACAAGGTGATCGAAGTCACCAACGCCCAGCGCGGTTTCCTGATGCTCAGCGACGACGACGGCCAACTGCGGGTCGAAGTGGCGCGCGGGCTGAACAAAGAGGACCTGGACAAGCCGGATTTCCAGTACAGCACGACCATCGTCAGGGAAGTGGTGGAGACCGGCCAGCCGCTCCTGACCAGCAACGCCGAGCATGACCCGCGCTTTAAAGCCGGACAGAGCATCGTGGCGCTGGGCCTGCGCTCGATTCTGTGCGTGCCGATCAACGCCCAGGGCCGCCTGATCGGGCTGGTTTATGTGGATAACAGCCTGAAGGCCGGCGTCTTCACCCATAGCGACCTCTCGCTGTTGAACTCGTTCGCCGCCATCGCCGGCATCGCGCTGGAAAACGCCCGGCTGCACCGCATCGCCGTGCAGAATGCCCGCCTGGAACGCGAACTGAGCATGGCGCATGAGATTCAGCGGAGCATGCTGCCGACCGTGCTGCCGACGCTGCCCGGCTACGAAGTCGCCGCCCACTGGCGCTCGGCGCGGGAGGTGGCGGGCGATTTTTACGATGTCTTCAGGCTGGATGGCGACCGCCTGGGCGTGGTGATCGCCGACGTGGCCGACAAGGGGGTCGGGGCGGCGCTGTTTATGGCGGTATCCCGCAGCCTGATCCGGGGCAACGCCATCGCCGCGCCCACGCCGATGGATGCCATCCAGCAGACCAACCGTTTGATGTTGATGGAAAACACCGACAGCGGCATGTTCTGCACCGCCTACTACATGGTTTTCCAACCGCGCGGCCAGGCGGTGGGGGTCAACGCCGGGCATAACCAGCCGCTGCTCTACCGCCAGCGGAGCCGCCAGATCGAGATGTTGCCCAGGGGCGGCTGGGCACTGGGCTGGTTCGAGGATATGCCGCTCGCGCCCTGCGACATCCGTCTGGAGCCGGGCGACGCGCTGCTCTTTTACACCGACGGGCTGACCGAGGCCGAGGACGTGCACGGCGACTACTTCGGCGAGGATCGGCTGGCGGATATCTTCCGCCGGGAAGCCGGGGCCGGGATGTCCGCCCAGATGATCCTGGCGCGCATCAACGACGCCGTCGACACCTTTGTCGGCGACGCGCCGCCGTTTGACGATCTCACCCTGCTGGTGGTCCGCTACACCGGAGAACAACCGACATGAGCCTGATCAGGCGGGTGCTGCTGGCGCTGGGCGTCATCCTGCTGGTGCTGGTCGTCGCTGTCCTGCTGACCGCCCCCCAGTTGATCGCCGATCTTCTCGCCGGGCTGAACGCCGTGCCCCTGGCGGTCCGCATCCTGCTGGCGGTGCTGATCGACGCGCTGCTGCTGGTGGCGCTGGGGCGGCAGCTGCGGCAAAAACCCACCGAAGGGTTGGTGGTGCGGGCGCGGGGGGTCAAAGCGGAAGTGAACATCGACTCCGTGCAGCGCCAGCTCAACGCCCGCGTGGAGGAGGTCCCGGACGTGCTGGCCGTGCAGACGGAGGTCGCGGCGGACAACGGCAATGCCCGTATCGCCCTGCGGGTGCGCACCCGCCCGGATATTGTCGTCCCCGAAAAACAGAAAGAGATCACCCGCGTGCTGCGGCAGGTGGTGGAAAAGCAGCTGGGCCTGCGGCTGGCCGGAGCGCCGGTGGTGCACATCTCCCTGGACACCAAGCCGCCGCTGGCCGAGTCCGCCCAGGCGGCCATGACCGGGGCGGTGGAGCCGGAAGCCGTTCCTGAGCCACCATCTAGAACCGCCATCCCAGAGGTGATGCCGGGACCAGAGCAGCCCGTGGCGGCCCCATCCCCGGCGGCGACGCCAGCTGAGGACGTGATCGAGGCCGAGTACGTCAGCGACGAGGAGTACGCCGCCGAAGTTGCCGAAACGGGTGTGGCCGATGAGTGGCCTGCCGGGGCGGAAGCGCCAGTTCCGCCCGTCCAGGGCATCCGAGAAGAGGAAGCGGACGAACCCTGGCGGGCTTTCTTGCTGGGGGATGATGACGAAGACACCGCCCAGGATCGCTGACAGCGGCGGCGAGGGGCAGGGGGACGGTCATGACGGGGGTGGATGCGGCAGCACATTCTGCGGACGGCTGGCGGCCGCCCGCGGCTGTGGAGCAGGCGCTGTCCGCTCAAACGATGATCGTGTCGATGCCCGATTCTTCCCTGATGCCTGCCGCCAGTTGCTCCAGGTAATCCTGTTGCGTGATGCTGCTATCCTCGCCAGGGCTGCCCAGCACGATCAGCGACGCCCCACCTTCCGCCGCGGCTTCGAGCAGGGCGGCGCGGAATTCGCCGCGTTTCACCACCGTGTGGGCGGTCACGCCTTCCTGTTCGGCCCGTTCCTTGGCCATGAGCAGCAGGAACTCGCCCATGTTCTCCAGTTCCGCCGCCACGTCAACCACGATGCTCCCCGCCATGTGCCCCAGGAACTCCACGTCGGCCACATAAAGGAACAGCAGTTCGGCGCTGCGCTCCCTGGCCAGCTCGATGGCCTTCCGCTGGGTGCGGATACTGGCCTCGCCACCGCGTGTGGCACATAAGATGGTCGTCATGCGTTAGCTCCTAACTTCCCAGCCCCACAAAGCGCAGGAACAACCACACCGCGCCCGTGGCCAGCGTCAGTAAGGTAACAGGAACGCCGATTTTTAGAAAGCTCATAAATTTGATCGGATATCCGGCCCGATCGGCAATGCCTGCCGTCATCAGGTTGGCCTCCCCCCCGATCAAAAAGCCATTGCCGCCCATGGCCGCCCCCACCGACAGCGCATAGTAGAGTGTGTGGCTATCCACGCCGGGAATCCCCCTGCTCAGGAAGCGGACCACCGGCAGCATGGCCGCCGCCAGCGGCACATTGGCGATGGCAAAGGACAGCAGTCCGACGCCGCCCACCAGCACGACGATCCCCAGCACGGCGCTGTCGCCGATGACCTGGCCCATCGCCCCGGCCAGCAACCCCAGGATGCCGACTTCCTGCACCGCCCCGACCAGCATAAACAGGGCCATGAAAAAGACCAGGGTCGTCCAGTCCACGGCGCGCAACATCTTCTCGATATCCGGCTCCACCCACATCAGCAGGATGGTCGCCCCGACCAGGGCCGTCACCGCCGGGACCAGGTGCAGGCTTTCGCCGATGGCAAAAAAGACCAGCATCCCGGCGAACACCACCCCCGACCGCTGTAAGCCGACCGGGTCCTTGATCTGGGCGTTCGCTTGCAGCCGTTCATAGAGCACGGGCGAGATGCCACCGCTGTGTTTGCCCAGCTCGCGCCGGTAGTAAAACAGCACAAACATCGTCATCACCACTATCGCCGCCAGCACGCCGGGCGTCTCGTTGATCAGGAAATCGTTGAAGCTGATGTCCGCGTAAGCGCCGATCAGGATGTTGGTCGGGGTGCCGATCAGCGTGCTGATGCCGCTGACGTTGGAAGCCAGAATCTCCGGCACCAGCAGCGCCAGCGGGCTGATGTTCAGCGCCAGCGCGATCTGAATGCTGATGGGGGCCATCAGCAGCATGGTGGTCACGTTATCCAGCAGCGCCGAGGCCAGGGACGTGATCACGATCAGCACCACCAGCAGCCAGGAAATGCGGCCCCGGCTGATGCGGTAGGCCCAGAAGGCCAGCCACTGGAAAATGCCCGTGCCCTCGATGATGCCGACCACGATCATCATCCCCATCACCAGGAAGATCACTTCCCAGTTGATGTAACTCAGCGCCCGCTCGAAGTCCAGGATGAAAAACTCCCGGCTGATCGCGCCGCCGATGAACGTCACCGCGAAGACGATGGACACGCCCAGCAAGGCCGCCAGCGTGTTCCTGAGCTTCTCCAGGGCGATCACCACCAGCACCAGCACGAATGTCGCCCCTGCCACCCAAAAGCCGACGCTGATGTGGTTTTCCAGCGTGATCTCCTGCAGGCTGAACACCCCGTCCCTCACCAGAAGCTGCCGCTCCGCCGCCGATAGCTCGTAGTGGAACGGCTCGTAGTGGGCGCGTTCGACCGCCACCCGCACGGGGCCTGCCGGATTTTCCGGCAGATGGACCAGCCAGGAGCCGTCCTCCTGGCTTTCGGTCTCCACGAGCGGCTCTTCTGCCGCGCCGACGTAAATCAGGACCGTGGCGGCGGGGATGGGCTGGCCCTGCTTATCAACCAGCGTGCCCGAAAGCTCCGGCCCTGAGGGGTCTTCCTGGGCGGAGGCCGGAGCCGATTCCGCCGCTATCAATGCCCCGGCGCAGGCCAACAAAAAAACAGCCAGCAAGGAGAGGCCAATTTTACGCAAACCACCCTTCCTTTCGGCAACGATGCTCTGGGCCTCCCATTATGGCGGGAACCCGGCGGCCCGGCAAACCGGGCGTCCGCAGCGGCCCGGCAGCCCACGCTGGAGTCGCCCTGCCATGAAAAAAGAATTTTTGCAGTAGAATGGAGGGGACATCGAATCCATGGCACAGGCTGTCAGCAACACATACGTCCGGTGGAGAGACCGGTCCGGCCTGCGCCTGCGGGGAGCGTGGTCATGAATCCAGCACGGCCAACCAAGTTTGCGGTTGCCCTGGTCGGTCTGACGGTGATTCTCCTGGGCCTGTCCGTGTGCCTGGGAACCGCCTGGCGGGAAGAACAAACCCTCTTCAACCTGCCCCTTTCTTTTTATGAGGAGCATCCAGCGCTGGTCTGGGGAGTGGCGGCGTTTGTGGCCTTCCAGAGCGCCATTATCGCCGGTTTGCTGATCAACGTGGCCCGCCGCCGCCGCGCCGAGCAGACCCTGTGCGAGAGTGAGGAAAACTACCGCAACCTGATCGAGACCATGAACGAGGGCCTGGGCATTATCGACCAAGACTTCGCCCTGACGTATGTCAACCAACGCTTCGCCGATATGCTGGGTTATGCCCCTGAGGAGATGATCGGCCACCCCCTCACCGATTTCGTCGCCGAAGATTATCAGGCTCGCCTGGCCGAGCAACTGGCGGCGCGGCAGCAGGGCGTGTCGGACCACTACGAACTGGTCTGGAATGGCCGCTCCGGCCAGCGCGTGCACACGCTGATTGCTCCCCGCGGGCTGTTTGACGCCAGTGGCCGCTTTACCGGCAGCATCGGCGTGATGACCGACATCACCGGGCGCATCCGGGCCGAGGAAGCCCTGCAACGGCACGCCGAACGGCTGAGTCTCATGCTGGAGGTGGACCGGGCCATCCTGGCGGCGGAGTCTTCAGACGAGACGGCGCGGGCGGCGCTGTCCCATATGCGCGCCCTGCTGCCGTGCCGGGCTGCTGCCGTGATGACGCTGGACCTGGACGCGGATGAGGCGGTGATCCTGGTGCTCGATGCGGGCGATCAGCTGGATTGGCCGGCGGGGGCCCACTATTCGCTGCAAGGGCTGCCGGGCGTCGTCGGCGAACTGGAGGCGCTGACGCAGGACGGGTTTCGCCTCATCGAAGACATCCGACCGGTGCTGGCAGCGCTGCCTGAGCTGCAAGCGCTGGACGCGCAGGGCGTCCAGGCGGCGCTCGTCCTGCCGCTGACTGCTCAGAACAAGTTGTTTGGCCTGCTGGCCCTGGGGGCTGAAAATCGCCTGGCGTTTGGGCCGGAGCAGATTCAGATCGCCCGCGAGATCGCCGACAAGCTGGCCATTGCCATCCAGCAGGCCCGGCTGCTGGAAGCCGAACAGGAGCAGCGGGCCTTGGCGGAAGCGTTGCGGGACACCGCCGCCGCCCTCAGCAGCACCCTCGCCCTCGATCAGGTGCTGGACTCCATCCTGGACAACGTGGGGCGGGTGGTGC
>DAOTXK010000111.1:0-2423 GCA_034435395.1 Anaerolineae bacterium | reverse complement strand
GTGGCCACGGCCTGCACCACCACGGTGGCAGCAGGCATGCACGTCCGCACCACCACCGAGGCGGTGCAGAAGGCCCGTCGGGACGTGCTGGAATACCTGCTCAGCAGCCACCCGCTGGACTGCCCGGTCTGCGACAAGGGCGGCGAGTGTCCGCTGCAAAACCTGACCATGCGGCACGGGCCGGGTCTCAGCCGTATGTACTTCGCCGACAAGATGAAGCTGGCCAAACACGTCCCGCTGGGCGACCTGATCTTCCTGGACCGCGAGCGCTGCATTCAGTGCGGGCGCTGCGTGCGGTTTCAGGAGGAGCTGGTCGGCGATGACGTGCTGGCCTTCCATGAGCGGGGCCGCCGCCTGCAGATCATCACCGTCAGCGACCCGCCGTTTGACACCTACTTCAGCGGCAACACCACCGACATCTGCCCGGTGGGCGCGCTGACCACCGCTGACTTCCGCTTCGGGGCGCGGCCCTGGGAACTGACCAACGTGCCCAGCATCTCCCCGCACGGCCCGGTGGGCGAGAACATCGTGTGCGGCACCCGCCTGGACCGCGACTCCGGCGGCGTGCGGGTGATCAAACGCATCCTGCCGCGCCAGAACGAGGCCGTCAACGAAATCTGGATCTCCGATAAAACGCGCTTCGGCCATCATTTCACCATGAGTCCCGACCGCCTGAGGGTGCCCATGGTCCGGCGGCGGGGCGGGCTGGCCGAAGCGGAGTGGGACGACGCCGTCCGGGCCGCCGCCCGGGCGATCAAAGATGCCGGCGAGGACGTGGGCTTCATCGCCGGTCCCATGATAAGCAACGAAGACCTGTACGCGCTGGTGGAGATGGCCGGGCACGTGGGGAGCCGGAAGCTGGGCGTCTGGCCCCCCAACCTGGGCGATCATCGGCCCAACGACGAGGTGGGCATCGCCAGCGACTCCCGCCTGGCCGGGCTGGGGAAAGGCGACGCCGCCCTGGTCATCGCCACCGATCTGGAGGAGGAAGCGCCGATCTGGTTCCTGCAGGTCAAGGGAGCCGCCGACCGGGGCGCGCAGGTGATCGTGGCCAACATGCGGGGCACCAAGCTGGATCGTTACGCCGCCCAGACGGTGCGCTACCCGTTCGGCGGGGCGGTCGAGGTTCTCAACAGCCTGACGGCAACCGCCCTCGGTCGGAAGTGGCTGGACCGCGACCTGATCCAGGGGCGGGTGGACGGTTTCGACACGCTGGCTGCCGCGCTCAAAGGGATGCGCCAGCCGTGGAAGGAAGCCGCCGAGGCGCTGGCCAGGGCGGAAAACCTGGTCATCTTCGTCGGGAATGACGGGCTGGACGCGGACGGGCATACGGCGCTGCTCCAGGCCGCCGCCAATTTCCTGATCGTGACCGGGCATGTGGGGAGGCATAACAACGGCCTGGTCCCCGTTTGGCCGGGGGCGAACACGCAAGGGGCGTTTGACCTGGGCTTCTCCGCCGCCGCCACGCGGGCCATGCTCCATCACCCGCCAGCGGTCCTGGTCATCGCCGGGGCGGACGTGGCCTATGACCCCGCCGGGGCGAGGGCGCTGGATGGGGCGGGTTTGGTGATCGACCTGACGCTGTTCCCGGATACCACCGCCAACCGGGCGGACGTGGTCCTGCCCATCCAGAGCTTCGCCGAGCGCGAGGGCACCTTCACCAACGCCATGCGCCGCGTGCAGCGCTTCTACCAGGCGCACGGCCCGGTCGGTCAGGCGCTGCCCGCCTGGGAAGCCGTCGCCCTGGTCGGGGTGCGGATCGGCATGGCCAGGCCGCGCCTGGGTCCGGCGCTGGTGATGAAGGCCATCACCGAAAAGGTGAGCCTGTACCGGGAGATGAGTTACCCGGCCCTGGCGAGGGTCGAGAAGCAGTTCCCGCCCATCGGGGAATCGCCTGGCTTTTACGGCGGCGCGTCCAGTCCTCCGACCGGCGGCACCGGTCTCGCCTGGCCGTCCAGGGCGGAGGGGCATGGCCGGTTGCGCGTCCGCCCGGTGGAAGCGCCGACGGTCATCACTGCCGGCGAGGGCGAGCTGATCATCACGCCGGTCATCCGCCTGTACGACCGCGCGCCGGAGTTTTTCGCCAGCCGGCTGATGCAGGGCCGCATCCCGGAGCCGTTCGTGGCGCTCCACAGCGCCGATGCCGTCCGGCTGGGCATCGCCGACGGCGACGCGGTGACGGTCCAGGCGGAGGGGATGTCGCTGACGGTCACCGCCGTGGTGGGCGGTGACGCGCCGGAGGGCGTGGCCCTGTTGCCGCTGCGGTTGAGCGATGATCCGATGCCTTTTGTGCCGGTCGTGGGGACGGTGGAAAAGACGCCGGAGCCGGTGGCGCGGGCCACCGGTCCGGTGGCCGTGGGTGGTTAGCGGTCAGCGGTCAGCCGTCAGCCGTCAGCGGTCAGCGGTCAGCCGTCAGCGGTCAG
>DAOTXK010000110.1:0-3336 GCA_034435395.1 Anaerolineae bacterium | reverse complement strand
TCTAAATGAAAAGAAAACCGCCCGGAATCGCGCCGGGCGGTCGGGCTGCGCTTCACCTGCGGCAGGTGGTGCCGCTACCTGCCCAGGACGTTTTACAGCTGGCGGCGGAGCAGCAGGTACAGGGTGACGGCGGTCGAGAGCACGGTCAGAAAGGGCGTTATCTGGTGCAATCGGGGCACGATCGCCGGCAGGGTCAGATCGGTGCTCAGCAAACCGCCAACAATGATGGTGACGATGAAGAGCAGGCCGCTGACCACGCCGACGATCAGTTCAGCCGCGCCCAGTGGAGTCACCTGGTGGATCTGGTAAATGGTGACGACGAGAAAGATGAGCGCCGCCAGCCCGATGAGCTTGTGAACGGTAAGGAGGGCCACGTTATACGGCTTCCCGATACCCTTCAACCAGTAGCCGGAAACAAAGATGGCGATGAAGAGCACTCCGGCGATGGCCAGTCGTGATTGGATCGAACTCATTTTTTCCCCCCAGATGATTGGCAAAAGCCCTACAGGAGTTCCGGCGCGACCAAAACGACGTTGCCGACGACCTGGCCGCTTTCCAGTAGCGCATTGGCCTGGGCCGCTTCCAGAATGGGAAACTTCTTCATGATGACCGGTTTGATCCGACCTTCTTCCAGCAGCTTGAAGAGGGTGGCCCAGTCTTCCAGAAACGGGCGCTTGTCAAACACAAAATAGGAAGATGTGCCATACAGCTTGAAAGACTTGCCATTCGGCAGCAGGTTGACCGCGAGGAGTGTCGCCAGGATGCGAAACAGAGCGCGAAACCCGGCGGGTTCCCCGTAGCTCACCAGCGTGCCGCCCCGCCGCAGCAGCGACAATCCCCGCCGAATGTAGTCGAGGCGCATCATCCCATCAAACACCGCATTGAGGCCATCCGGTTCCGCCTGCCGGATCACGTCCACGAAATCTTGCGTGTGGTAATCAACCGGCGTCGCCCCGTGTTCGATCAGGACGTGGTGCTTGCTCCGGGAGGCCAGGCCGTACATTTTGAGATGGGCCACCCTGCCCAGTTGCAGGAGGGCGGTTCCAATCCCGCCGCTCGCGCCAATGATGAGTACCTTGTCCCCGGCCTTGACCTTGGCCGACCGGTGGAGCGTCTGGTAAGCCACAACATAATTGAGTATCAGCGTGACGGCTTCCGCCGGGTCCAGCGTGAGAGGGACGGGAATGAGCCGGTCACTCCTCCAATACAGGTATTCGCTGTAGCCGCCGACCACCGTCAAAGCGCCTACCCGCTCACCCTCGGCGACGGCGGTCACGCCTTCGCCCACCGCATCCACGACACCGATGATGGAGTAACCCGGCACAAACGGTATCTTCTGTCCCAGTGGTGTGCCGCTGTAGAGTGCTTCCCCGGTGCGGACGGTAATGTCAGGCCGGCACACGGACGCAGCAAGGATTTTGATGCGGACCTCCCCGGCTGACGGTGCGCGCAGGTCATTCTCAACGACCTGGAGCACTTCCGGGCCTCCTCTTTGGGTCACCACAACGCTTTTGTACTTCATGGCTCTATTCCGATCTCCCGGCGAATACCGCCATGGGTCGCGACCTCAGGGCCAACATTTATCTATACGGATTTGCAGTGAACAGGTTGTGGCCCAACGATGGATGAAGCGGAACCTTTCCCGTCTCCCATCCCGACCGGAAACTCTGACGGCGATTCGGATGCCCCTTTTCCAGGTTGTAGCGCAGGTTCCCCCCAAAAACCGCCCGGATCGCGCCAGGCGGTTCAAAGCAGCCTTTTCACGCCACCAATGCCCCACCGTTTGCCGATTCTAACCGCACGAATAGAATATTTGTGCTATCATGCGGTGGCTATCTGGTGGCAAGCGCATCCTGCGCCTGGATGGGAACTATTGCGGCGAAAAAATCGTGTGGTCGCCGCCGCCATTCGCCGCCAATGCCGGGCGCGTTCGCCGGATGCCCCCTTGACCGGACTCCAGATCAGGCGCAACTCCCGATCCGCGAGATTCGCCTGACTGAGAATGGGATGGGGACGACGGTCTCTACGCTGTCTCCAGCCTGATCGCCATAACTCGGAGAAGAAGACCATCCGCCGGTGAAGTCCCCTCTCCGCTGGCGGAGAGGGGATTTAGGGGTGAGGTAAGGCTGCCCCCCTCCGCCCTCTACCGGGCGAACAGCACGCCGGGGTCCAGCAGGCCGCCGGCCATACGCGCCCAGCTGGTCTCGTGGGGATTCTGGTGCGCCCGGATTTCCAGGTGGACGTGCTCGGCCTCGGAATTGCCGGTGGTGCCGCAGGTGCCGATGATCTGCCCGCCGGTGAGCGTCTGGCCCTGGGGCACCTCCACCGAGTTGAGGTGGGCGTACATCACCGAGATGGCCGCGCCCGCCAGTCCCCTGGCCGCCAGTTGCGCCTGGGTTGCCTCTGGCAGCCGATCGTGGGCGTAGCGCACGATGACGTAGTGCCCGTAGCCATAGCCCCAGCCGGGGTTGCTGAACACGCCGGGATCGCCCAGGGACAGGCCGTGATCGAGCGTGCGGGGTTTATCCGGCGTCGGCTTGGCTGCCCGGAAGGCCGTGAGGACCACCCCGCCGCGCGGGCCGCACCGCACCGGTTCCCCCCGCTCCGCGCCGAGGTCCCAGCCGGGGTGGTTGGGTAACGGCCCGGTGAAGCCGCGCACCCACCAGTACCGGCCCAGGGCCATCGGCGCGGGGTACCGGCCAGCCGTCGCCAGCCCTACCGCCGCGCAGTCGACCCCCTCAACGTGCAGCAGCTCCTCGCGAACCCAGCCCTCCCGCCCTTCGTGCCGGACCCGCACCCACCGACGCTCCCCCCCATCGTCCTCCGATCGGACTTCCAGCGCGGGCGAGGACGCCCCCAACGGCATGTGAGTCACGGCGGGGTAGCTGGTCGATGGCCCGGCGCGCACACTGGCCTCGGTGCGCCCGCCGATGACAGTGACGGTACAGCCGGGCGGCTCCGCTTCTGCCGGGGGCGGCGGCTGCTCCGGAGTCGGGGCTGGGGCGGGCTGGACGGGCGGCGCGTCGACTGCCGCTTCCCGCGTCAGGGGCGGGGGATAGGTCGACTCGGCAGGGGTGGGCCGCCGGGACTCATCGCGGCTCAGCGCGAAGGCCAGCGTCCGTCGGGTCACCACGCCATAGCCAAAGGCGGAAAAATCCCCCGGCTCCAGATCGACCAGATCGTCCCGCACCCAGGCCTCGCGCCCGTCAGCGAAACGTAATTTGAGCCACTGGTAAATCTTGCCCTGGAAGCTATTGTCGGTCGCATCGCGGTCGGCGTCGATGACTTCGGCACCGGTCCCCTTCGGCGCTTTGAACAGCAGCTCATGGCCGGTCC
>DAOTXK010000109.1:0-5416 GCA_034435395.1 Anaerolineae bacterium | reverse complement strand
GGTGGTGGTGGACGGCGTGTACAGCATGGCCGGGGATATCGCCCCGCTGCCGGAGATCGTGGCGATCTGCCAGCGTTATGGCGCGCGAATCATGGTCGATGATGCCCACAGCATGGGGGTGCTCGGCAACGGGCGCGGCACGGCGGCCCATTTTGGCCTGACCGACGAAGTTGACCTGATCATGGGGACGTTCAGCAAAAGTTTCGCCGCCATCGGCGGTTTTATTGCCGGTGATGAGCCGATCATTCATTATATCCAGCACCATGCGCGCTCCTTGATCTTCAGCGCCGCGCTGCCCGCCTCCCTGTTGGCGACGGTGATGGCAGCGGTGGACATCATCGAAAGCGAGCCGGAGCACGTCGAGAACCTGTGGCGCAATGCCCGGTATATGATGTCCGGGTTCAAGCATCTGGGTTATGACACCGGCACCAGCAACACCCCCATCATCCCGATCATCATCGGCGAGATGTACCGCACCGGGCTGGCCTGGATGGCGCTGGTGGAGGAGGGCGTGTACACCAATCCGGTGATCCCGCCCGGCGTGCCGCCCAACCGAAGTCTGCTCCGCACCAGTTACATGGCCACCCACCGGCAGGAACATCTGGATCGCGCCCTCAAGGCGTTTGAGCTTGTCGGCCACCGGCTGGACCTGATCCCGCAGGAGAACACCCTCGCCAACTGGAATGGGAAGTACGAGTAGGCAGGCAGGGTGGCATCCCGCCAACAGGGGCGACGAGGCGCGCCCCTGTTCTGTTGGATCGGGTGGTATCAGCGGGCTGCGGGTCAGCCTTTCCGGGATTTGCCCGGCTTGGTTCCGGCGATGAAGGCTTCCACCATGTCGCGGGCGACATCATCGGGGTGCTGGATGGGCGGCGACTTCATGAAGTAGGCGCTGGGGGCTTCAATCGCCCCACTCAGGCCCCGGTCCAGGGCCAGCTTGGCGCAGCGCAGCGCGTCGATCATCACCCCGGCGCTGTTAGGGCTATCCCACACTTCCAGCTTCAACTCGATGGTCAATGGCACGTTGCCGAAGGCTTCGCCTTCCAGCCGGATATGCGCCCATTTGCGGTCGGTCAGCCAGGGCACGTAGTCGCTGGGGCCGATGTACACGTTTTCGGGCGGCAGTTCATAAGGGAGCTGGCTGGTGACGGCGTTGGTCTTGCTGATCTTCTTGCTCTCCAGGCGGCTGCGGTCCAGCATGTTGTAAAAGTCCATGTTGCCGCCGACGTTGAGCTGGCTGGTCCGCACCAGCCGGATGCCCCGATCGTTAAACAGGTTAGTCAGCACGCGGTGGACGATGGTCGCCCCGACCTGGCTCTTGACATCATCGCCGATGACTGGCAGGCCGCGCTCTGCAAAGCGCTTCTGCCAGTACGCTTCACGGGCGATGAACACCGGGATGCCGTTGACGAAGGCGCAGCCGGCGTTCAGGACCTGCTCGACGTACCATTTGGTGGCCTGCTCGCTGCCCACCGGCAGGAAATTGACCACCACGTCGGTTTTGGTGTCCCGCAGAATCTCGGTGATGGCGTCGGTGGGGCCGGGGGCCTTGGTGATCTTCTGCGCCAGGTAGGTCCCCAGCCCGTCGTGCGTCATGCCGCGATGCACCGGCACGCCCAGCGACTCCGGCACGTCGGCGAAGCGGATGGTGTTGTTCTGCCCGGCCCAAATGGCCTGGCCGAGGTCTTTGCCGACTTTCTCCACGTCGATGTCAAAAGCGGCGGAAAACTCGATGTCGCGCACATGATAGCCGCCCAGGTTGACGTGCATCAGGCCAGGGACCGGCTCGTCTTCGGCGGCGTTTTGGTAGAAGTGGACTCCCTGCACCAGCGAACAGGCGCAGTTGCCCACGCCGATTATGGCCACACGGACTTTACTCATCTCTCTGCACTCTTTCGTGTCTGTATACGCTAACCGGCCAGGGGGCGCATCGCTGGCGGTGGACGGATGGGCCAAGCGCTCCTGCCAGCGGCTTCCTGGCGATGCCCGTTTCAGTCGATGAAGTGGTGGTGCCGCTGCAAGAGCAGGAAAAACATCACCAGGTCGACGGCAAAGTGCGCGCCAATCGGCATCCACAGCGTGCCGCCCAGGTGATATAACACGCCTAACAGCAAACCGGCACACGTGGCGTACAAAAAGTACAGCCGGGTGAGGGCGTGCAGCGCGCCGAACACGACAGCGGCCATAACCAGGCCGACCTCCGGCTGCAAGGCTCCCCGGAACAGCAGTTCCTCCGGGAAAGCGGCCAGCAGACTGAAGACGACCACATGGCGCAACTCAATGGCGTTGAGGTCCAGGCTTCGTTCCAGCAGGGCGACGATCTGCCGGGTGGCTTCCAGGCGGTGGCCCAGCGCCCAGATCACCCCGGCGAAAAGGCTCCCCGCCAGCAGCCCCGGCAGCAACTGCCAGGCGTCCGGCGGCCTGAGCATCTGCCAGATATCCCCACGGCGGAACAGATTCACCCAGGCCACCGCCATAGCCACCATCACCAGGCCCAGCCCGATCCCTGCCCGGACCAACACGTCGGGGTGGATGGGCGGACGCGGAGACTCTTCCGGTGGGGAGGGAGGGGTCGCACCATGGCCCGACGGTGGCGGCAGTTGTTCGTGGGGCGGTACAGTGATGTCGTTCTCAGGGAGCATGGTTCGTCTGGCCATCCATCTGGCGAATGCGCGTTTATCATAACGCAGGGTGGGGATTTTCTGAAAAGGTTGGCGCTGGGAACTGGCCGTCAGAGCGGGAGACCCTCGGAATTTTGACCGCGCAGGTGTATAATTACAGGCGCTGGGCGTGACAGACGCCGACGATGTTCGTTTTTTGTGCCCGGCGGGACCGTCAAAGCCGGGATGCCAGGGTTACATTACCATTATGGCCCTTGACTCTCATTATCGCGCCAGTCCGCCGCTCAGGGCCGGTGTAGGGATCGTGGTGTTGGTCACGGTGCTGGCCGTGGCAGGCGTCCGGCAGCACCAGATGAGTGTGCTGGCTGCGGTCGGGACGGCGACGCCGCCCGACGCCCGTGTGGACGGGGTTCGTTCCCCCGGAACGGCGACCCCGCCCCTGCCGACGGCGACGTGGCCTGGCCCGGTGTTCACCCGCACGCCTGGGCCTGCGGTCACCATTGTCAACCCGGTTGGGCTGCCGTCGGGAGTGATGGGCGGTGGGGGGGCGGTGGCTGGTGAGACGGACGATGTGCTCATCCGCTATGCCAGCGTCGCTGATGGGGGTGGGGGCGACGGCACGCTGCGGCGCATCGCCGTGCCCATCCTGATGTATCACTACGTCAGCACGCCGCCCGAAGAGGCCGACGCCTATCGGCGCGATCTCTCCGTGACGCCGGAGCACTTCCGGGCGCAGATGCAGTATCTGGCCGACCACCGCTACCGGGTCATCAGTCTGTACGATCTTAATCTGGCGCTGCGCTGGGGAACGCCCCTGCCGCCCCAGTCGGTGGTGTTGACCTTTGATGACGGGTACGCGGACGCCTACTACGAAGCGTTTCCTGTCCTGAAGGAATTTGGCTATACGGCGACCTTCTTTGTGGTCACCACGCGGCTGGATGAAGGCCACCCGGCGTACCTCTCCTGGGAGCAGGCGCGCGAGATGATGCGGGCCGGGATGAGCATTGAGAGCCACACCAAAGACCATCTGGACCTGCGGGGCCGCGAGCCGTCCTTTCTGGTGTATCAAATCCTGGGCAGCATCGAGAGCATCGAAGCCCATACCGGGCGTCGTCCCCGTTTGTTTTGTTATCCCGCCGGGCGCTGGGACGACGCCGTGCTTGAACTGTTGCGCGCCTCTGCCATCTGGGCGGCGGTGACGACCGAGGGCGGCGTGGAGCATACCACCGACGGAATTTTGCTGATGCCGCGCGTGCGCATCAGCGGCGATACCGACCTGGCGACTTTTGGTGCCTTGCTTCGCTGGACCTGGGATCGCTCGGTGTTCTGAAGTTGCTGAGCATGGAAGTTGGGGATTTTGATGGCTGCTGAGAACCGTGATGCTCCGATTGCCGACCAAACGCTGAGCGCCATCCACCGGGCGGCGCTGACCATCACCTCGGAATTGTCCTTGCAGCGGGCGCTGGAGACGATTGTCAAGACCGCCAAAGAACTCGTCGGGGCGCGTTATGCCGCCCTGGGCGTGCCCGGTATCCGGGGCGGCCTGGAGCAGTTCATCACTGAGGGCATGACTGAAGACGAGATCAAGCGGATGCCGCACCCGCCGGAAGGCAAGGGGCTGCTGGGGCTTATCCAGAAGTTCCCCCAGACGATCCGGCTGGATGACATCCGCCAGTCGCCGCATTCGGTCGGGTTCTGCCCCAACCATCCGGTGATGACCAGTTTCCTGGGTGTGCCAATCGTGGCCCGGGGCGAGGTTCTCGGCAGCCTGTATCTGTGTGACAAAGCGGATGGCACCCCCTTCACCGATGAGGATCAGTCGATCATCGAGACGCTGGCAGCCTATGCGGCGGTGGCCATTGAGAATGCCCGGCTGTACCAGCAGGTCCGCCGCCTGGCCGTGCTGGAAGAACGCGAACGCATCGGCATGGACCTGCACGATGGGATCATCCAGTCGATCTACGCGGTCGGCCTGACGCTGGAGCATAGCATGCTGCTGCTGGAGGATGAGCCGGAAGCAGCGGCCAGTCGGCTTCGCTACGCCATTGACGCGCTGAACCAGACGATTCGTGACATCCGTAATTACATCATGGACCTGCGCCCGCAGCGTATGCAGGCCCGCGATCTGGGGGAAAGCCTGCGCCAGCTGGTGCGCGAGTTTCGCGCCAATGCGCTGGTGGAGATCCAGCTAAACATGGACAGTGGCATCGAGCAGGTGCTGGATGAGGGGACCAGCACTGCGCTGTTCCATATTGCCCAGGAGGCGCTGGCCAACGCCGCCAAACATGCCGGGGCGACGGAATTGCGCGTCGTGGTGGAGCGCCTGGATCATCACGTGTGCCTGCGGGTGTATGACAACGGCGTTGGTTTTGATCCCTCGCAGGTCGATCAACTGTTGGGGCATGGCCTCTCTAACATGACCCTGCGGGCGCAGGCGGTGGGCGGCCAGCTCGAAATTGAGTCCAAACCGGTCGAAGGGACGACGATTAAGGCTATCCTCCCCTTCCGCAAGGATTATCGGGCATCTTAACAGCGGTGGATGATGCCCGTCCACTTAGGCGGGGATGAACGTCACTCCCACTTTCCCTAAGACGCCTGCTATAGTGAACACAACATGACCGCTGATGATGCAGCGTCGGTTGTGCTGGCAGTTAGGGTAAGGGAGGGCGCATGAGTAACCAACCTGTCCGCGTGCTGGTGGTGGACGATAATGCGGCGGTGCGGCGCGCTCTGGTCCTGCGGCTGATGCGTACCCATGACCTCCAGGTTATCGGCGTTACGGGCGACCTTCAAGC
>DAOTXK010000108.1:0-22066 GCA_034435395.1 Anaerolineae bacterium | reverse complement strand
GGCTGGAGACGGTGTAGGCGTCGCTGGGCAACACGGCGGCCCCTCCCCATGACAGGCGGCGCTGTGCTACAATTCTAACGCGAATCCCCGGCTGCGATAGCCACGATCCCTGACCGCAGGAGCGAGGCGCATTATGCCCAAAACGCTGGAAAAACTGTCTGAGGCCCAGATGCAGGAGCTGGCCGATAAGCTGGTCAAGATGAAGGTCAACCGGGCGCGCGGCCATATCCGCCGCCTGGACCCTGACTCGGAACTGCTGATGCTGCGCGTGGGGGTGGGGCACGAGATTCTGACCCGCTACCGCCTGCCCAACCTGGGCGTGACTGTCACGCTGGTGGAGGAAGTCTCCGAGACCCCCAAACGACAGGACAGTGATAAACTACGCGCCAACTTCCGCCTGGTCGAGGCACGGGTGGAGGCCATCGCCTGACGGCTTCAGCCCGGCCTCAGGCCCGGCGTCAGGTTTTACTGTCCAGTTGAGCGGCCCCTGCGGCCACAAAAAGAGGGAGCGGGCGCTCCCTCTTCAGCCATTAGATGGTCGCAGTCGGGCGCTAACTGCCCCCGGACGCCGTGGGCAGGACCATGGGCGCGGGCGTGGGCAGCACCATCGGCGGCGCGGTGGGCAGGACGAACGGCGTCGGGGTGGGCAGCGCCTCGACCGGCCCCAGTCCCCAGGAGGCGCGCCATTCGTTCTCCAGCTCCAGCAGCGTCTTGCCGGTGACGGCGACCAGGGCGCTGTCCAGGCTGCGGCCGGGCAGGACGTCCACCAGGCGGGCATGAGTCTCCAGGCCACCGTAGTTATCCAGCAGCCAGCGGATGAAGTTATTGCCCATGTCGTAGCCCAGGGCGTTGCAGCTATCCGCCGCCATGACCACCAGCGCCAGGTCCGGCCCCGGCCCCTGCAGGGTGGGGAAGTCGTCGGTCACGGTCAGCAGGTTGGCCAGACGGTCAGCCGGGTCGGCGTCCAGGCCGGTCAGCCAGGCGAAGTAGTCGGCCTGGCCCTCCGTCCACCAGTCGGGGCCGCCGACGCGGAAGTCGCTCTGGTACATGTGGGTGATCTCGTGGACGACGGTGGTCACGCCGCGCTGCAAGCGCCATTCCATCGGACGGTGTCGGGGATGGCCCCAGCGTTCCACGCACTCCATCAGGAATTCGGGCGGCTCCTCGTCGGCCAGCCGCTGCACCGAATAACCCCAGCCGCTGTTGGTGAAGCCCGCCGCTCGCGAGTTGCTGCCGCCAGCGCTGAACTCGTCCCAGGATTCACGATCCGGGAAAAAGACGGCGATGGGTTTGTGGCTCAGCAGGCGGCCCCAGCCGGCGGCAAATTTTTCTCGCATGTCGGCCATGGCCTGGGCAACCATCCCCCCGAACTCCTCCGGGAAGCCGAACCAGTGCAGGGTGATGTCCTCGGTATCCAGGTGGAACCACTCCCGGGTGAGGTCTTCGTAGATGGCGTACCCCGGCTCGGTCTCGAAGGTGTTGCCGGCGCTGTCGGTGAGCAGCCAGTAGTAGGTAAAGTCGATCCAGGGCGGCAGACCACCCGTCTCGCGGAAGCGGGCGGACCACACCCCCTGTTCGGCGTCAAACTCGCCGTTGGCCCGCTCGCGGTTGCCGGTGCGCAGCACGACGAACAGCGTGGCGCGGGTGATGTCCCCGGCGCTGCTGGTGGCCTGAATGGTAAACGTCATGCCGCGCGGATAATGCGATTCGGTGCTGGTTTGGGCGACGGTGAAGGTCGCGCCGCCGGTCTGGGCCTGGACGGTCGGCAGGGCCAGCGCGACAACCAGGCTCAGGCCCAGGGCCACCAGCCCGGAACCCCAGGGCCAGAGATATTTGTTGCTCATCATCCTTGACTCCATTTGTCCGCGCACCGGTGACGCGGCGGCGGCCTATTCCAGGTTGAACTGCTCCCGTTGTTCGTTGGTCATGGTCAGACCGAGGATATTATAACCCGCGTCCACGTAAATGATCTCCCCGGTGACGGCGCTGCCCAGCTCCGAGGCCAGGTACAGGGCGGTGTTGGCCACATCCTCCTGGGTGACGTGGCGGCGCAGCGGGGCGGCCTCCTCGCTGTACTTGAGCATCAGGCGGAACCCGGCGATCCCGGCGGCGGCCAGGGTTTTGATCGGCCCGGCGCTGATGGCGTTGACGCGGATGTTTTGCGGGCCGAGTTCGGCGGCCAGGTAACGGACCGAGCACTCCAGGGCGGCCTTGGCGACGGCCATCACGTTATAGCGAGGCATGACCTTCTCGGCGGCGAAGTAGGTGAGGGTGATGATGCTGCCGCCGTCGGTCATCAACGGGACGGCGCGTTGGGCCAGCGCCACCAGGCTGTACGTGCTGGTTTCCAGGGCGACCTTAAAGCCCTCGCGGCTGGTGTTCAGATACAGACCGCTCAGCTCCTCGCGCCCGGCGTAGGCGATGGCATGGACCAGCACGTCCAGGCGACCGAAGCGCTCCTTCGCCTTGGCGAAGACGGCGTCCAGTTCGGCGTCGTCATTGGCGTTGGCCCGCTCCACGAAGGTGCAGCCGATCTCCTCTGCCAGCGGGAACACACGCTTCTCCAGTTCCGGGATGGCATAACTGAGGCCGATGGTGGCCCCTTCGGCGTGCAGCTTCTGGGTGATGCCCCAGGCGATAGAACGGTTGTTGGCGACCCCAAAAATCAGCGCATTTTTTCCATCCAGCAACCCCATTTTTGGCTCCTTTTAAGGTGAGTGGCAGTATCGATTATACAACGCCCTCAGCGCGGTTTCGATACGTAAGGGTTCCCGGCGATCCAGAAGCGATAGGGGGCCGATAGCCAGGGCTCCGGCGCGGCGGCGATGCCGATGCGCGGCCCGTTTTGGATATCGCCATCGGGCACTGGCGCGCCGGGGACGATGATCAGCGGCCCGCTGGTCAGGTCAGCGCCGTTGAAGGCGCGGTCGATGGCCAGGGCTTTGGTCAGCCGGGCCGGGCCGGAGGTCCATTCATGGCGAGGGCGGCCCGGTCGGTGGGCGGCGATCAGGTCCAGGCCCTCTAGCGGCTCGATGGCGCGCAGCAACACCGCCGCGCCGTGACCTTCCGCTTCCGTCACGGCATTGAGCAGCCAGTGCATGCCATAGGTGAAGTACACATAGGCGTGGCCCGGCGGGCCGAACATGACGGCGTTGGCGGCGGTGTGCCCGTGCCGGGAATGGCTGGCCTGGTCCTGCGGCCCGACGTAAGCTTCGGTCTCCACGATCCGCCCGCAGATGCGCCGGCCATCCAGCGTGCGGACCAGAAGGCAGCCCAGCAGGTCGCGGGCCACCTGGACGGTGGGCCGGTCGTAGAAGTGGCGGGGCAGGGCGTTCATGGGCCGGATTGTACCATAAAATGGCGGCGGAACTGCGGGGTTGGGCGCGGCAGCCAGGACTGGCGGCGGGCGGGAAGGCGGCGGAAAACCTCAGAGGACGGTATACTGGGGCGGTCGCAGAAACGACGAGACCCGGGGACGCCGAACCCCGGGTCGCTGTCAAAAAGGAGGAGAAGAAGAGATTTCGCCCTTCGTTTATTATACTAGTCCATCTTTATCGGATTTTCCTGACGATTGCCCTACGCTCAGCCTACGGAATCCCTGCGCTTCCATTAAGAACAGGCGTGCGATATGTTTATCAAGCGGTTGCGGGATTCCTTATTGATTGATGATTAGTCAAAGGTCATAGCACTATGACATTGGCTCCCTGGGACGTGCTGCTGGCGGCTGTCCCTCCGGTGACCGTGCTGATCCTGATGGTCGGCTGCCGCTGGGGGGGCAGCAAGGCCGGCCCGGCGGGGTGGTTTGTGGCGCTGGTGATCGCCGCCTGGCGGTTCGGGGCTGGCCTGGACGTGATCGGCAGCGCGCACGTCCGCTCGCTGATCCTCACGGTGGACGTGGTGTACATCGTCTGGGCGGCGCTGCTGCTTTATCACGTGGTGGAGAAAGCCGGGGCGCTGGAGGTGATCGCCGCCTGGTTCACCCGCCTGACTGGCGACGACGTGCTGCGTGTGCTGTTGCTCGGCTGGGTGTTCACCTCATTTCTGCAAGGGGTGGGCGGCTTCGGCGTGCCGGTGGCGGTGGCCGCGCCGCTGCTGGTGGGGCTGGGCCTGACGCCGCTGGCCGCCGTGGTCGTGCCATCCATCGGGCACGCCTGGGCGGTGACTTTTGGCTCGCTGGCCTCGTCGTTCATCGCCCTGATCGGCGTGACCGGCATGGACCCCGATCGGCTGGCCCCACCGGCGGCCATCCTGCTGGGGGCGGCGGCGTTCGGCTGTGGGCTGCTGGCGGCCCACGCGTATGCCGGGTGGCGCGGGGTGCGGCGGGCGCTGCCAGCTACTCTGGTCATCGGCGGGGTGATGGCTGCCGGGCAGTACGCCCTGGCAACCAATGGTCTGTGGAACATCGGCGCGGCGGGCGGCAGTCTGGCGGCGCTGGTCGTCGGGCTGTGGGTGGCGCGCTGGCCGTTCTACCGGCGCGGGCAGGGGCTGGCGGTGGAGTCAACTCGCGCCTCGGCGGTCGCCCCCGCCGACAATCCGGGGCACGCCGGGGGAGATCGCCCCGTTCCCTCGTTTGCACTGGCCATCGCGGGGTACGCGGTGTTGGTGGTCCTGGCCTTCCTGATCAAGGGTATCGGGCCGGTCAAGGATTTTTTCGGGCAGGTCCAGATCACCCTGCCGCTGCCGGAAGTCACCACTGCCCTGGGATGGATCACGCCCGCGGCCCCTGACCTGGGGATCAGGGTCTTCGAACATGCGGGCGCGGTGCTGGTCTACAGCGCGGTCATTGCCTATGGGGTCTATCGCCGACGGGGTTATTACCGTCCCGGCGCGGGGCGGGCTATCCTCGCCGACACGCTCACCCAGGGCATTCGCCCGGCACTGGGCATCCTGTCGATGGTCGGTATGGCGACGATCATGACCTGCGCGGGCATGACGCGGGCGCTGGCGGAGTGGATGGCCGGGACGGTGCCGCCGGACCTCTACGCTTTCGTGGCGACGGCCATCGGCGCGCTGGGCGCGTTTATGACCGGCAGCAACACCAACTCCAACGCCGTCTTCGCCGCGCTGCAACGGGATACGGCGATTCTCATGGGCCTGAGCGTGACCATGGTCCTGGGCGCGCAGACGGCCGCAGCGGCCATCGCCAGCCTGCTGGCCCCGGCCAAGATCATCGTCGGCGCGAGCACGGTCGGGCTGGGCGGCGACGAGGGGACGGTGCTGCGGCGCTTGCTGCTTTACGGCGGCGCGCTGCTGGCCCTGATTGCCGGGCTGGCTTTCATCTTCCTGCGCCTGGGGTACTGAGGACCGCTGGCGTGAGACACGTCTCGTCCGCGTCTCGGCCTGGCGCGGCCTACGGCCCAGCCAGCAGCCACAGCGGCTCCCAGTCGTCGTAGGGGTGATGACTCAGGCGGCGGACCTCCTGGTCGGGGGCATCCGGGTCATCGGGCAGGCGCATCAGGTAAATCTCCGCCCCGCCGGGCTGCGACCGCCAGGACTGGAACAGGAGGTGGCTCCCATCCGCTGACCAGGCCGGGTTGGCGTCGTTGCCCGGGCTTTGCGTCAGGTTGCGGAGCCGACCGCTGGCGACTTCCAGGGTGAAGATGTCAACTTCAAACGCATCGCTGACGTGGGCCTGAAAAGCCAGGAAGCGGCCATCCGGCGACCAGCGCGGCCAGGCCAGGGCTTGCAGGGTGTTCCCGCCCCAGGCCGCGTCGGCCAGCGGCTCAGCGGGAGTGCCCCCCTCCGCGTCGATGATGTACAGGCGGCTGGCCCCCCACTGGTTCGTCTGGTAGGCGAGCCGGCGGCCATCCGGCGACCAGTCCATGTTCAGGATGCCGGGCGTGTGGGCGGCCAGCGTGACGCATTCGCCGCTGGCAATCGTGATGATCGACAGCGTGTTGGGGGTCTCGCTCGTGAACTGCTGGGCGGTGGCGAAGGCGATGCGCGTCCCATCCGGCGACCAGGCCGGCGTGCCGTAGACCATGCCAGACCCGTCAGTCAGCAGCCGCACGTGGCGTCCGTCCGGCTCCATGACGTACAGTTGTGAGAGCATGTCGTCACGGTCGGAGAGGAAGGCGATCAGACTCCCAGCGGGCGACCAGGCCGGATAGATGTCGGCGGCGGGGTGGCGGGTCAGGTTGACCGGTGGGCTGCCACGGGGGTCCGTCAGGTAAATCTCCCAGTTCCCGTCGCGGTCGCTTTCAAAGGCGATGAGCGCCCCGGCCGGCGAGAGGCTCGGTCGGTGATCGGTGGCCGGATCGGCGGCGAGGGGGCGCGGCTCGCCGCCGTCAACGCTGCCCAGCAGGAGTTCGAGGTTGCTGACCTCGTACCAACGGCCCCGGAAAACCGGCTCGGTGAACGTCCGGCGCACGTCCTGCCGGGAGACGTAGACGAACAGACCGGCGTAGCTGGCGGGGATCAGTCGCCCGATGGCCTGGGCCAGCAGGATCAGCCCGACCAGGCCCAGGCCGAAAAGCGCCGCCGTGAACCCTCTGTTCCAGAATTTGCCCATGATGGCGTGGTGGTATCCCTGACTCGTGCCGGCGGCTGAGTTTGTTTAGACTATACCATGGTCAGGCGGCCAGCGTCCCGCTGCCTGGCCGACGACTGACTGATATGATCCTGACGCCCTGGAGAAGACGGCCATGATCTTGCCGGATGTGCTGGAGACGGGCCTGAAGGTGGTGTTCTGCGGCACGGCGGCCAGCGCTGTCTCCGCCCGGCTGGGCGCTTATTACGCCAATCCAGGTAATGCCTTCTGGCGGACCTTGCACAGCGTCGGTTTGACCCCGCTCCGGCTCCAACCGGCGGACTTTCAAGCGCTGCCCCGCTACGGCATCGGGCTGACCGATCTGGTCAAGGTCGAATCCGGCGTGGACGCGACGCTGTCCCCGGCAGCCTTTGACGTGCCTGGCTTCCGGGCTAAGATCATCCACTACCGGCCGGCGGTCGTGGCCTTCACCAGCAAGCGGGCCGGGGGGGAGTATTATGGCCGCCGGATTGGCTATGGCTGCCAGCCGGAGCCAATCGGGGAGTCGCTGGTCTTCGTGCTGCCGTCGCCCTCCGGGGCGGCCCGCCGCTACTGGGACGCGGCCCAGTGGCAGGCGCTGGCTGACTTGGTGAGGGATCGGGCGCGGTGAGCGGGCTGCTGACAGGGCCTGACCGTATGGCCTCGTCCAGACGGCGGCCCACGCCCGCTGGACCGGTTTTGCTGCTGCTCGTCGCCTGGGCCATCCTGACCGTCCGCCTGGATGCGCCCTGGTTCGGACACTATGAATCGAACGGGGCCTGGATCAGTGCCGCCGTGCGGAATTATCAGCTCTACGGCGCGGGCACGCTGGGCCTGATGCCGGTAATCAACCCCGGCCCGGCCACGCCGGACACCTTTCAGTATTACGGCCATCATCCGCCCCTGATCGTCTGGTCGGTGGCGCTGGCGAGCGCGGTTTTTGGTTTTCACGAGGCGGCGGCCCGCTGGGTGGCGATCAGCGCCACGCTGATCAGCATTGCCGCCTTTTATGCGCTGGCCTGCCGCCTGTATGATTGGCGCCGGGCGGGGTGGGCCACGGCGTTTTATGCCTTTACCCCCATGATGCTGTACTTCGGGCGGATGCCCAACCACGAGGCCCCTTCGCTGGCCGTGATCATGCTCCTGGCGGTGATGCTGGTAGACTGGCTGGCCCGTCCCAGGCGCGGGCGCTGGCGGGCGCTGGCAGCGCTGGGCATCCTGGCGGCCTGGACATCCTGGGCAGCGGTCATGTTCGTGGGAGGGTTCGTACTGCTGGGCCTGTGGGCAGGCAGGGGCCGGCAACGACGCGATGTTTTTCTGGTGGGCGTGATCACGCTGCTGGCGGTGGTCGCCCTGATCGGCTACTACCAGCGGCAGTGGCCGGGCACGCTCCCCGACCTGCTGGATACCTTTTTATGGCGGGCGAGCGATCAGTCCTTCCGACGGGGCAGCGAGCCGTTCACCATTTCTCAGTTTGTCCTGCGCCAGATCACCCATGCCGCGCCCGCGTTCACGCCGAGCCTGGTCATCGTCGGGCTGGCCGGAATCGCTCCTGCCTTCCGCTGCGATTCCCGCCGCGCCAGGGAGATGTTAGCCATATTGCTCATGGCCGGGCTGGCCTATCTGCTGGCGTTCCGCAACGCCAGTTATGTCCACGACTACTACAAAATTTATCTGGCCCCCTCGCTGGCGATGGCCGCGTCTGCCGCGTTTGCCTATGGCTGGGCGAGCCAACGCCGTCAACGCCTGGTACGCCCGCTGCTGATCGGGCTGGTGGTGATGGGCGGCTTCAGCAGCGCCACCATCACGGGGCTGTTTCACGCCTCCGGCGACCATTACCTGCTGGAAAAAGTGGAGGGCGTCTATTACCCCCTGGAGCTGGCTGGGGCCTTCGCCGCGCAGACCACAACCGGCGATCTCGTCTGGACCGACATGCCCTATCTGACCCCGGCGCTGGCCTATTACGCCTTTCGAGATATCACCTACGACATGCCTCCGGAGGAAGCGCTGTCCCGTGCCCAAGAGGAGACCGGGCCGGTGGTATATGCCTACTGCGGGAGCGAGGACCAGATGCCGGACTCCCTGGGCAATTTCCCTCACCAGACACAGGCCGGATGCGCGTTTATACGGCTGCGCTAGGTCGGGCGACCGTTTACCCGCTGGCCCCTGGGAGGCGGTATAATGGGCGGCATATATGCCGCATGGCCGGGCCTCGCCCGGTGATCCGCCTGGTGGATGACACGTGGAGATGGCGATGAAATCGTTCCAGGCCAGTCACAAGCTGGCCATTCAGAGCGGGGCGCTGCTGCTGGCGGTCGTTGCGGTTGCGCCGCTGTACGTCGGCCTGCAACATGGCGACGATACTCTGGTCTGGACCGGCCTGATCCTGACGGCGCTGGGGATGGGGATCGGGCTGTGGGTCGGTTGAGCGGACGGCCCCGGCCGTCGTGAGGGCTGAAGGGACGGCGGATCGGAGATGGGCCGCCGATGGTGTCCTTTCTGGCGCGACATGTTATGCTGGTGAGGCGGGCAGCCTCAAGGTGGGGCTGAGCGGATGGAGCGAGGTCCGCGCCACGTCGCCAGGGCGTCAAACGGAGGAAAACTGCTGCATGGATAAACCGGTCACCGTGTTGATCACGCTGAAGACTGACGAGGAACTGGTGCAGCGCATCCAGGCAGTCTCACCCACGTTGAACGTGATGGTTCACCATGCCCATTCCGCCACCGAAATCCCCCCCGATATGTGGGATGAAGTGGAGGTGCTCTTCACGGACAACGTGTTCCCCGACCGGGAAATGGCCCCCAATTTGCGCTGGGTGCAGGTGATCTCGGCGGGCGTGGACTCCATGCTGGGCAACGTTTTGTTCGAGGATGGGGAAGTGGTCCTGACCACGGTGAGCGGGATTCATGCCGTGACCATGGCCGAACTGGCCATCGGGATGATGCTGGCCTTTGCCCATCGTATTCCCCTGATGATCGAGCGCCAGGCGGCCCGCGATTGGCCGAAGGATCGCGCCAGGCTGTTTGAGCCGCGACTGTTGCGCGGGGCGACGCTGGGTATCGTCGGCTATGGCAGCATCGGGCGGGAGCTGGCGCGGCTGGCGCGCGCTTTTGGCATGGAAGTGCTGGCCTCCAAACGGGATGTCCGGCAGCCAGCCAGCCGGGATGAGTACGTGGTGCCCGGCACAGGCGACCCGGATGGCGTGCTCACCAACCGCCTGTATCCGCCGCAGGCGTTGCGCTCGATGTTCAAGGAGTGCGATTATGTGGTGGTGCTGGTGCCCAAGACGCCGGAGACAGAGAATCTGCTCAACGCCGAGGCCATCAAGGCGATGAAACCCGGCGCGGTGCTGATCAATCTGTCGCGCGGGGGCATCGTGGACGAGGAGGCCCTGCGCAAGGGGCTGGAGACCGGGGCGCTCGCTGGCGCGGCCTTTGACGTGTTTGCCACTGAGCCATTGCCGGAAGACAGCCCGCTGTGGGACACTCCGAACCTGATCATCAGCCCGCATATCGCCGGTATCATGCCGGACTACCAGGCCAGAGCGACCGACGTTTTTGTGGAAAACCTACAGCGGTACCTCGCCCATCGGGACATGATCAATGTGGTGGATTGGGAGCGGGGATACTGAGGCCGGTTCCCCGCAACCCTTTCCCCACTGGCGCGTATAATAAAAAGAGGTGAACGTCCAACAGGAAAGCACACTTTTGCAGAGGTGAACCATGACTAAGAAGGCAGAACGGGTGCCAAAGGCGAAAGAAGCCGGACTCGAGGAAGAGGAGCAGCTCCGCCAGGAAGGCGAGTCGGTGCTGGACGCGTTTGTGCGCTACCAGCGGCTGGCTGCCGAAGAAGGGCGCATGGCGCTGGCGGCGCTGATCCCCGAAGGGTTTAAGGTGCATGGCCGCGAGGCCAAGCGCAACTTCAAGAAGTCGTTTAAGGTGCTGCTGGAGGGCATCGCCGAACGGCTGGAGGTGCCGGAAGAGGAGGAGCCGCCGGTCAGCACGACGGGCAAGGCCAAAGTTAAGGTGGAAGTGAACTGACGGGCCGCGCTGGCCGGGGCCTGACATCGGTGGAAGGGGGTGGCGTTTTCCCAATGCCACCCCTTTTTGTTGGCCACCCGTCGGCGCATTCAGCCGGGTCAGCTCTCGCAGGCGCGGATGAAGTCCAGGTAATAATCCGCCGGGGTCAGGCTGGAGGAGCCAAAGAAGGCGATCCGTCCCTCGGCCCAGGTGGCGTCGGTGCCGGAAGCGACATAAACCCCATTGATGGTGAAGTCAAAGGAATCCCCGGCGAAGTCCACGCGCAGGGTGTTGGGGACCTGATCGCCGCTCCAGATGGCGTCGGTGTACGTCCAGCCGACCAGATCGGTGTAACCGTCTTCGTAGCGACCGATGCGGTAGTGGCCGTCGCTGCGGATCATGAAGGCCAGGAAATGGTTGGCGTCCTGGTAGCGCAGCCAGAGGCCCATGCGGCTGACGGGCGAGGGCGAAAAATGGGAAGCCCGCATCACGGCTTCGACGCGCCCGTTGCGCAGGTAGTAGTCCCGCAGGCTGCCCCACAGCGTCGGCTCGCCGCCGCCCTGGTCGCTGCCGCCGGAAGACATGCGGTTGATCTGCAACTTGTAGGCATCCTCTTCGAAGTGTACGGAGTAGCGGTCGGTTGTTTCCAGGTACCAGTTGTGGGGCGAGCGGTTGCCCGTAAAGTCGTCCTGCACGATGATCGTGCACGGCTCGGCCAGGGCCAGTGCCGCGCCAACCGCAGCGGCGTCGGCAGCCTGGCCGGGGAGGGGGAGCATCGTCGGCGACATTTCTGGGGTGAAGGCAGTTGTTACGCTGGCTCCGGCGGGTGTTGATGGGACGGCCTCCGGGGTCTGGGGCGTGGCCGGCTGGCGCGGGCCTCCCCGGTCCGGCAGGGACATCGCCAGCAGGATCAGGGCCAGCACAACCAGCACGATCAGGCCGCCTGCCCAGACCAGGGTGTGCCGGTGGAGCGGTCGTCGGGCCGGGGGCGGGTAGGACACCGGCGGCCAGACCGGGGACGGCCCGGCTGGTGAGTATGACGGCGCGGGGGCCGGCGGAGGGGACCCTTTTTGTCCCACGGAGGGGCGGGAGGGCGGCGGGACCGGGGTGGTGGTCGCCAGCCGGGCGTGAGATGGGGTGGCCGTGGCCGTGATCGGGGGCAGGTGCGGACGGGTGTTCTCCTGCCCCTTGACGGCTGCCGCAAAGGCGGCAGCAAAAGTCGTCACGGTCGGGAAGCGGTCGGCGGGCCGCTTGGCCAGGGCGCGCTCCAGCTGCCGGGCGATGGCTTCCGGCAGGGCGGGCTGGAGGGATTTGACCGGCGTCGGCGGCTGGTTGAGATGCTGGTACATCAGGGCGTGAGGCGTGGGGGCCTCGAACGGCAGCCGCCCGGTGACCAGAGTGTAGATCACCACGGCCAGTGCGTACTGGTCGGCGGCGGGCGTGAGTTCTTCGGCCCGCCACTGCTCCGGCGGCATGTAGGCTGGCGTGCCCATCACCGTGTCGGTACGGGTCAGGCTGCTGGTGGCCTCCATCAACTTGGCGATGCCGAAGTCGACCAGGTAGGCATCGCCCCGGTCGTCAAACATGATGTTGCTGGCCTTGATGTCCCGGTGGATGACGCCCCGGCTGTGGGCGTAGTCCAGGGCGCTGGCCAGCTGGGTGAGCAGCGTGGCAGTGGTCTTGAGGGAGGGGAGCGGCTCGCCCGTGCGCTGGCGGGCCTTCAGCAGTTGATCCAGCGTGCCGCCGGTGAGCAGGCGCATGGCCACATAGCTGATGTCGCCTTCAGTCCCGTAGTCGTAGATGGGGATGATATGGGGGTGTTCCAGGGCAGCGGCGGTGTTCACCTCGCGGTGGAAGCGCTCCAGGTAGTCCGGGTCGGCGGCCAGCTCTGGCGAGAGCACTTTGATGGCCACCTCGCGGTGGAGGTTGAGCTGGCGGGCGCGGTAGACCACGCCCATGCCGCCCACGCCGAGCACGTCGTGCAGGCGGTAGTGGCCGAGGACGCGACCTTCGAGATGCTGGATGCTCATGGGCAACCACCACTGCCTAGTGAGCAGGCGTTACGCTGCCATGAGTATACGGTCTGGCTGGATTGTGGGCAATTTCACTCCTTTCGGTGCAGCAACAGCACCAGCAGCGTCATTCCCGCCAGGGCGAATCCAGCCAGGCCCAGGGTGTGCTCCCCGCTGATGTAAAGCAGCGTGCCGGAGAGCGCCAGGCTGCCGAAGACCAGCCCGATCACGATCTGTCGGCCCGTGCGCTCGATGCGGGTGAGGTGACGTTCCAGCCGCTCGTCAGGATGCATCTGGAGGCCGAGTTCGCCCCGTTCCAGGCTGGTGAGCGCGTGATCGACTTTGATCGGCAGCGCCACCGCCCGCGTCACAATGTCGCGCCCGGTGGTCAGAGCCAGATCGACGGTCTCCGGCGTGAGTAGCGCCCGCAGCATGTCCCAGTCGATCAGGTTCAGCCATGTCTTGGCGTCCGCAGACCCGCCATCCTCCAGCAGCAGCGTCCGCACGAAAGGCTGGATCGACCGCCAGGGATCAAATGTCGGGTCCAGGCCAGTGCACATCCCGCTCAGGATGCCCACCGCCCGCCCCAGGTAGATGAAGTCCTGCGGCACCTGGAAGGGCAGGTTAAACAGGAGATCGCTGAAGTCGCGGGCCAGCTTACGCACAGCCTGATAGTCGACCTGCATCAGCTCGCTCATGGGGAGACCCCATACCTGGTCGAAGACGGCTTCGCTGGCTTCTTCGATGCGCTTGAGGTCCGCGCCGGGCAGCAGCACGCCCAGCTGCTGGTAACTCCGGACCAGGCGTTTGGTGTCGCGGGTGATGAGGGCGATCAGCGTCTCGCGCAGCCCGGCGGCCAGTTCCGGGGTGAGCTGGCCGGTCATGCCGAAGTCAACGAAGACCAGGTAAAAGGGCCGCGGATTGGCGCTCCGCTGGCGGCGGGGGATGTCGTCGGCGGGCAGGGGGTAGACGAAGATGTTGCCGGGGTGGGGGTCGGCGTGGAAGAAGCGGTAAATGAAGATTTGCCGCAGGTACACATCCAACAGCCGTTGGGCGATGACGCAGCGGTCCAGACCGGCGGCTTCCAGGGCGGGGTAGTCGTTGAGTTTGATGGCCGTTACGTCCTCCAGGGTCAGGACGCGGCGCGTGCTGTGCTCGTGGTAGACGGCGGGGATGTACACGCCCATATCGTCGGCGAACAGCTCGGCGAAACGTTCAGCGTTAGCCGCCTCTTTCGTGTAGTCGAGTTCTTCCCATAACACGCGGGCGAACTCGTCCAGCAGCAGCGGCACGTTCGCCCGGCGGGCAATAAATGGGAAACGCATGGCGAAGCGGGCCACCACGGCCAGCGCGCGCAGGTCGGTGTGGACGATGGCTTCGATGCTGGGCCGCTGCACCTTGATCACCACCCGGTCGCCGTTGCCGGCCAGTTGGGCGCGGTAAGCCTGGCCCAGCGAGGCGGCGGCCACCGGCGTTTCTTCCAGCGCGGCAAACCGGCGCTTCCAGTCCGGTCCCAGTTCCTCCCGCAGTGTCGGCTCCATGTGGGAAAAGGGCGCGGCGGGCACTTCATCCTGCAGGCCGGATAATTCCGCGATGACTTCTGGCGGCAGGACATCCACGCGGGCGGAGACGAACTGCCCCAGCTTGATCATCACGCCGCCCAGCCGCACCGCCAGCTGGCGGAACCGGCTCGCCCAGCGGCGGAAACGGCGGTCCTCGCCCCGCCTGACCAGGGAGCGCCCCACGATGGGCTGGACGATCAGGTACCACCACACGGCCTGCAGGGCCAGCCCGCCGAAAAAAGACACGATCCGCCAGTACCGCAGGCGGTTGAGGCGGTGGGATGACGGTGGGGCGGGTTGGGGATGGGCTGTGGTGATCGACATGGCGGTCAGAGCCGAATCTGGGAAGCCTGGCAGCGGATTCTGCCGCTGCTTCAGTCTACCATGGTTCATCCGGGTCAGGCGCGGCCACCATCTATACCCGCGCCAGCCCGGAAACCCTCACGTCGCCACAAAGTGAATCTTCAACACCGATTCCTCGAAGTGCGCGCTGCCGATCTCCATCGTGTGCAGGGCATAGGGCAAGACAATGTTGCGGCGGTACGGCCCCACCCGCAGGGTCAGTTCGTCGGCGGAGCGGTACAGGTCAAGATCGTTTTTATCGGCGAAGGGCAGCGGCACTCGCAGGTAGTAGCCGCCATTGTCGTCCTTTTCGATGGTGTGGGTCTTGCCAGCGAAGAGCACGGCGGCGGGGTTGGAGTCGCCATAGAGCGCGTCGGCCAGGGCGCGTAGCGTGTCCCGCCCGCCCATTTCCTGGTCAAAGAGCGGCGCTGTGAGCAGCGGCAGGCCGCCGAAGGCTTCCGCGATCAGCTTCAGATTCTCCTGCTGCGAATCCTTCCAGATGGCGAAATAGGGGTCGGTGACCGTGGCCGGGATGAGGCGGTTGCAGATCACGGCGTCGGTCGGGTAGCCGTACAGATTGAGGTAAGTGTAGGTGCGCTGCGTCTCCTTGATGACCATTTTTTCGGCGTTCACCACCAGCCGGATGCTGCTCATCGTCGGGTCGCCCATCAGGGCGCGCACCTTATCCAGTGTATCGAACAGGTCCTTGACGGCGCGCCAGACGTCGCTGTCCGGCAGGTCGGCCCCGGTGGCCAGCCGACTCAGCGGGCGCAGCAGACGTCCCGCCCGCCCGCCCGCCAGGGAGATGATCTTCTCCAGCCACCAGCGCGTAGCATCCGGCAGGCTGAGCAGGCGCAGCGTCTCGGCGGTGGGAGCGGCGTCCACCACCAGCACATCGAAGTCGCCGTCTTCGTAGAATTTGTTGATCCACAGCAGGTGAGCGCCCTCTTCCAGGCCGGGCAGCAGAGTGACCTCCTCGGCCACGATCTCCTCGACGCCCCGCTGGGTGATCAGGGTGACCATGTACTCCTGGAATTTGCCCCAGTACTTTTCGATGGAATAGCGGGCGTCAACCTCCTGCGCCCACAGGTGGTCATCAATGGGGACTGGCTCCGGGCCGATCTTCACGTCCAGCGCGTCGGCCAGGCTGTGAGCCGTGTCCGTGCTGATGACGATGGTTTCCAGGCCCATTTCGGCGCAGCGGAGGGCGGTGGCCGCCGAGATGCTGGTTTTGCCCACGCCGCCTTTGCCGGTATGCACGATGATCCGCATGTTCTGGTTGACTCCTGTACACGTGCCCCAGGCAATGGCACCGTTGTCATCCTTTTATACGTGTAAACGCGCCTGGAGTTTTAAGGATACGGTCCCGCCCGGCGATGGCGTTCACGGCGCGGCAGGCCGGGCCAGCAGGTTCCCACCCCCGCGATCGGCCACCGTGAAGCCGCTGGCGTCCAGGGCGGCGATGATCGGCTCCGGGGACATGTGATGGACCTGCACGAAGGCCCTGCCGTCCGGCTGGAGGAGGCGGCGGACCTCCCGGAGTAGCGCCGGGCGATCCGGGACCATGTGGATCATGTCCATCAGCAGCACGCGGTCGGCGCAGCCAGCGGGGAGGCCGGTGTCGAAGCCATCGACCAGCACGCCCGCCACCTGATTCAGGCCCAGCCGCGCCGCCTTCCGGCGGACGGACTCAACAGCCAGGGGGTGAATGTCCACGCCGTAGACCCGGCCCTCCGGCCCCACCATCTTGGCGGCTTCGATGGTGTAGCTGCCGGGGCCGCAGCCGTAGTCAACCACCGTCAAACCCGGCTGGATGTCGGCAGGTTGGAGCACCTGGCGCGGCGGCTTGAGCAGGTCGCGGAGGCGAAACGACCAGGCCATGCCGTTGAACAGCAGGCGGTTCATAGGAGTGAGTTTCTGCCCTGTGGACATGTGGTTGGTCTCCTTTGGTGGGCGGGCTTCTGGCCGGATTGACCCGCTCTGCTGATGAACAATACGTATGATGGGGAGAGGGGTTTCAGATCAGGGGGACTCGTCACTGAAGCCTACTCGCCCACCCGCAGCCCGCCGTCCGGTGGCAGCACCAGCACCTGCCGGTCGGGGAAGCGGCCCAGGATGGCTTCGCGCTCGCCCGTCAGGCCATGATCCCGCGCCGCGACCACGTCGCTGTCCAGGTAGGGGCTGGTGAGGGCCATATACGTCCCCCAATCGCGCCAGGAGCGCCGCTCTTCCCCCGTGACCAGGATCAGGACCGGGCGACCGTCGCGCAGGGCCGTCAGCGCTTCGATCTTGTCGCGCCCGACGTTGTTGAAGCGCCACAGCGAGGCCAGGCGGTCCGGGGTGTAGATCAGCAGGCTGGCCGCGACCAGCGCTGCCAGCGACCCATAGACGGCCCATCGGTAAACGCGCCGGGCCAGGGCGGTCGCCCCTGCCGCGCTCAGGATGGCCAGAGCGGGGACGGCTTCGGCGTAATAGCGGGCGCTGTAGACCTGCGCGCCGATCCAGTAAAACAGGTGGACAAAGACCAGCCCGGCAAACGCCCCCAGCAGCCGCCAGGTCCAGCGTTGCCGCCAGGCCGCGATCAGACCTGCCGGGATCAGAATCCAGCTTAAGCCCTCGCCGAGCCACCAGCCGGTGGTATCCCGCAGCCAGCGGTGAACGGCCTCTGGCATCGGCCAGCCGAACAGGTCCGAGGACCACAGCGCCAGGTCGACGCGCAGGTTGCGCAGCGCTTTCTCCGGCGTGTGACCGCCGCGGCCAAACGCCGGCCCGAAACCGACCCGGTCGTAGCTCCACACCAGGGTGTAGAGGTTGGCGGTCGGGTCGCCGGTGGCGGCGGCGTTATAGATCGGCGTCAGCAGAGCGACGGTACCCGCCGCCAGGGCGAAAACCAGCGCCAGCCGGACCTTCCGGTCCTCGCCGCGATGCCGCAGCACGATCCCGCTGACGATGCCGGGGGTGATCCGGCCAGCCCGGAAGACCCTCCCCAGGCCGCGCCAGGTGTCGGGCTCACTCGCCAGCCGCCACCCGCCGCCCAGGACGGCCCCGCCCGCCGCCAGCAGGAAGGGCAGGGCGATCCCGGCGGCGGTCAGCGGGCGGGTGTTGACCAGCATTCCCAGCGCGGCCCCGGCGACGGCCCCCCAGCGGGCGGCCCCCCAGGGAACCGGCCCTCGCCGTTCGGACTGCCGCAGCGCCCACATCAACAGAACGGCGAAAAACGTTGCCGCGGTGTGGGCCATCAACGAGCCAGAGAGCAGCAGGAACATTGGCGAGGCGGCCAGCAGGACGGCGGCGACCAGTCCCGTCGCCGGGTCGAAGAGGTCGCGGCCCAGGCGATAGGTCAGGGCGACGGTCAGCGCCGCCAGGAAGGCGTTGACGACCCACGGCTGACCCAGCAGCACGCCCACGGCCAGCAGCAGCGGCCAGCCGGGCGAATACTTACCGAAGCGAACCCCGTCAAAATCGACCACAAACGGCTGCCAGTATGAGGCGCGCGGCTGCGGCGTCGGGATAACCAGCTGGCCCCCGGCGAAGATTTTGGCCTGGTAGAGGTAGGCGACTTCGTCTTCCAGGTGGGGCAGGCGCTCGAAGGGGCGGAGACTCACGGCGGCGGTCAGGATGAAGCTCGCCAGGACGACCAGCACGGCCAGGCGGTGGAGGCGGGTTTTCCGAACCTGGGCGGTTTTCATGCTGCCTAATCCTAGCAGAGGCCGGAGGCTGCGGGCAAGGGGCAGGCCCCTGAGAGATCGATGTGTTACCTGGCCTGCCCGTTGGCGGAGGCCGCCGCAATGGCCAGGCCGGACGAGACGCTGAGGAAGGGGTCGTGCTGTTGGATGCGGTCCGCGCCGAAGCGGCCCGCCAGCACGTCCAGCACCGCCGGGACCGACGACGACCCGCCGGTGCACAGCACCAGGTCGATGTCGCGGTCGGTCAGGCTCGCCTCAGCGACGACCTGGGCGACGGCCTGGTCGATCTGGGCGCAGTAGTCGCGGATGGCGCGGCTGAAGGCGGCCCGCGTGATCGGCTGGTCGATGGCGATGCCGTCCGCGTGGAAGGACAGCGTAACCTCCTCCTGAGTGGAGAGCGCGATCTTGGCCCGTTCGATGGTCTCGAACAACTGGTAGCCGTACTTGTTGTTGATCAGCGTGTAGAGAGCCGTGAACTCCGGCCCGGCCTTATTGACCGTGGCCGCCCGCTTGATGTCCCGGAAGTAGGTGTGACGGGTCAGGTCGGGGTGGCGCGACCAGTCCAGCAGGTAGTCGTAAACCTCGTAGGACAGGCGGCGGTTGTCTTCGAACGGCTGGCCGTAGCCGAAGTGGCTCCACAAAAACCGCTCCATGATCCGCTTGTCGAAGTCATTCCCGCCCACCAGCAGGCCGCGCGTGGCCAGGACCTCCGGCCTGGCGCTGCCGCCGATACGGATCACGGTGAGGTCCAGCGTGCCACCGCCGAAATCGAAGACCAGCACGGTGTGTCGCGCCGACAGGCTGGTGTGGAAGGAATGGGCGGCGGCGATCGGCTCCAGCATGAGCTGCACGTCGCTGAAGCCCGCCGCCTCTGCCGCCTTACGCAGGATGGCCTGGGCCTGGGCGTCGCCCTTGCGGTCGTGGGTGAAGGTCACCGGGCGGCCCAGCAGCACCGCCTCGACCGGCTGGCCGGTGATGCGCGCCGCGGCGTCGCGCATTTCGCGCAGCAGGAAGGTGATCAACTGCTCGATGGTGTACGTCCGGCCAAAGATCGCCGTGCCCACATAGCTGGGGTTGCGCAGCGCGGTCTTGACCGACTGTAACAGCCGTCCCTTGGCCCCAATATCCTCCTGCACGTAGATGTCCTGCCGCACCAGGACCGGCTCGACCCTGCCGCCGAGCACGCTCGGCATGTCGATGGATACCCAGTAATCGATGATGCCGGCGTGTCTGGTTTCCCAGATGGCCGGGCGACCGGTATCGTCTTGCAGGTAGCGGCGGGCCGCCGCTTTACCCAGGATGTGCTGGTGGTTGCGGGTCACGTAGATCAACGACGGCAGGATGCCGGACGGCTCGGCGGCGGGGGATTTGACGATGGTCAGTTCGCCGTCACGGTACAGGGCGGCGCTGGAATTGGTGGTGCCGAAGTCGAGGCCGATTTTCATCACGCGGTATCCTCACGGGGCAACTCCACACCCGCGCCCAACGAAGGTTGTGGCATCTATCTACCTTACGACCATTTCCCGGCGGTGTGAATAGGAAATTGCTGGCATTACCGCTGTCTCTGGATGGCCGGACGGTCGGGCCGGTCGATGGCCGTTTCCCCGCTGGCAGTGGCGTTGAACTGCCAATATTGCCCTGAGTTTTCCATCCAGGCAAATCCAATCCATCAGTCCACCAGCGGCGCAGGGAGCCGGTCGTTTTCTGTCGCCGGCAATCGACTCTTGCCGGGGGCGGGGCGATACGGTATGATACCGGGTCGACATCACTGGATAGGGAAGGAATCCCCGAGATGAGAGTGATCCTCACGGCTGACGTGTATAAACACGGCGTCGCGGGCGAGGTGGTCGAGGTGGCTGATGGTTTCGCCCGCAATTATTTGATTCCCCAGGGTCTGGCGATCAAGGCCACGGCGGGCGCGTTGAAGCAGAGCATCAAGTTGCGCGAAACCGCCGCCGCTCGCAAAGCCGCGTTGGGGAATAAGCTCAACGAGCTGGCGCGCCAGGTGGACGGCACGGAGTTGTATTTTGGCCGCCGCGCCGGGGCCAATGGCAAACTCTATGGTTCGGTCACCTCCATGGACATCGTCCAGGCGCTGCTGGAAAAGACCGGCGTCGATCTCAACCGCCGCCGCATCAGCCAGCAGGCCATCCGGGAGCTGGGCGAGCACGATGTGCTGGTGCGCCTGGGCAGCGAAAAGAATCCTGTCTTAAAGGTGTTTGTCGTCCGGGAAGAGGAACTGGCGGACTTCGTCGCCGCCCGCCAGGCGGCCCAGGAACCGGAGGCGGCTGAGGTCGAAGCGCCGGAGGAGTGGACCCCCGAACAGGCCGGGGATCGGATTCAGGAGATGATCCGCCAGGCCGAGGCCAGCACGCAGACGCTGGGCGAGCCTGACGAGACAGAGGAAACGGAAGCGTAGGCCCGCATGCCGCCTGAATCCGACCTCAATCACGAGATTTTGATTCAATACCTCATCGAGACCATTCGCTGCACGGAGTGCGACAGTCCGTATGACGCGCACGATGTCCATGTCGTCGCCCAGGATGAACACGCCTGGACGCTGGTCGTGGTTTGTTCGGCCTGTGGCGCGGAAAGTATGATCATGGCCTACCTCGAAGATGGCGAGTCGTCAGTCGAGCGGGCGCTACCAGACCCGGCGGCGACCGACCTGATCTGGCCTGAGGTGGCTCCACCCGATCGCTCCGAAATCGCCGCCTGGAGTCGATTCCTGCAATCCTTCGAGGGCGACCTCCGCGACCTGCTGCATTATTAACTTCCTCTTAAGTCCACCCGGCAGCGCGCCAGGCAGGGCATCGCGCGCGGTTGTTAGTGCGAACGGACCAGCATGGATGCCGAAGAGCTGGGGCAACAGTTACGCGCGGCACGAGAGGCCCGGGAACTGACCCTGGAAGAGGCGGAGCAGGCGCTCCGCATCCGGGCGCGGTACCTGGCGGCCTTCGAAACCGGCAGGTATGAAGACCTGCCAGGGATGGTGCAGGCGCGCGGCTTCCTGCGGAATTACGCCCACTTTCTCCACCTGGATGTGGACGCGGTGATGGCCCAGTTTGACGCCATTCACGGCCGGTCGGCAGGGTGGGGCCTGCGCTGGGGACAGCGTGGCAGCCGCGCGGAGCGTCCCCCAGCCGCGCTGACGCCTGCCTCAGCGCGCGCCCCTTTGGAGGCGGAGTCGCGGCTCTCTGGCCGGTCGGGCGGTTGGGGCCGCCGGACCGGCATCCTGTTGGGGGCGGTCCTGGGATTGGCGGTCGTGGCGGCGCTGTGCCTGGGCGGCGTGCTGCTCATCGAGCGCGTGCTGAGTGAACAGGTCTCCGGTGAAGGGCCGAATCTGCTGAGTATTTTGCCAACCGCTCCGTCGCCCACCCCAAGCGCGACCTTCATCCCGTCGCCGACGGCCCTGGCGGGGATGCCGGTGGTCGCCGCCGGGCCGCCCATCACTGATCGCGTCGTGCTGAGCGTCACCGTCGTGCAGCGCACCTGGGCGCGGGTCACGGCGGACGGCGGGCTGCTCTATGAGGGGGTTCTTTTACCCGACGCAGTGCTGCAATACCAGGCGGAGCAGGTGCTGGTGGTGGAGGCCAGCAACGGGGCAGGGCTGGAGGTGGTGTTCAACAACCTGCCAGTGGGCCGTCTGGGATTGCGCGGCGAAGCGGTGACGGCCACGTTTACGCCGGACCTGGTGTTGACGCCGACGCCGGACGAGGGCCCTACGGCGACGTTCACGCCCCTGGCACTGCCCGCCGGGGACAACGCCTCTCCAGAGGGCAGCAGCGAAGGTTCCCCCCTGCCACTGGCCCCCGGCGCTGAGGGGGGCGGGTTGCCCGCCGGCGCGGTGGATGGGGCGGGCGCGCCGACCGCGCTGCCGATTCCGGGGGTGCCGACGGCGACGCTGGAGGTGGTTCCCCCGTCGCTGCCGGGGGC
>DAOTXK010000107.1:0-18441 GCA_034435395.1 Anaerolineae bacterium | reverse complement strand
TCACCACCGTAACTCCGGCAATCCCTAACCACTTGCGCATCCTGTCAACTCCTTGTCCTTGTCATCATGGCACAATCCGCCGTATCACTGGCGACGCATCCTGATCATGGCCAATGTTTTTGACGCCGCGATGACGGTTGTGTGAAGTTTTGATGAAGTTTTTCCCCACCGACGGTCAGGCCAGCGGGATGGTGAAGGTGAAGGTGCTGCCCTGCCCCGGCCCGGCGCTCTCCGCCCAGATGCGCCCGCCGTGCGCCTCCACGATGTGACGGGCGATGGTCAGGCCGATGCCGCTGCCGCCGCTGGCCCGCGCCCGCGACCGGTCCACGCGGTAAAAGCGCTGGAAGACGCGCTCCAAATCCTCCGCCGCCAGCCCCAGGCCGGTGTCGATCACCGCGAACCGCACCGCCCCGTCCTCCCGTGACAGGCGGAGCGTCACCCGCCCGCCGGGCGGGGTGTATTGCAGCGCGTTGCCCAGCAGATTGAGCAGGACCTGCCGGGCGCGGTCAAAATCGGCCCGTATGGCCACCGGCTCGGCCAGCAGGTCGGTTTCCAGGGTGATGTTCTGATCCTCGAACTGGGGGCGGATCCACGCCACCGCCGAGGCCGCCAGCTCGTCGGCGTCGTGCGGGCGGAGGTCCAGGTTCAACTGGGCCGCCTCGGCGCGGGAAAGCTCCTGCAGGTCGTGGACCAGACGTTGCAGGCGGTCGGCCTCGCGGTACACCAGTTGAAACGTCTCCGGGCAGGGGGGGATCACGCCGTCCTGCAGGCCCTCCATGTACCCTTTGATGGTCGCCAGCGGCGTCTTCAGTTCGTGGCTGACGTCGGCGATCAACTGCTGGCGCATGGCCTCGGTTGCGCCCAGGGCCGCCGCCATGCGGTTGAAGCTGCGCGTCAGCTCGCTCAGCTCATCGTCGCCGCGCACGTTCAGGCGCTCCTCGTAATGTCCCTCGGCGATGTGCTGGCTGGCCCGGCTCAACTCGCGCAGGGGGCGGGCGATCCGGCGGCTGACGACCCAGCTGGCCACCATGGCCGCCGCCGTGGCCGCGGCCGCCGCCAGGAACAGCGCCCGGTTGACCGCCTCCCGGAAGTTGGCGTCCAGCTCGGCGTTGAGTCGTTCCACAAACCCGCTCATCATCATGCCGCGCGCCGGCCCGAACATGCCACGGGTGCGCATGTCCTCCACGTGGCCGAAGAAGGCCACCGGCGCGATGAAAGCCGTGGAGAGCGCCAGCACCAGCAGCGCCAGGGCGATCACCACCAGATAGGAGACGAGCAGCTTGCTGCGCAGGTTCATGCCGGATCATCCTCAAACTTATACCCGACGCCGCGCACGGTCAGCACGTGCCGGGGGTTGGCGGGATCGACCTCCAGTTTTTGCCGGATGCGCCCGATGTGCACGTCCACCACGCGCTCGTCGCCGTAAAAGTCGTAGCCCCACACCCGCTCCAGCAACTGCCCCCGGCTGAGCACCATCCCGGCGTAGGTCGCCAGCGTCTTGAGCAGCTTAAATTCCAGCGCCGTCAGGTTGACTTCCTCGCCGTCCCGCCAGACCTGATGACGCGCCGGGTCGATGCGCACGTGGGCGAAGATCAGCGGCGGCTCCTCGCCGGGGACCGCGCCCCGCCCCCGCCGCAGGATGGCCTTGACGCGGGCCACCAGCTCACGCGGGCTGAACGGTTTGGTCAGGTAGTCGTCCGCGCCGACCATCAGCCCCAGCACGCGGTCCACCTCCTCGGAGCGGGCGGTGAGCAGCAGCACGTAGACCTCGGATTCGCGCCGGATGTGCTGCAAGACTTCCAGGCCGTCCATGCCGGGCAGCATCACGTCCAGCACCACCAGATCGGGCTGGTGGCGGCGGAAGGCGGCCAGCCCACCGGGGCCGTCTTCGGCCAGGTGGACGGTGTAACCTTCCGCTTCCAGGTACGCCTTCACCAGGTGGCGGATGTTGGCCTCGTCGTCAACAACCAGGATGGCGGTCATGGCGTAAAAGCGGTCAGCAGTCAGCGGTCAGCAGTCAGCGGTCAGCAGTCAGCAGTCAGCAGTCAGCAGTCAGCGGTCAGCGGTCAGCGGTCAGCAGTCAGCGGGCGGCGGTCAACGGGCGGCGGTCAGCGGTCAGCGGATGGGGCCACCTGCCCTGAACCATACCACGCCGGACGCGGTCGGGGCAATGGCCGCGTCGAGCGGCAGACGGAGTCCGCCGCCCCACCGACCAACTGATGGTATTTGACCACCCGCCCACCGCCGGGACCGTCACCCGGCGAGAGCGCCGGAACCGTCACCCGGCGAGAGCGCCGGAACCGTCACCCGGAGAGGGCCTCAATGATCGCCTGGCAAAACTCCGGCAGATCGTTGGGCACCCGCCCGGTGATGATGTGACCGTCCCGCACGACCGGCGCATCAACGTATTCCGCCCCGGCGTTGATCAGGTCGTCGCGCACGGCGGCATAGGCGGTGGCCCGCCGGCCCTTCATCAGCCCGGCGGAGATGAACACCCAGGGGCCGTGGCAGATGCTCGCCAGCAGCTTGCCCTGCCGGTGGAAGGCGCGTATCAGGCTGAGCGTCGGCTCGTGCAGCCGCAGGGCGTCGGGCGAGTACCCGCCGGGAAACAGCAGGCAGTCCACCGCCTCCGGGTCGAGCGCCTCCAGGCTGCTCACCGTGTACCGCTCCCCCGGCGGAATGACCGGGATGGGGACCGGGTGGCCGAAGCGGCCCGTGACCGGCTGGCCCGGCATAAACGGGCGGGTCATCAGCCCCTCCGCCACCGGCACCACCACGATTCGCGCCCCTTCCTCGCTCAGCCGCAACAGGGGATAAAGAAGTTCAACGTCCTCGTACTCCTGGGCCACGATGATGGCCACCGTTTTGCCGGATAATCTCTCCGTCATCTTGCCTCCTCCTGGCTGACAGCCAGCGCCCGCTGTCCCTCGGCTAGAACCGGCGCTCCCGCTTAGCCGCGCCGCTCAATCGGCACCCATTCCAGGCCCATCTCCCCCACGTAGTTGGCCTTGGGGCGCATCAGTCGATTGTCTTTCCACTGCTCCATCACGTGCGCCGTCCAGCCGACCACGCGGCTCATGGCGAACATCGTCGTCAACATGTCCACCGGGATGCCCACCACGTAGAGCATGAGGCCGCTGTAGTAGTCCACATTGGGATACAGGTTGCGCTCGATAAAATAGGGATCGGCGCGGGCGATTATCTCCAACTGGTAGGCGATCTCATAGATACGGCTGTGGCCGGTCTGGTCGGCCAGCGTGCGGGTAACCTCGCGCAGGATGCGGGCGCGGGGGTCTTCGGTTTTGTAAATGCGGTGGCCGATGCCCATGATCCGGCGGCTGCCCGCCCGCACCTGCTGGAACCACTCTTCCACGCTCAGGCCGGAATCGCGAATTTCCAGAAACATGCGCATGGAAGCCTCAATCGCGCCGCCGTGCGCCGGGCCTTTGAGCGAGCCGATGGCGGCGGTGATGGCCGAGTACATGTCGCTGGTGGTGCTGGTGACGGCGCGGGCGGTGAAGGTGCTGGCGTTCATCTCGTGGTCGGCCAGCAGGATCAGGTAGCGGTCGATGGCTTCGGCGGCGGTCGGGTCAGCGTCTTTGCCGGTCACCATATACAGGAAGTTTTCGGCGATCTTCAGGTCGGCCCGCGGCGCGATCGGCTCCTGGCCCTCCCGAATGCGCGCCCAGGCGGCGATGATGGACGGCATGCGGGCGGCGAGGGTGAGCGCCTTCTGGCGGTTGGCCTCCGGGCTGTTATCTTCGGCCAGGGGGTCATACAGCCCGCAGGCACTCACCGCCGTGCGCAACACGGCCATCGGATGGGCGGTGCGGGGATAGGACTTCATCTGGGTCAACAGGTCGGGTGGCAGGGCCATGCGGGCGCTGAAGTCTTGCTGGAACGCGGCCAACTCGGCGGCGGTCGGCAGACGGAGGTTCCACAGCAGGTAAGCGACTTCTTCAAATGATGCCTGGCGGGCCAAATCGTTGATGTTGTAGCCGCAGTAGGTCAGGCGGCCCACATCGCCCTCCACCCTGCTCAGGTGCGTATCGGCGACGATGATGCCTTCCAGGCCCTTCGCCTGGATAGGTGATGCAGTCATGGGATCCATTCTCCTTCCCGCAGGACCAGACGATTGTCTCCGCTTGTTGGATTCATGTCGGGCCGAAAAGTCGCCAAACGAGTATAACATCCCCCGCGCCGGTCACCACTAGCCGGAATTGATAATCTTCCGGCAGCCGGTCTGGGCACTTCGCCCATGTCCCGCCCGCTGCTCTCAGATCGACCGTCATCAGGGTTGCCTTTCGGCGGCAACGGCGTTGTGAACGGCCAGGCGCGCCAGGTACGCCCATAACCGCTGAAATCTTGGCACCTATCCGGAAATGCACGGACAAGGGGCTGAAGCGCTTCAACCAATTAGGGCAGATATCGACCGCTATCGCCCATGTGCTCGATGCCTGATCGTAGCGGCGCGGTGCGTCGCGTCGTTTCTTGCTGGCGTCGGCATCCATGCCGCCGCTACGGGCGCGCTGACGGCCCAGGGGCGATAGGTTTTGAGCTTGGTGAGCTTGGTGGGCTTTGTGGTTCAGCCACCCCGAACGCGACGCCGCGCTATAATCATAGAAATTGGGCCTTTTCCGGAACCAATGTTACAATCGGAGGCCCTCGTTAGAGGCCCTCATCAGAGGCCCTCGCCAGAGGCCCTCGCCAGTCGATCTGCCGTTACCGCCAGCAAGGAGTTTGCCGCTCATGGCCACTCTGGTCACCACCATCACCGAGACCCTGCGTTACCGGGGTAAGCTGGGACAGTGGAGCTGGGTTCTGCACCGGGTCGCCGGGCTGGGCACCCTGCTCTTCCTAGTGATTCACGTGATCGACACCTCCTGGGTCTATTTTTCCCCGGCGCTGTACGAAGAGGCCATCTCGATCTACCAGACGCCGCTGTTCACGCTGGGGGAGTTCGCGCTGGTGGCCTGCGTGGTTTACCACGCCTTCAATGGCCTCCGCATCACCCTCTTTGACTTCAAGCCGGAGTGGTGGGAACACCAGGCCCGCGCCGCCCAGATCGTGCTCCTGGCGACGGCGGTGGTGCTGGTCCCGGCTTTCGCCCTGATGGGCCAGCACGTGGTGGAGTTTTACCGCGGTCGCCCCTTTGACCTGGGGCTGGGCACGGTGATCACCCGGGTGGCCCTGCCCTTCGGCGGTGGCATGATCCTGGCGCTGGTGGCAGGGGCGGCCCTCTCGCTGGGCTACGGCGCGGTCACCGGCCGGCGGGGCCTGGCCGGGCCACAACTTCGCCAGCGCAGCCGCTACGACCAGCTCATGTGGCTCTATATGCGTCTCTCCGGCGTGTTGATCCTGCCGCTGGTCTTCGGCCACCTGGCGATCATGCACGTGATCAGCGGCGTGTTTTCGATCAACGCCTCCGGGACCGGCCTGGCGGCCAACTTCGTGGCGGCGCGGTGGGCCTACCTGTTCTGGCGGCTGTACGACGCCGCGCTGCTGGCCCTGGCGCTGATCCACGGCTTCCACGGCCTGCGGTACGTGGTCAACGATTACGCCCATCATCCGGGCGTGCGCCGGGGCCTGAACTGGGCGCTCCTGGTCGGCTGCCTGGCCCTGATCTATCTGGGCGCGGCGGCCCTGATCGGCGGCGTGCCGGGCGCGCCGTAGGCAGAATTTTACTGCGGCAAACATGGATCGCTGAATCTGCTTGACCTCACCCCTGGCCCCTCTCCAGGCGGTGGAGAGGGGAAAAGGGGCCGGGGGATAAGGGGTGAGGTGGTCCGACATTTAGAAAGATGGGGTCGGATCAGTAAGCGCTTAGCGAATTAGCAGCCAGTCGGGCCTGCCCATAGCGGATGTGACCCTTCCTGGCTGTAAGCTGACGGCTGATGGCTAAAAGGCTGAGAAACCATGCAAACCCATCCATTCGACGTGATCGTCGTCGGCGCGGGCGGGGCGGGCTTGATGGCCGCCCTCTATGCCAGCCAGGGCGGGGCGAAGGTGGCCGTGGTCAGCAAGCTGTACCCCACCCGCAGCCACACCGGGACGGCCCAGGGCGGCATCGGCGCGGCCCTGGGCAACCTGGAGGAAGACCGCCCGGAGTGGCACGCCTTCGACACGGTTAAGGGCAGCGATTACCTGGCGGATCAGAACGCGGTGAAGGTCCTGGCCGAGCACGCCATCGAGGCCGTGATCGAGCTGGAGCACCTGGGCCTGCCCTTCGACCGCAACCCGGACGGCACGATCAGCCAGCGGCGCTTCGGCGGGCACACCAACAACCGGACCCAACAGCCGGTCCGCCGGGCCTGCCACGCCGCCGACCGCACCGGGCACATGATCCTGCAAACGCTCTACCAGCAGTGCATCAAAAACCAGATCACCTTCTTCGACGAGTACCACGTCGTCGATCAGCTGCTCAGCGATGACGGGCGCGCCGCCGGCGTGGTGGCGGTCCAGATCGGGACCGGCCTGCTGCACGTCTTCCACAGCAAAGCCGTGATCTGGGCGACCGGCGGCTGGGGCCGGCTGTGGTCGATCACCAGCAACGCCCACAGCCTGACCGGCGACGGCCCGGCGGTGCTGTTCCGGCGCGGCCTGCCGCTGGAGGATATGGAATTTTTCCAGTTCCACCCCACCGGCCTCTACGGGCTGGGTGTGCTGATCACCGAGGGCGTGCGCGGCGAGGGCGGCGTGCTGCTCAACAGCCGGGGCGAGCGGTTCATGGAGCGGTACGCCCCGGCCATCAAGGACCTGGCCAGCCGCGACGTGGTCAGCCGGGCCATTTACCTGGAGATTAAAGAGGGGCGGGGCATCCGGGGCAGGGATTACGTCCACCTGGACGTGACGCCGCCCACCGTCAACCGTTACCTGGCCGAGGCGGGCGACAGCCGCCGCATCGACGCGGCTTACGTGCGGCAAAAACTACCGGACATCCTGGACTTCTGCCAAACCTACGCCGGGGTGGACCCGGTCAAGGACCCCATCCCGGTCGCCCCGACGGCCCACTATGCCATGGGCGGCATCCCCACCAACACCCAGGCCGAGGTGCTGGCCGGAGCCGACGGGTCGGTCGTGCCCGGCCTGTACGCGGCTGGCGAGGTAGCCTGCGTCAGCGTGCACGGGGCCAACCGCCTGGGCACCAACAGCCTGACCGACCTGATCGTCTTCGGGCGCATCGCCGGGCGGGGGGCCGCTGAGTACGTCAGGTCCGCCGACCTGCCGCCCCTGCCGCCGGAACCGGGGGACCGGGCGCGGGTGGAACTGGAGCGCATCCGCCAGGGCGACGGGAGCACCCGTCCGGGGGCGATCCGGCGGCGGATGCAGGCGGTGATGATGGACCATGTCGGCGTCTTCCGCACGGCGGCCGGCATGGCGGAGGCGGTCAACGCCCTCCGCGAGTTAAAGGACCAGTTCGCCAACGACCTGACCATCGACGACCAGGGCCACATTTTTAACACCGACCTGCTGGAAGCCTGGGAGCTGGGCGCGCTGCTGGATTTGGCGGAAGTGACCGCCGTCAGCGCGCTGGCCCGCACGGAGAGCCGGGGCGCGCACAGCCGCGAGGACTACCCGGCGCGCGACGACGAGCGCTGGCTGGTCCACACCTTCGCCAGGCTGGAGGATGGCGTGGTCACATTGGACCACTCGCGCCCGGTGGACCTCTCCCTGGGCTACCAGCCACAGGAGCGGGTCTATTAAAAGAGGGTTGGCGGTGAGCTTTTAGCTAACCGCTGATGGCTGACGGCTTGTTTCGGAGGAGATAGGCTTCAATGCAAGTCCACTTCCGCATCCGGCGCTTTGACCCGGAAAAAGACGCCAAACCCCACTGGCAGGAATTTATCCTCGACGACGTGGAGCCGACCGACCGCGTGCTGGAACTGCTGCACCGCCTCAAGTGGGAACAGGACGGCACGCTGGCCTTCCGCCGCTCCTGCGCCCACGGCATCTGCGGCTCCGACGCCATGCGCATCAACGGCGTCAACCGGCTGGCCTGCAAGCTGCTGGTCAGCGCCCTGGCCGACGGCCGGGAGACCGTCCGCCTCCAGGTGGAGCCGATCCTGGGCCTGCCGGTGATCAAAGACCTGATCGTGGACATGGAGCCGTTCTTTGACCATTACAAGGCGGTGATGCCCTACTTCGTCAACAGCGACCCGCCCCCCGCCGATGGCCGGGAGCGCCGCCAGTCGCCGGAGGAGCGGGCCATCTTCGACGACACCACCAAGTGTATCCTGTGCGCCGCCTGCACCACCAGCTGCCCTTCGTTCTGGGCCAACGGCAGTTACGTCGGCCCGGCGGCCATCGTCCAGGCCCACCGCTTTATCTACGACAGCCGCGACCAGGCCGCCGCGCAGCGGTTGGAGGCGCTCGCCGACGGGGATGGGGTGTGGCGCTGCCGGACGATCTTCAACTGCACCCCGGCCTGCCCGCGTGAGATCAAAGTCACCCAGGCCATCGGCGAGGTTAAGCTGGCGATTCAGATGGGGGCGGAACGGGCGCGGGCCCGCAAGATCAGGCAGGGGTCATAGTCCTCCGATGGGCTGAGGCGCAGCTCCGCGCTACCACACCCCCGGCAGCAGGCGGTAGCGCACCCGCTGTGCGTACTCGGCGTAACCGGGCAGATCGCGGCGCAGCATCCGGTCCTCATCAGCGGTCCGGACCACTACCAGGGCCGCCATCACCCCGCCGGGAATCAGGGCCAGATAAGACCCCAGCGCCAGCGGCGTGCATAAGGCGAACAGCATCATACCCACGTACATCGGATGCCGCACCAGCCGGTACGGCCCCGTCGTGATGACAGTGTGGCCGCGCTCCTCCTGGATGCGCACCACGGCGGAGGCGTAAGTGTTGGTCATCAGCGCCCAGACTACAAAGCCCGTTCCCACAAGCAGCCCCAGCCAGCCGACGATCTGCACCGGCAGGGCCATCGCCGACCAGCCATAACGCCCGGCGTCCAGCGCCGCCACGCCCAGCCCTGCCAAAATCACCGCCATCATCAGCAGCACAAACGCCTTTTGCCCGGCGCTGACCGGGCGCGAATAGGCGCGGCTGCGCTCCCACAACAGCTCAGGGTCATGGCGGTAGGTCCACAGCGACGCCCCCACCATGTAACCGACGTATCCGGCCCAGAACAGCCAGCCCGCCAGCCAGTCCAGGCGGCCCGCCAGCCCAAACAGCGCCAGGCCAAACAGCGTCGCCAGTATGACCATGCGGGCCACCACCCTGCCTGTGGCCGCCCCCGGCTTGCTGCCCTCATGAGCCTGTATCCCGGCCATGCCACTCTCCTCTACCACACCCCCGGCAGCAGCCGGTAGCGCACCCGCTGCGCGTACTCGGCGTAACCGGGCAGCTCCTGGATCAACGTTTTGTCTTCCAGCCAGGTGCGCACGCCGTACAGTGCCGCTGCTGCAATGGCGGGTATCAGCGCCCAGGGCGAGCCGAGCAGGAGGGGCGTGGCCACCATGGACAGCATTGCCCCGACGTAGCCCGGATGCCGCACGTAACGATACGGCCCACTTGTCGCCACCGTATGGCCGCGCTCCTCCTGAATACGCACCCCTTCGGCAAAAAACGCATTGGACGCCATCGCCCACAGGAACAGCCCGAATCCCAACACCGTGATCAGCAGCCCTCCCACGTGAACGACCGGGAAAAGCGGCCCGGTCCAGCCCAGGCGCACGTCGAGCCCGGCCGCCACCCACGAGACGACGGGCATCACGCCGCCAGCCAGCATCGCGATCCACTTGTCCCAGCCTTTGACGCCCTTATCCAGCACACCTTTTTCCCGCTCGGCCAGCAGGTCCGGGTTAATCGGCACCAGGATCAGGACGTGAGCCGCCAGGAAAGCGGCGAGGACACCCAACAGAATCCACCCCCAGAGCCAGTCCAGGCGGCCAGCGGCCAGGAACAGGATCAGGCCGTATCCGACCAGGCCGGCGGCGGACTGGACGATCCACAGGGTGATGGCATGTCGTGTTTCAGGTTTTATCTCAGGTTTGACGGGCGCTTTTCCGCTCATGGCGTCCTCCCTTCCACCGAAAGCATGACCCGCCCTCCTACCACACCCCCGGCAGCAGGCGGTAGCGCACCTGCTGCGCGTACTCGGCGTAACCGGGCAGCTCGCGCTGTAACTTGCGGTCCTCTTGCGCCGTCCGCCCCACGAAGACCAGCGCCAGCAGCCCGCCGGGGATCAGCGCCCACCACGATCCCAGCGCCAGCGGGGTGCATATCCCAAACAGGATCACGCCGACGTACATCGGGTGGCGCACGGTGCGATACGGCCCCGTCGTGACCACGGTGTGGCCGCGCTCCTCCTGGACGTGCGCCGTCACCGAGGCGAAGGCGTTGTTCATCAGCACCCAGGCGGGCAGGATGGCGGCAGGGATCAGCCCCAGCCAGCCGACGACCTGCACTGGCAGCGCCATCGCCGACCAGCCATAACGTCCGGCGTCCAGCGCCGCCACCCCGATCATGGCCAGTTGCAGCCCGCCAACGAACCAGACCAGGGCTTTCTCCCAGGCCGGGGTATCGCTGGCCGAAACGGCCCGGCCCCGCTCGTTTAACAGTTCGGGGTTCTGGCGGACGCCCCAGACGATCAAAACCGCCAGATAAAGCAGGAACGCTCCGCAGAAGGCCCACCCCGCCAGCCAGTCCAGCCGCCCAGCCAGGATGAACAACGTGGCGCTGAACAGCAGCCCAAACACGATCAACTGCCCGATCCGGCGAACGCCATCGGCGTCCAGCCGGCCTCTGCCGGAAACTCTCGTGTGTCCCATGTCTCATCCTTCACCGGCCAGTGCCCAGCTGATAGATAATAGCCTAAATCATGATTTAGGTTCGCCTAAATTATACCCCACGAGCGGTGGCCTGTCAAACAAAAAAACCCCGCGTCGAGGGCTGCCTACACCGGCGAGAGGCCGCGGAAATCGGCTGCGAGGTCTGGCGGCCCGCGCTCAGTCCAGGCCGTAAACCTGCCGGGGGGCCAGGTACTCCGGGAACCGGTCCAGCAGTTGCCGGGGGATCAGGTAACACAGATGGCAGGCATCCACGTAGCCATCCTCGTGCGGCACATCATAGGCTTCCGCCAGCCGGGCCGGGCCGCCCGCCACCAGCGGCCCGCTGATGGGATGCGCGGCGGCGCGGTAATCCCTGATCATTGCCGACAGCGGCGTCTTGAACAGATTGCCCATACTCACCCCCTGGCACAGGTGCACGTGGCCGAAGGGATCGATGTGCACCCGGCTGGGGTCTACCAGGTCCTCGTAGGGGCAGGTGGTAAAAACGTGGTACGGCCGCCTGGGCAGTCCCTCGGCCAGGCGCTCGACGGCCCGCCCCCTGAACATCACGTCGCCGCCGACGATTGGCTGGCCTTTTTCCGGCCCTTCCCGCGAATCAATCGCCACGGTGGGCGCATCGATGACGATCGATCCCGTCGGCAGCCCCAGCTTGTGGGCCGCCGCCAGCGCGTACCGGGCGGGAGGTGTTTCACCTTCGTAATGGAAGGCGTCGTCGCTGATGCTCAGATCGGCGATGCCCAGATCGCGGAGCGGCTTCAGCCAGAACTCGGCGTTTTCCTCGTCGGTGGCGAAGTAGGCATTGGTGACGATGCCCACCTGGAACCCCCGCTCCCGCGCCAGCCGGATGCCCTCCATCAGGACCGGATAGGCCAGGAATGCCTCCCCGCCCTCGAAGTAAATCCACTCAATGGTGCCGATCTGGAGCGCGTCGTCGAGGATGTCGCGGAGCTGGCTTGGCGTGAAGGTTGCGCTGGCGGCGTTGGGGCCGCTGTAGACAAAACAGTGGTCGCACTCAAAAATGCAGCGATAAGTCAGCAAAAAGTGAAGTCCGGTTAACATGCGGTTATCCTTCCGCTCCCGCCGCCTGTTGGCCCGATTATACGCCGTTTCTCACCTGGCACTCCCCCACTTATTGGGGGCACATCAGCGGCCCCGTTCCTGTGCCTCGCCCCCCTCCGCCCCCACCGCAGCAAGGTCCGGCAGCGGATCGGGGTTGGTCACGCGCACGGCCCGCACCACGTAGCGCCGGGTATAACTGGCGGCGCGCGGGCTGTACTCGTAGCAGGTGAGCAGCGTCAGGGCCTCGTAGGGCGTCGGCTGGAGGATGCGGATGTCGCGCGGGCTGACCAGCTCCGTCCCCATGACCTGGTAGGTGTACAGCCCGCCCATATAGTACACGAAGATCAGATCGCCGATTTCCAGCTCGTCCAGGCGGTAGAACGGCCCCGGGGCGAAGTCGGCCAGCTCGTAATGGGCACCGATGACCACGTTGCGCCCCGCGCCGGGGTAGGCGGTATATTGCAGGTGGCCTGCTTCCTCCGTCAGGACCCGGAATTCCCAGCTGCGCCGCCGGACCCATGCCTCAAATACCGACACGTTCACGTCGATATCCGGGATGATCAGCTGGAAGAACGTATCCTCGGTGATCGGCCCGCCGGGGTCGCCGCTGCCGCCCTGCGCCAAAACCGGCAGCACGCTCATCAGGGCCACCGCCGCCCAGGCCGCCGCCAGCCCAGTCAGACGCCGCACCATGCCGCCCTCAATACACTCCTCTTCGGGAACTTTCTCCCAGTATAGGCGTTTTATCGCCGCCGCGCCTATAGGACTCTGTTCTTGACCGTCATACCCGCCCGGCCCCTCTCTGTGGTATCCTTACAATGGGTACGTCCGACACAGCAGGTGAGGAGTGCGACCATGGGCTTTCTGAAGAAATTATTCGGCGGCCTCTCGGGGGAGCGGAACGGCGGCATCTACTTTTACATCCGCAGCAAGCGCAGCGGCGAGATCGTGCAGCTGCGCCTGGACCCCAACCAGCTCTCGCCGGAATTTGAGGGCGACCGCGTCTCCGGCTACTACGCCCGTAAGGTGGTGGTGGGGCAGCGGAGCTTCGAACGTATGGAAGCCGAGTTCGCCTTCGATCCCAACAAGAAGCTGATCGACAAGTCGGTGCAGGGCGGGGAGTTCGTCACCCGGGACGATTGGGTGGCCCAGCAGGAGAACGGCCCCCAGAACTGACGGCGGCCCCACCGCCCTGGGCGACCGATCGGGCCTGGCCGGGCAGCCGCCCGGCGACCAGGTTGTGGTCTCCACGAGCGATTTGTGGATTCCGTATATTGTTTTCACCCCTGATTCCATACACATTTCATAGTTCTAAACGGTGAGCGGTCTGGTTAAACTGCGTATCAGGGGATTTGACTTGCTTTTAGCGGCATGCTAAACTCATAATCCGCATTCACATAATGCTGCTAACCGCTCTTAAAGAATACTTAAGAAGACGCTACGGGCCTAGCGCCCGCTTGGGATTCTGGAGGAGACTAGCAGACACGGGCGAGCCACGGAGCCAGGCAGGGCCTGTCCGTTCTTAAGTTCTGGGGTTCTGCCGGCCGGTTGTTATCCTGCAAGCTGAGCCAGGGGAGGTGCCACAGCCCAATAAACGAGATACCCACCCGACCGGTAAAAATCTTTTTATGTCGTCGCATCCGCTGAGCATCGGTGAGCGCCCCATCGTCACCGATGGGCCGCCATCAACGTCCCGCACTCAACTATTGCCAAACGAGGAGAAAACCTGAAATGTTGCGTAAACGTACAGCCCTTGTCGTAGGTGTCGCCGTGCTCCTGACGGCGCTGGTTAGCGGCGCGCTCATCGCCTCCGGCCAGGAGGGCGGCACGCTGGCCCTGGTCCGCGAGCGCGGCAACCTGATCTGCGGCGTCAACCAGGAGTTGTTCGGCTTCGGCTACCTGGACCCCAACACCAGCGAGATCACCGGCTTTGATGTGGAATTCTGCCGCGCCTTCGCCGTCGCCATCTTCGGCGATGCCAGCCCGGAGCACCTCCAGCTCTCGCCCCAGACCGCCCAGACCCGCCTGCCCGCCGTGGCCACTGGCGAGGTCGATGTGCTGGTCCGCAACACCACCTGGACGCTGGCCCGCGACACCGAGGCCGGCCTGGACTTCGGCCCGACCAACTTCTACGACGGTCAGAGTATCATGGTGCGCGCCGGTGAGGGCCTGGATACCTGGGAAGACCTGAACGGCACGACCATCTGCACCACCACCGGCACCACCACCGAGAAAAACATCACCGACCAGATGGATGCTCGTGGCCTGTCCTATGAACTGCTCCAGTTCGAGAGCACCGCCGATACCAGCTCCGCCTTCATCGATGGCCGCTGCGACGTGCAGACCTCCGACCGCTCGCAGTTGGAAGCGCTCCGGGCGGCGTCCCCCGATCCCTCCGCTTACACGGTGTGGACCCTCACCTTCTCCAAGGAGCCGCTCGGCCCGGTCTACCGCCAGAATGACTCCGAGTGGGCGGACCTCATCAACTGGACCGTCTATGGTATGATCCAGGCGGAAGAGTTGGGCATTAACTCAATGAACGTCGACCAGTTCCTGCGCCAGGAGGGCGAGAGCGACGATGACTATATCGCCCGCGTTGGCGCTCAGGTGGCCCGCATGGTGGACCCACAACTCGGCATGGGCGGCCTGCTCGGCGTGGAAAACGACTTTATGGTGGAGGTGATCCGCCAGGTGGGCAACTACGGCGAAGTGTACGAAAAGTACTTCGCCCTGGATGGCCCGCTGCCTATCGCGCGCGGCCCGAATGAACTGTGGTCCAACGGCGGCCTGATTTACTCGCCGGCCTGGCGTTAGCGTTCGTGATTCAGGAACTGCCGCGGAGGTGGCTCCGCCAGGGGCTGCCTCTGCGGCATACCGGCCCGCGCCGCCGGGCGGTCCGGCCCCTTTGACCGGGAGTCTGAGAGCCTGAGGGTCGCTGTCTGCCGGAATCCATCTGATCCATGTCCTCCGCGGCCCGTTTGTTTCAACCAGGCGGCCATCCCCGCCCGACCGCCAGGGCCTTCCCTCACCCGGCCGGTGGGGGATCGTTCGCCGCCTCGTCTCAGTGAAAGGGGGTGTCCGTGACCCAGCGCCCGTCCAGGACCGACCGGCAGTCCTCGTCGGTGTTTGACGCTGCCGCCCATCAACCCGTCCCCCTGTGGCGCGACATCCGGGTGATCCAGGCCGTGGGCCAGTTCGTCTTCGCGGTGGTGGCCATTGCCGTGCTGGTCACCGTGGTCAACAACATCTACCAGGGACTGGTCGCCAACAACCAGACCCCCACCTTCGACTTCTGGCAGCGGCCCATCGGCATCAACTTCAGTGAGGGGCCGGGCATCGCCAGCACCGATACCACCGCCCGGGCCTTTGTGGTTGGCCTGATCAATACCATACGCGCCGTGAGCATCGGCCTGGTCGCGGCGACCATCCTGGGCGTCTTCGTGGGCATCGCCCTGCTCACCCCCAACTGGCTGGTGCGCAACATCACCCAGACGTACATCGAGATTTTCCGCAACACGCCCTTGCTGGTGCAGCTGATCTTCTTCTACCAGGGCGTCTTCCGGTCGCTGCCCCAGATTCGCGACGCCGCCCAGCTGCCCGGCCCGGTTTACCTGAGCAATCGCGGCCTGGTGATGCCCGCCATCGCCCCCACGGACTCATTTGTCCCCTGGTTGCTGATCGTGGCCGTCGGCCTGGTCGCCGCTGGAATCGTGTGGCGGCGGCGCACCCGCTACCAGAATCAGACCGGCCAGCCGGGTTACCAGGCCCGCTTCGCCGCCGTGATCGTCCTCGGCTTCGCCCTGGTCGGCCTGCTGATCGTGGGCGGTGTCCCCTGGACTGTCGAGATGCCGCAGCCGACCCTGCGCGAGCTGCCCACTGGCGAGATGATCATCCAGCGCATTGAAGGCGGCCAGACGCTCTCGCCGGAATACGCGGCCATGGTGGTCGGGCTGGTGCTGTACACGGCGGCCTTCATCGGCGAGATCGTGCGGGCGGGCATCCAGGCCGTCTCTTACGGCCAGATCGAGGCGGCGCGCGCCCAGGGCTTCCCCTATGCTCAGACGTTGCAGCTCATCGTCCTGCCGCAGGCGTTGCGCGTCATCATCCCGCCGCTGGGCAACCAGTACCTCAACCTGGCCAAAAACTCCAGCCTGGCCATCGCCATCGCCTTCCAGGATGTGTTCGCCATCGCCCGCACCATCATGAACCAGTCCGGCCAAGCCATCGTGCCCTTCATCACTGTCATGCTCACCTATCTGGTGATCAGCCTGCTCATCTCGGCGGTGATGAATGCGCTCAACCGGTCGCTTCAGTTGAAGGAGCGGTAGCCGTGGCCCACCGCGACATGGTTTATGTGGAAGCCGTCGAGCCGCCCGCTCGCCGCCCGCCCATCGTCGAGACCGGGGTGCTGGGCTGGCTGCACGAAAATCTTTTCAGTTCGTGGTGGAACGCGCTGCTGACCATCGTCGCCGTGCTGTTTGTCATCTTTGCCCTGGCCGGTTTCCTGGGCTGGGCCGTGCGGGAAGCCAACTGGGCCGTGATCACCAACAACCTGCACCTGTTCGCCATCGGCACCTATCCCCAGGATCAGGCCTGGCGTCCGCTGGCCGTCACCCTGGGCCTGATGGCCCTCGCCGGGCTGACCTGGCGGTTGTGGGGCCGGGCGGCGCGGCTGATCGCCCTCCTGGTGGCCCTGGGCGTGGCCCTGCTGTTCGTCCTGCCGGTGATCACCTCGGCCCTGCCCTTCCCGCCCACCCACACCCTGATCGGCGGCCCCGCCACCGACCCCCCCGCCGGCCTGGCTTACCTGGCCGAAGCCGGGGAGACGGTCACCTTCACCCTGCGCCCGATCCTGGACTTCACCGCCCCCCTGCCCGACGGCTTCATGGACCGGGCCTCGCTGACGGTGGCCGGTCTGGCCCGCCAGGAAGCGCAGACCCGCCAGCGGTCGGTGAACGACGCCCGGGAAGCCGGGGAAAACCCGCCGGAAAACCTCCCGACCGGCGCTTACCTGAGTTACGACGAAGCGGCAGGCGTTTTTATCGTGCAGCCCCCGGACCTGGTGGCTGCGGTGACGATCCACCAGGCCATCTACCAGGGCGACCCGCCGACCCTGACCCAGGTCGACGCCGTCGTCCTGGACTCGTTCAGCGCCGGGCCGGAGCCGGAAACCGTCTCCCGTGCCGTCACCTTCCCGGCGGCGGGCTGGTACATCATCCGCCCCGCCGGGGAAGGATCGGTGGGCGGCTACTGGCTGGTGTCGGACCCGCTCCGGCCATTGGATACCACCACGGTGGCGGTGGAAGCCCGCCAGCGGCAGTACGGCCCCCCGCCCGCGCTGGAAGGGGTCCGCGTCCAGGTGGCGGATACGGCGTCCATCCCCTTCCGGGGGACGCGGTCGTTCGCCGAATTCGCCAAGCTGCACCTGGGGCCGATGGCTGGCAGGCTATCGGCGTTTGCGCTGGTGATCGCCCTGGCGGTGGCGGGTGGCTATGGGCTGGGCGCGCTGGCCAGCGGGCGGCGGTGGGCCAGACGGGCGGCCCTGGCCCTGTGGATCGTCTCGCCAGTTTTGGTTTGGGTGCTGCTGGTCGGCCTCACCGAGGCGCGGGGCGGCCTGCCGGTGGTGCAGATGGAGCGGTGGGGTGGCCTGTTGCTGACCATGGTCCTGACCGTGGTGGGCATTATGGCGGCCTTCCCCATCGGCGTGCTGCTGGCCCTGGGCCGCCGCAGCCACCTGCCCATCGTGCGCGTGTTCTGCGTGCTGAGCATCGAGTTTGTGCGCGGCGTGCCGCTGGTCACCGTCCTCTTCGCCGCCTCCATCCTGGTGCCGCTGGTCCATCCCAGCCTGTCCGGGGTGGACAACGTGGTCCGCGCCATGGTCGGCATGACCTTCTTCAGCGCCGCCTACCTGGCCGAGATCGTGCGCGGCGGCCTGCAGGCCATCCCCTACGGGCAGACCGAGGCGGCCAGAGCGCTGGGCATGCCCGCCTGGCAGGTCACGCTGCTGATCATCCTGCCCCAGGCCCTGCGGACCGTCATCCCGGCCATCATGGGCCAGTTCGTCAGCCTGTTCAAAGATACCTCGCTGGTGCTGATCATCGGCCTGCTGGACCTGCTGGGCATCGCCCGCTCGGTGATCAACCAGGCGGAATATATCGGCCTGCAGCGGGAGACGCTGGTTTTTATCTCGGTGATTTATTTTGTGCTCAGTTACCTGATGTCGTGGTCCAGCCGCCGCCTGGAGCAGACCGGCAGCGGGGCGGTGCGCCGGGCGTGATCCGTCCGCCAAGCGCCCCTCCGCCCGCTCGCCGGGCCGATGGCCGCGCCAACTAACCGCTAACCGCCAATTGTGGGAGCGCGTGGGATGTCAAGTGATAGGACCGAACAGCCAGCCGCCGCCGATGAGCCGATCATCATCTGCCGCCAGGTGAACAAATGGTTCGGCGACTTTCACGTCCTCAGGGGGATCACCATGGACGTGTACCCGCAGGAAGTAGTTGTCATCTGCGGGCCATCGGGATCGGGCAAATCGACCTTCATCCGCTGCATCAACCGCCTGGAAGAGCACCAGGAAGGCACGATC
>DAOTXK010000106.1:0-2402 GCA_034435395.1 Anaerolineae bacterium | reverse complement strand
AACTTATACTGCACCCCACAGTTCTCCGACCCCCCTCCTTTTAAAGTGAGATTCACTTGCAGATAGTCGTTTTCCCACTCCATGAAGTGGATAACCGGGAAGTCTTCGCCGGTATTATCGCCGCTGTTTTTGCCAGTCAGGCTGTCAACGGCATTCGGGCGCAGGTAGGCTCTGGCGGTGGCCCGGCGGGCAGCTTCCTCGATCTGCCGGCGCAACTGGACGGTGGACCACCCAACAGGGTAATACACATAAAAGATCGGCGTGCCGGTATCCTGGCAGACGGGTGTGGACTGCTCCCGCGCCAGCATCACGTTTTCCAGGATACTACTCAGGACGCTCTGAGCTGGCGAGCCTTCTTCCTCGCGATTATAGGCGTCCCGCAGCGACTGTTCGACATCCTGGGGCAGATCGGTCGCCGCTCGGCGCAACAACTCCACAAACGCTTCGGTTAAATCCTGCATGGAAGAACCCTCCGAAACGATCCCTGTGATAACTTAACAATAGCAAAAGCCTTCAACTGGCGTATAGCATCTAAAGGCACATGCCGGGTTGACAATACTCATGAATACTGCGCTCCAGTCAGGCCCGCCCGCCGGATGGTTTCACCACCACAACTTGAAACTCCGCCTGTTCCTTGTTACAGTGTTTTCACAACATCAAGCAACCGGTGCCAGGAACTTCCAGGAATACGCCCCCCTCCTTTTTTCGGAATGTTGTACGAAAATGCATGAGGAGCCTCGCCATGTCTTTCCCCAGCTTCTATCAGCCGGAAAAAGTCGGGACGCTGTACGTGCCGGATACCGCAACTGCCATTGCCGAGGGACAGACCGCCGGCATCACGCCTGCCCACCAGGACACGCGAAAGGTGATCCTGTTGCTGGTCGATCCCCAGGTTGACTTCATCCATGTCGACGGCGCGCTGGCCGTCCCCGGCGCCGTTGACGATACCCGCCGCACCATCGAATGGCTGTATCGCAACATCGAGCAGGTCACGGCCATCGCCGCCTCGCTGGATAGCCACACCCCCCTCCAGATTTTTTATCCCACCTGGTGGGCGGACGAAAATGGCCAGCATCCGGCACCGTTCACGTCTATCACAGCCGAGGACGTGCGCGCTGGGCGGTGGATACCGCTGATTGAGCCAGAGTGGTCCGCCGAGTATGTGCGGAAATTGGAGGAACAGGCCAAAAAAGTGCTGATGATCTGGCCGTATCACACCATGATCGGCACGCCCGGCCAGTCGATCACGCCTGCGCTCTACGAGGCCATCGCCTATCACTCGGGGGCTCGTGGCGCGCAGCCCATTTTCCTGTACAAAGGTTCCATCGCCAAGACCGAACACTACTCGCTGCTCGAGCCGGAGGTTAAGGTGCCGGAAGAGCCGCTCGGCGATCTGAACACCGCATTTCTGGACATGCTCGCCGACTACGACCTGATCTACGTCGCCGGGCAGGCCAAGAGTCACTGCGTGCTGGAGACAGTTGCCTCGTTTTTCCGCTACTACGAAGACCGCGCCGATATCCTGGAGCGCATGCGCTTCTTGATGGACTGCACATCCTCAGTGGTCCATCCAGAGATCGACTTTGAGTCCATCGCCAACCAGGCCTTCGCCCAGTTCGAAAAACGCGGCATGCATCAGGTGCGCTCCACCGATCCCATCGGCTGACCGGCCAGACGCGAAACCGGGCCTATCCGTTGCCAGCAGCGCCTGCATCGGCGCTTTCGACATTTCAGGTGTCCCATCATCGCTCCGGTGGTAACATAGAAACGCGTCAGTCCATAGATTGGCAAGAGTCTGGCGCGCGATAGCGACTGACCAGGTATTTTCAAGGAGGAGTATGATGTCTCGTAAAGTGTTGATGAGCGTGCTGCTCGGTTGCGCCCTCGCCCTGGCGGTTGCCCCCGCGCCTGCCGCGACCGCGCAGTGGGGCGAGCTGCCCGATCTGGGGGGTGTGACGGTGGTGGGGGCGGTGGCCAATGACTACCTGCCGCTCAACTTCATTGACGCCACCACCGGCCAGGCGGTTGGCTGGGAGTACGATGCCGTGGCCGAAATCTGCCGCCGCCTCAACTGCACCGTCGAGTACCAGAACATCGCCTGGGATGGCATGATCGCCGCTGTGGCTGCGGGCCAGGTCGACTTCGGCTTCGATGGCATCACCATCACCGAGGAGCGCGCCCAGCAGGTTGACTTCACCATCCCCTACATGACCCTGGAGCAGTTCATGCTGGTCCGCGCGGACGAGGACCGCTTCTCCACCCCGGAGGAGTTCGCCGCTGACCCCAACCTGCTCATCGGCTCCCAGGCGGGCACCACCCCCTTCTACACCGCTGTCTACGGCGTCCTCGACGGCGACGAAAGCAACCCCCGCATCAAGCTCTTCCAGAACTTCGCCGCCTCC
>DAOTXK010000105.1:0-4141 GCA_034435395.1 Anaerolineae bacterium | reverse complement strand
TGACTCACCCGGCCCCTACTTATTGCCCCAACTGCGGGGCGACCCTGCAACTGGCGGAAGTCTCCGGTCGGCAGCGGCCCGTCTGCCCGGAGTGCGGCTACGTCTACTATCACAACCCGGTCCCGGCGGTGGGCGTCCTGATCGAGAAGGATGGCGGGCTGGTGTTGATCCGGCGCGCCCAGCCGCCTGATGTCGGCGAATGGGCGCTGCCCAGCGGCTTCATTGAGGCCGACGAGAGCGTGGAGGAGGCCGCCATCCGCGAGGCCAGGGAGGAGACCGGCCTGGATATCGCGCTCAAGGACATGGTGGGCGTGTTCTCCTTCCCGGATGGCCCGCCGACCAGTGGCATCATCGTCTTCTACCGCGCCCGTCCGGTGGGCGGGGCGCTGCGCGCCGGGGATGACGCCGACGCCGTCCGCGTCTTCCCGCCGGAGGACATCCCCCCGCTGCCCTTCCGCACCCACCGCCAGGCATTGGCCCGCTGGCGCGCTCGCCGGCTGGCCGATGACCGCGACCTCCACCGGGTGGAGCGCGACGACTTTCACATCCGCGAGGCCACCCCCGCCGACGCCGCCCGCGTGCTGGCGCTGGCCGCCCTGATCCCTGGCAAGATCACGCCCGATCCGGACCTGGAGCGGGCCGTCCGGCAACGGCTGCATGAAAGCCTGTCCCTGATCGTGTACGTGGCGGAGACGTATTCTCCGGAGCGGCAGGTGATCGGCTTCGTGGCCTTCTCCCGGGTGACCACGCTGACCGGCAGCATCGGCTGGATCGACGGGATGGCCGTCGACCCGGCCTTCCGGCGCATCGGCGTGGGGGCGGCCCTGCTGGAGGCCACCCTGCGCCGCGCCGACCGGCTGGACATGAGCGATGTGTTTGTCCAGACGGAGAAAGCCAGCGAGATCGCGCACGCCTTCCTGCGCTCCAGCGGCTTCCAGGAAGGGCGGATCACGCGGCTGCGCCTGCGGCCATGATCCGGCGGCGGGCATCGTCCGGAGCAGTCGGAGAGGGCCGCGCCAGGCGTCTTCCCCGAATCCTGGCCGCCCAGGTGATTCCGCCCGACCATCAACCGCTGAGGACAGGCGCGCTCCAGCGAGCGCGTTACTGGCGCAGGGGCCTGGTCTCGCCGTTGTCGTAGAGCAGGGCGGCCAGCGCCTCGGCGTCGTAGGGCAGCTCGCCGTCACCGCTGGCTCCGGCGTCCTCCATCAGGTGCCGCAGGAGGGTCTCTTTGAGGGCCGCCCGCTCGTCATCATCCAGCAGTTCCATGAGCAGCGAGAGCCTGTCCACGCCGTGGCGTTTGGCCTTTTCCGGCGCGGCATCTTCCCGGCGGGGGGATGAGCGCGCCGTGAAGGCGTCCATCCACCAGGCGGCGAACGTGCCGACGAGGGCGATCAGCAGCGGGAGCACAAAACCCCATCCCAGTTCCACCCCGGCCTCCATGCCTGATGCGCCGACCCCAATGCTGACCAGCGCCATGGAGACCCACATGGCGATGATGATGGCCGTCTTCTGAAAGCCCGATTGCATGGCCGTCTCTCCTCTGGCATCCCACCTTCTGATCATAGGATACGCGAATTGGCGCGTCGCGTTGCGCGCGCCGCTTGCGGGGAGGATGAATGGCGCGCTTATCCCGGCCATTCGACAGTCGCCTGCGGCGGCGTTTTTGTTATACTGGACGTTCACCTATATCGTATCCTATGGAGCAGACCTTGAAGGTCCCAGGAATCAGAGGGGACAATATGCCATCATCCGTCATGACAACCGCCCGCGCCCTGGCCGATGAATTGATCGAGGCGGGCGCGCAGGCCGTGATCCTGGTCGGCAGCCAGGCGCGCGGCGATGCCCATGCCCACTCCGACATCGACCTGCTGGCCCTGGGCGACGGCCCCGGCTACCGCCTGGTGCGGCGGGACGGCCACCTCATCGCGCTGATCTGGCAGACGGCGGCTGCCTGCCGGGAGAGCCTCACCCAGCCCTTCGCGGTTGGCTCGGTGGTGCCGGGCTGGCGCGGCGCGGTGTTGCTGCGCGATCCGGCTGGCCAGGCGGCGGCCATCCAGGCGGAGGCGCAGCGCTGGACCTGGGACATGGTCGCCGGGTCGATTGACGCCCTGGTGGCCGAGGAGGTCACCGGCTACGGCGAGGAGGTGCACAAGCTGGTCGGCGCGCTGGCCGGGGGGAAGTTCCTGATGGCCGCCGTGCAGCGAGATGTGCTGGCGCTGCGGCTGGGGCCGATCATGGCCCTGCACCATCGCCTGCTGTACGACACCGAAAACCGGCTGTGGGAACTGGTGGCGGTGCGGATGGGGGCGCGCTGGTCGGCGGCGATGAAGCGGGCCTTCGGCCTGGGGAGCGAGCGGTTCGACGAAACGTGCGCCGCCGCGCTGGAACTGTACGGCCTGGCCGCCGCCGAGGTCCGAATCCTGTTCGACGAGCGGCAACGCGCCGTGGTGGAGCATGCCTGCTGCCTCGCCGGGCATCCGCTGCCGCCGGAAGCCGGACCGGCAGCCTGAGCGCCCCGGTGAGCATCGCCTCTGTGATTTGTGATAAAAATCACAATACGGGCCGGGCCGGAACGTGTTATGGTGAGGGCAGGAGGGCGACGAACGCCGCGCGCCCCCCTGTCCGCGCTCAGCAGCAGGTCGCCGGGCACAGAGGGGCGACGGCGGCGGCAGGACGACTGAAGGCCCGTCTCCCTGTTGGACCGGGCAGACTTTTCAGGAGTCTGCCCGGTTTCCGTTCGTACGAACGGCCCACCCGCGATGTCCTCCTCCGATGTCCGTGAATTCCCGGATAGATACTGGCCAATCGCCGTTCAAAAGTTGCCGCGGGGGTTGGGGAGGCTCACCACCGCTCCCAGTGGAGGACCTCCTCCAGGGGCTTTTTTTCCTTGGTGGGCCATTCCACCGGCACGCCGATCGGCACCAGCGTGAGCAGCCGCTTCTCCTGGGGGACGCCCAGCAGCGCCTTAAACTCCTCCTCCCGGGGCAGCGTGTACCCCTCCAGCCAGCAGGAGCCATAACCCAGGGCGGTGGCGGCGATCAGCATGTTCTCCACGGCGGCAGCGCCGTCCTCCAGCCACCAGCGGGACGACGGGTCCAGCACCACGGCGATGATGGCCCCGGCCCTGTCCATCCACTGGGCGGCCACCTTGAGCCGGTCGATCATCGCCCGGTCGGTGACCACGATAAAGTCCCAGGGCTGGTGGTTGTGGCCGGAGGCGGCCAGCCGCCCGGCGTCCACGATCGTCTCCAAATCCTGGCGGGGGATGGGGTCGCCGGTGTAGTTCCGCACGCTGCGCCGCCGCCGGATCGCTTCCAAAGCCTCCATGATCAGGTTTTCCTCCTTCGGAAAGTCCCACATATGACGCCCACCCTCAACCCTGGGCGGCCAGCCAGCCCAGGAAGCCCGCGTCCAGCTCCGCGAACGGCATCCCCAGGACCGCCGGGGTGGCCTCCTCAAGAGAAGCGTCGGTCATGGCCCGCAGCCATTCGTTGCGCAGCCCGGCCCCGTAGGTTTCGGTCACGTAGCGGGCAAAGGCGTACCCCTGGGTGTAGACGTAGGGCCACAGGCGCTCCGGCGTATCCTCGAAGCGGCTGATCGTCTCCCAGGCCACCAGGCCGCCCGTCTGCTGCCACTGCCGGGCCTGGGCCAGGCGCAGGCGGCGTTCGGTGAAGGTCCAGTAGTCGGAGGCCACGTATTCGGCCATCCCCTCGGCCAGCCACCAGGGCATCAGGCCCCGCGCCTCCCCGGCAGCCGCGAACAGGACGTGGTGGGTCAGCTCATGGGCCAGCGCCGCCTCCGCCGGGATGTCCTCCGCCAGCAGCTTGAGCGCCTCGCCCGGCTCATTCCAGCCGGAGATGCGGTTCAGCAGGCTGAGGCGGATGGTGGCGATCATCGACCAGGGGTTGTCGTAGAGTTTGATCTCAACCGGGTCCACTGGCGAGAAGCCCAGGCTCGCCGTGACGTGGGCGGCGATGCCGGGCATCATGGCCGCCACCGCCTCCCCGATGGCTTCCCGGCCGGGAGCGGCCCGCACGCGGAAGCCCTGACCTTCGAGCGTGGCCCAGGCTTCGCCGGCGTAGCGCCAGCGGCCGTCGGCGGCGCGGGTGAAGCGAACGCGGAAGTCCGCCCCGCGCGAGAC
>DAOTXK010000104.1:0-32534 GCA_034435395.1 Anaerolineae bacterium | reverse complement strand
GCTCCCTGACGGAGACCCACTACAACGCCCTGCGCCAGAAGCGCCCCTACCACGACCCGCTGATCCGGGAGTTTGCCCGTCGCTTTGGGCTGCCCGCCTTCCAGGCGACGGTGGACGAGCGGACGCGCCGGATCGCTCACCTGGCGGTCACGAGGGATGCCTGCTGTGGCTGCGCCCGGTATGTGGCGGAGCAGCTGGCCGGGACGCCGGTCGACGAGGCCGCCGAGGCGGGCGGGCTGGCCCACCACCATTACCCCTGCCAGGCCAGCATGGGCATCGACCCCCAGTACCACGACACCCTGCTGCACGTCTCCGGCAACCTGATGAAAGATGCCATCAACGCCGCCGTCGCCCCCTGGCGGGAGGCGCGGTACGTCCGCCCGCACGGTTATGTGGGGGAAGACGAGGCGGCGGATGATCGGTAGCGGGTCGGTGTGCGGTAGAATAGGGGCAGGCAGTCCTGAGTCTGGGAAGGTGGGCCATGGTTGTCCAGGAGAAGCTTTACACGGCTGACGATCTGCTGGCGATGTCACGCGACGGGGTGCGGCGCGAGCTGGTTCGGGGGGAAATCCGCGAGATGACACCAACCGGAGATGTGCACACCATTCTGGCGGCGGAGATAGGCTATCTCATTCGGCACCATGTCAAGACGCATCAATTGGAAGGTTACGTGGCTACCGCCGATGGCGGCTTCGTGTTGGCGAGTGATCCGGATACCGTTCGCTCACCCGATGCGGCGTACATCTCCAAAGCGCGGCTGGCCGGCCCGCTGACTGGCAGATATTTTCCCGCCGCGCCCGATCTGGCCGTGGAAATCGTGTCGCCGGGGGATATGGCCAGCGAGGTGCACGAGAAAGTGCTGGAGTACCTGAAGGCCGGGACGCGGCTGGTCTGGGTGATCTACCCCACCTCGCGGACGGCAACCGTGCACACCGCCGCTGGTGCTCACACGCTGGATGAGGATGGCGCGCTGGAAGGCGGCGACGTGCTGCCCGGATTGAGCCTGTCCGTCCGCGAGGTGTTCGCCTGTCTGGAGGAGTAGTGTCCAGGAGACAGCGGGGAAACCGTGTTATATGAGCGCCAGGCGATCGTCCCTGGCGTTTTTCGTGCCGGGAGGCCGCCGAACTGAGAGATCGCCCCGTCGGGTGGCGGCCCGCCCTCAGCCCCGTTATGATAGGGGCGGACCAGATCGTCGGACCAGCGGAGGTTGTTCTTGTCGGATCGCGATCCTTCTCGACCCCTGACCGATGCCGTCAAGGCCGCGCCGTTCCTCAAGTGGGCGGGTGGCAAGGGGCAGTTGCTGGATCAATACGAGGCCCTCTTCCCTCAGGAGCGGGTGAGGACCTATTTTGAGCCGTTCCTCGGCAGCGGGGCGGTGTTTTTTTACCTGCGGGGCCGGGACTTGGCTGACCGGTACTGTCTGTCGGAGATCAATGAGGAACTGATCAACGTCTATCGGGCGGTGCGGGACGAGGTTGAGGCGCTGATCGAGTTGCTGACCAGGCACCGCGACCGGCACGGCAGGGAGCACTATTACGCGGTGCGGGCCATGGACCGTAACGACCTGGGCCGTCATTCCCCGGTGGAGCGGGCCGCCCGCATGATCTACCTGAACAAGACCTGTTATAACGGGCTGTGGCGCGTCAACAGTAAGGGTCACTTCAACGTGCCACTGGGCCGTTACAAAAAACCGCCCATCCTGGACGAGGCGCGGCTGCGGGCGGCGTCGGCGGCCTTGCAGGGGGTTGAGCTGGCCGTCCGGGACTTCGACGAGGGGGTGGCCGATGCCCAGGCGGGCGACTTCATATATTTCGACCCGCCTTACGTGCCGCTCAGCGACACGGCGAACTTCACCAGTTATTCGAAGAGAACATTCGGTGAGGCCGAGCAGCGCGCGCTGGCGCAGACCTTCCGTAACGTGGATCAGCGCGGCTGCCGCGTGATGCTCAGCAATGCCGATGCACCGCTGGTCCACGACCTGTATGACGGTTTCCGTATCGTGCGCGTGCGAGCGCGGCGGGCCATCAACACGGATGCGCGCAAACGGGGGCCGATCCATGAGGTTGTGGTACTGAACTACTGAAGCGTCTGCCCGGCGGAGGCCCGGACCGCCGCCCGGACACCCGCCCGCTGATTGCCGAAAGCTGATGGCTGTTCCCAGGAGAGAAGACCATGATCCTGTACTTTGTCCGCCACGGCGTCGCCGAAAATCGGGAAGAATGGTTCGAGTCGGATGACCTGCGTCCGCTGACTGAGGACGGCGAGAAGCGAATGCGGGCCGCCGCCCGGTGGATGGGCAAGCTGGGCGTCAGGCCCGCCGTCATCCTGACCAGCCCGCTGGTCCGCGCCCGGCAGACCGCCGACATCCTGGCCGAAGTCTTGAGCGCCCCGGTGGAGGAATCCCCGGCGCTGGAGCCGGGCTTCGGCATCAGCGCGCTGGGGGAACTGCTCAAAGCCTACCCCGACGCCGACAGCCTGCTGCTGGTCGGGCATGAGCCGGACTTCAGCGCGACCATCGAGGGGCTGATGGGCGGCGGGCGCGTATCCGTCAAGAAGGGCAGCCTGATCCGGGTGGACCTGTTCTCCACCACCCCCCCGCGCGGGCAGCTGATCTGGAACATCCCGCCCAGGATGCTGACGCTGTAGGCCGCCCGCCACCACCCGGTTTCTCCGGCAGGTGATCCATCCCCGGAACAGCCGAAAACGACATAGCTGTCGATCAGCGTGACCCTGCCCCAGGCCAGCGCCCCGATCACGCTCGCCCTCACCTGGTCGGCGAACCCCCGCGCCGCCAGAGCTTTGGCCGCTCTCACCGCCGATCCCTTTCCCCCTCGCCGCCAATCCTGCGTCTGGCCTATCCTGGCGGGCGCGCCGGGGCGATTCCTACGGAGTTTTAATGCAGCGCCGATGTTGTTCTTATGGGGAGGGCTTATCTATGGAGTCGGACGCGAGGCAAGGGATGTATCCGTCACCGGGGATCGCCCCTGGATCGCGCCCACAATAAATGGATGGTATGACCGTCATCAATATGACCGTCATCCGTATAACCGTCATCAGGAGGGAGAACAATGGCCGGTTTGGTGCGCTGGAATCCGCTGCGTGAACTGCAAGAGATGAACGAGGTGGTGGATCGGTTCTTCAACGATCCCTGGCTGCGGGGCGCGCGCGCCGCCGAGGATCGCGAGCGCGTCTGGCGCATGCCGATGGACGCCTACCAGACGGACGAGGCGATCGTCATCCATGTTGAGCTGCCCGGCGTCCAGCAGGATGATGTGAATATCACGCTGGAGAACAACGTCCTGACCATCAGCGGCGAGCTGAAGCCGCGCGCCGACGAGAAAAACTACTTCCTGCGGGAGCGTCCGGCGGGCCGGTTTGAGCGGGTGCTCTCCGTAGGCACGCCGATCGACGCCGCCAAGGCGGAGGCGACGTTCCACGACGGCGTCCTGACGCTGACTCTGCCCAAGCGGGAAGAGGTCAAACCCAAGACGATCAGCATCAAAAAGAAGTGAGCGGCCCGGCTGGCCGCACCTAGCGAATATAGAGAGAGGCGCTCCCGGCGAGCGCCTCTTATCGTCTATTCATGGCCTCGCCCGGAAACAGCGGCGCTGTAACAGCCCCGGCGGGATCGTTCACCTCGCCTCAGGTGCCCTCCCCCGCCATCACCGGCAGCAGGGCTAACAGCTTGGCGTGGGTCTCGTACCAGCTGATGCGGCTGAGGCCCTGCTTCTCGCGCAGCTTGTCCGGCTGCATGCCGTGGAGCAGGTCGCGGGCGGCGCTGGTCCAGCGCAGGACGACGAATGACAGCAGGAAGTCAGTGATGCCCACCGCCTCGCCGATGTCCTTGAGCACGTATTCCAGGTTGCGCGGGGTGCAGGCGAAGATCGGCGCTTCCGGGTCGGCGGGGCGTTCGTACTGGGCCAGGTACTCGTCCAGCACGGCGAGCCATTCCGGGTCCAGGGCGAGGTCGCGGTCCTTGTAGCGGTGGCGCGGGCTGCGGTGCCGCACCAGGAGGGCCGGCGGCCTGGCGGCGCGGTCGATGTGCGCCGGGGTGAGGGCCATCGCCTCGCCCTTTTTGATGCCAGTATCCAGCAGCAGGCGGACCAGCAGATCGGGGCGGGCGTCGGGCTTCTCGGCGAAGCGGCGGCGCTGGGTCTCGTTCAGCACAGCTCTGATCTGGTCCAGCGTCAGGATGCTGGGCAGCGGCGCGCTCCCCGACCGCTGCACCAGGGCTTTGGCCGGGTTGCTGTGCAGCACCTCGACGGTGTGCAGATATTCGAAAAAAACTTTGAGCGTCGTCACGCGGCGGGCATAGGACTTGCGGCTGCACGGCACCCCCCGCTCGCCTTCCATCCAGGCCAGGAAGCGGTTGAGCCGGTCGGTGGTCAGCGACTTGAGCGGCGCGTCCCGCCCCACGTATTCGATCAGCACATGGAGGTCGGAGGTGAAGGCGATAACCGTGTTGCGGGTTTTGCCCTGGTGGCGCAGGTACTGCTGAAAGGGTGTGATGGCCGCGCTCAGGGGACTCTCCCGGGTGAGGGGCGGGTTGAGGCCGTCCTCGGTGGGGATCAGCGGGAGCTGGCGGGTGGGCATGATCGGTCACCCCGTCTATCCGAACAGATGTTTGTTGGCCGATACCTTATCATGATCATCGGGGTTGTGCAAACGGCCGCCCCTGGCCGTCGCCCGGTCCGCCCTCTGCCGGAAAACCCCTCGCCGCCGGGATGGATCATTTACCGGATTTGCCTTATAGTTCCAGGGGTGAGCGCCGATAGCGAGTGGCGAGGAAGAGGGGTGCTATGACAGACACATCAGGCGGATACCGGTCAAACCCGTTCACGGCGGAGTTTTACGATTACGTGGTGCCCTACCGCGAGCGGCAAGACGTGTCCTTTTACGTCGCGATGGCCAGGGAGGCGGGCGGCCCCGTGCTGGAAGCGGGCTGCGGGACCGGGCGGGTGCTGATCCCCACGGCGCGGGCGGGTGTGACCATCACCGGGCTGGACCTGGACGAGACCATGCTGGCCGTGGCCCGCCGTCGGCTGGCCGAGGAGCCGTCAGAGGTACAGGCGCGGGTCACGCTGGTCCACGGGGATATGTGCGATTTTGACCTGGGCGAGCGGTTTGTCCTGATCACCACGCCCTTCCGCTCCTTCCAGCATCTGATCACGGTGGAGGACCAGCTCTGCGCCCTGGAGAGCTTCCGCCGCCATCTGGTCGACGGCGGGCGGCTGATCCTGGACCTGTTTAACCCTTCGCTGCCCTACCTGGTCGATGAGAGCCGCCTGGGCGAGTTTGGCGAGGAACCGGAGTTCACCATGCCGGATGGGCGCAAAGTCGTGCGCCGCCACAAGATCCTCTCCCGCGACCTGCTGCGTCAGGTGCAGCAGGTGCAGATGATTTACGATATCACCCATCCCGACGGGCGGGAGGAGCGTAAGGTGCACGAGTTCCCCATGCGCTACCTGTTCCGTTATGAGGCCGAGCATCTGCTGGAGCGGGTCGGCTTCCGGCTGGAGGTGGTTTACGCCGATTACGACCAGAGTCCCTACGGTTCCAAGTACCCCGGCGAGCTGATCCTGGTGGCGCGCAAGGGCTAGGACCGGCGGCCGGCAAAGGGCGGCCTCCCCCCGCCTGCTCAGAACCCCCAACCGCGTTACAATGGAGGCCGTGGTCAGGGTCTCCGCCGGGGCGGAGGGGGATAACCGGTGACGATGACCGAGCCTTCGGCGGCGCGCAGCCGACTGGTCGATAGTCTGCGCCGCCACCGCTATTTTCGTTTGCTCTCGGATGTGCAGCTGGAGGCGCTGGCCGCCCTGGCCGCCTGCCGGACGTTCGCGCCGGGCGAGGTCATCTTCCTGGACGGCGCGCCGTCGGCGGGGCTGTGGGTGATCGACGACGGGCGGGTCAAAATCTACAAGCTGAGCGCGGATGGCGGCGAGCACATCCTGCATCTGCTCGGCCCCGGCGACTCCTTCAATGACATCGCCGCGCTGGATGGCGGCCCCAACCCGGCCAATGCCGCCGCCCTGAGCCAGGTCGCCGCCTGCCACCTGTCTCACGAGGTCTTGAGTGCGGCCATCCGCGCCAACCCGGACCTGGCGATGACGGTGATCGCCATCCTGACCCAGCGGACGCGCGCCCTGGTGCAGCAGATCGAAGACCTGGCCCTCTATTCGGTCACCACCCGGCTGGCGCGCTTCCTGCTCCAGCAGGCGGAGAATCCCTCGCTGCGCGGGCCGGGCATCACGCGGGCGGCCATCGCCGCGCATCTGGCCGTGCAGCCGGAGACGATCAGCCGCGCCCTGAGCAGCATGGAGAAATCGGGCATCATCCGCCTGGACCGCCACCGCATCGTCATCGTCCGCGAGGACCTGCTGCGTTTGATGGCCCTGTTGTGAGCACGGGCGAAGGGTGACGTTTTAACGACGCCTGGCCCCGGCTCCCCTCTAAAACATCCACTTACCGGACAGTTGTTGATCTAGATCAGCGACGCACCCTCGGCGAGGCCGTATGCTGAGATCATCACGTCCGTCCGGGCCGCTGGCCGAGCCGATGGGGACCACATGGACGACCGCCAATGGTTGCCGCATATCGATCGATCGCTGTGTACCGGGTGCGGGGAGTGCATCGCACGGTGCCCGGTGGGGGCGCTGGGACTGGCCGACGGCAAGGCCGCGCTGGTCGACCCGGCGGCGTGCACCTACTGCACCGCCTGCGAAGACCTCTGCCCGGTCGACGCCATCGCGCTCCCGTTCCTGATCTGTTTCGAGACCCACGACCGCTGAAGACATCGTTTGGGGGAGGATCACCATGATCATCAAAGTCATACAACACGGGTTACTTCCTCTGATGGCCATCATCCTGCTGGCCGCCTGCGCCGGGCAGGTGGTCGTCCGGGAAGTATCCGACGCTGAGCTTCACGCGACCGCCGTGGCCCTCGCCAATGAGATGGTGGCCTCAGGCGGGGTCGCCGCGATGGCAGCGCCTGCCGTGGCCGGTGAAGCTGCCGCCGCCGAAAATGTGCCTGCCGCCGCCTCCACTGTGACCGCCGCCACCGAGATCGAAGTCGCCATCGCGGATCGGGCCTTCACGCCGCATACCGTAGCCATCGCCACCGGCGCGACCATCACCTGGGTCAACCAGAGCACGGAGGAACACGTCGTGGTCAGCGACGACGGCTGGTTCGAATCGCCGCCGCTGGCCCCCGGCGACCGCTTCTCCTGGCAGGTGGGCCGTCCCGGCAATTTCACTTATCGCTGCGCCCGGCACCCGGAGATGCAGGGTGTGCTGGTGGCCCTGGCCGGCGGGGCCGTGGCTCCGGAGCTGCTGGCCGGCAAGCCCGTCGGCGACTACTACCGCGATACCTGCGGCGGCTGCCATGGCCCGCACCGCGAGGGCGGCACCGGCCCGGCGCTGATCCCGGCGCGGCTCACCAGCGACGACGAGTTTTACTTCAACGTCATCAAAAATGGCCGTCCCGGCACGGTCATGCCCGCCTGGGGCACCTTTGGCCTGAGCGACGAGGAAATCTGGCTGCTGCTGGGCTTCATCCGGGGCGAGCCGGAGGCCGAGGATGTGCAGTGGGAGCTGGCCGACGTGGCGGGCAGCCGGGCCGTGCTGGTGCCGGAGGAAGACCTGCCCGACGCGCCCACCCACAGCGGCAACCTGGATAACCTGATGCTGGTCACGGAGCGGGAGGCGCGCAGCATCGCCGTGTTCGACGGCGACACGCACACCCTGCTGGGGCACGTCGCCGCCAGCTACCGCGCCCACGGTTATGCCTTCGACCCCACCGATGAGCGTTGGGCGTACAACGTGGGCCGCGACGGCTGGCTGTTTAAGATCGACCTGTACTCGTTGCAGGCGGTGGCCAGGGTGCGGGTCGGGCTGGATTCGCGCGGGCTGGCCATCTCCGATGACGGGCGCTACCTGATCGTGGGCAACTACATCCCGGCCACCGCCGTGATCCTGGACGCCGCCACGCTGGAGCCGTTGCAGGTCATCCATACCGAGGGCACCGACCCGGACGGCAACTTTGTGCAGTCGCGGGTGTGCATCACCAGCGATGTCTCGCCGGACCTGGTCGGCCCGTATTTTATCATCGCCCTCAAGGAGGCGGGCCAGGTGTGGCGCATCGACTACAGCCAGCCGGACTTCCCCATCGCCAAGCTGGAGAACGTCGGCCACATCCTGCACGACGGTTTCCTCAGCCCGGACAACCAACGCTTTTACCTGGCCTCGCAGCGGGACAACTGGATGGCCGTCATCGACGTGGCCAGTTGGGAGCTGGTGGGCCGCATCTCCACTGGCGCGGTGCCGCACCCCGGCTCTGGCGCGGCCTGGGAGGCCAACGGCACCGTGTACGGGGCGACCGTCCACGCCGGGGAGGGTAAGATCACCGTCTGGGACCTGTCCACGGACCAGATCGTGGCGGAGATTCCCACCAGTGGCCCCGGCCTGTTCATCCGCTCGCATGACGACAATCCGTATGTGTGGGCGGACACGGTCTTCGCCGAACAACCGAACCAGATTTACGTCTTTGACAAGGAGACATTTGAGGTGGTGAGGGTGATCGATGACGGCATCCAGACCCTGCATCCGGAGTTCACCGCCGACGGGAACTACGTCTATGTCAGCGACTGGCAGGGGAACGTGGTGCGTATTTACGACGCCTATACGTTTGAACGGGTGGCCGAGGTGGGGGGCGTGACCACGCCCACCGGCATCTTCAACACCGAGCGCCGCCTGGAGACGTTGGGTCACTGACGAGGAGGGGCCGGGGGACGGGGGCTGCTCCGTCTCCCCGATTGGCGGCGTCGGACCCCCGTCTGACGTTGCACGAAGAGAGGGTCGGTCATGGAGAGGGCATGAGCCATGCCGCCGCTGACCCGCTGGTTGATCAAAACGTCGCTGGTTTACCTGCTGGCCGGGCTGCTCATAGCGGCGGCGGTGCCGACGGCGATCACCTTCCACCAACCCGCCAGTGATCACGGCGCTGCACCCGGTGGCCGTTCATCTGCTGGTCGGCGGCGGGCTGGCGGCGCTGGCTCTGCCGGGCCGTCTGGCGGAGGCCGGGGCGGCGCTGGTTTTTGCCGTCCACGTCTGGCCGCGTGTCAAAGCCCTGGGGGCATGAATTCTCCCGCCGGGTGTGTACAGCGGGGATAATTTTGAGTATATTCGGTGAGACCTGCTTCATCAGGGCGGGTGGGGGCGATCCCGCGCCGGAAGCTCAGCGGTGAAAAAAAGAGGTTTCGCGCCTCAACCGGCAAGTGGTTTGCGCCAGGCGTTCACAAAGGGGGACAGCCGATGAGATTTCTGGAGAGTCAACGCGTGCTCATCACGGCAGCCGTGGCCACGGTGGTGTTCGTCGGGCTGGTGATCGTGCTGGCCGTGATCTTCCGCCCGGCCCTGACCGGGGAGGGCTTCAGCGGGCGGGTCAACGTGCTGGCGGGCAGCGATAACGCCTGCGTCCGGTGCCACGCCGATACCACGCCCGGCATCGTCGAACAATATGGGGTGAGCACCATGGCGGCGGCGGATGTGATCTGCGAGGACTGCCACCAGGTGGCGGCGGATTACCCCGGCGCGGTCGAGCACGAGGGGACCTGGGTGCTGGGGTCGCCGACGCCGGCCCGCTGTGAGCGGTGCCACACCGCCGAGGTGGCGCAATTTTATCAGAGCCGACACAGCCTGCCCGCTTATGTGGCCGTCGCCGGCGCGCAGGACCTCTCCGACGATCACCTGGCGCGCTACCTGGGCATCACCGAGGGCCAGCCCCTGGCCGACCGCTCGCGTAATGCCATCGCCGCGCTGGAGGGTGATGCCCTGACCCGCTTCACCTGCTACGGCTGCCACAACATTGGCCGCCCGCAGGCGGACGGCTCGGCGGGCGAATGCCAGCGGTGCCACCTGCGCCACGAATTCAGCCTGGAGCAGTCCCGCCGTCCGGAGACCTGCAACGCCTGCCACATCGGGCCAGACCACCCGCAGTTTGAGATTTACCAGGAATCGCCGCACGGCATCGCCTACGCCACGTTGAGCGACAACTGGAACTGGGACGCCGAACCGGGCACGGTCACGGTGGAGGACTTCCCGGCCCCCACCTGCTCAACCTGCCACATCGGCGGCATCGGCGCGGCGGGGTCCACCCACGACGTGGGCGACCGCCTGACCTGGTTCCTCTTTGAGCCGGTCTCGACGCGCCGTCCCGGCTGGTCGGATAACCAGGTGCGGATGAAGACGGTCTGCCTGGAGTGTCACAACCGGAACTTCGTGGAGGACTTCTACACCGCCGCCGACGCCGCCACCGAGCGGGTCAACGAGTGGACGCAGGAGGGCGAGGACCTGCGCGGGCAACTGACGGCAGCGGGGGCGCTGACGGACGAGCCGTTCGACGAGCCGATCGACTTTGTGATCTTCAACCTGTGGCACCACTGGGGCCGCACCGCCAAGTTCGGCATCTGGATGCAGGGGCCGGATTATTCGCAGTGGCACGGCGCTTACGAGGTGCTCCATGACCTGGCCGAAGTGCGCCAGTACGCCGTCGAGCACCTGGAAGGGTATGTCCATCCGCGCTGGGGTGGGGCTGAATGAGCGCCGTGAGCGACTGGCACCTGTCGGCGGAGGGCGTCGTGCTCGCCGGGCGGCGGATTCCCATCACCCGTGAGCAGCTCATGATGGTGATGGTGGCCGTCAACCTGATGTTCCTGGGCCTGGACATCTTCCTGGCGCACGGCATGAACGGGACGATCCGGCCCAACGAGTGGATACCGATCATTTTTGGCCCGGCGGCGGGGGTGGTCCTGCTGGTCGCCGGGGCGATCTCCCTCCGGCATCGGACGGCGGCCATCCTGCTGGCCTTCGCCGTGCTGGCGGTGAGCATCGTCGTCGGGCTGCTGGGCGCGTACTTTCACGTGCAGCGCACCGTCCCGCCCAGCGGCCTCGGCCCGGTGGACGTGACGGTGGCGCTGTTTGTCTTCGGGCCGCCGGTGATTGGTCCGCTGACCTTCTCGCTGGTGGGCGTGCTGGGCGTGATCGCCGCCGTCTACGAAGACCCGCCGGATAGTGGCTGGATGATCGTGCCGGGCGTGGCCCGCTGGCGCGTGCCTTTCAGCAAGCGGCAGCAGTACTGCATCTGGGTGGGGTTGGGCATCCTGGCGACACTGCTCAGCAGTGTGCTGGATCACGGGCGCTTCAACTTCCAGAACCTGTGGGTGTGGGTGCCGACGGTGATCGGCGTCTTCGGCACGGTGGCTGCCGTGACCTACGGGCTACTGAAGCAACCGGGCCGGGGCGACACCATCACCTACATCGTGGCCATGATCCTGCTGCTGGCGGCCGGCGTGATCGGCTTTTTCCTGCACGTCCAGGCCGACCTGGCGACCCGCAACGTCATCGTGCCGGAGCGTTTCATGCGCGGCGCGCCGTTCCTGGCCCCGCTGCTGTTCGGCGACATGGCGGCGCTGGGGCTGGTCGCCATCTTCCCGGTGAAGGAGCGACGGGAGAAGACGGAGGAGGACAGGTAGCGGCGGGGGGGCGGCGGACCCCCAGCCCGCCGCTGCGCGCGTAAGATCATGCGCCGGCGATCATCGCCCGCAGGGCGTCCTCGTCGAGCACGGGGATGCCCAACTGCTGCGCCCTGGTCAGCTTGCTGCCCGCCGCCTCCCCGGCCACCACGTAATCGGTCTTCTGGCTGACACTGCCCGTCACCTTGCCGCCGTGGGCCTGGATCAGCGCCGTGGCTTCCTCGCGGGTCAGGGTGGGCAGCGTCCCGGTCAGCACGAAGGTCAGCCCGGCCAGCGCGTCGGAGGCCCGCGTCGCCCCCGCCGGGCGCGCGGCCATCTCCACGCCCGCCGCCTTGAGCTTGGCGATCAGTGTCTGGTGGAAGGGGTCCTGGAACCAGTCATGGATGGCCTGAGCGATGTTCGGCCCCACCCCCTCGATGGCGTCCAGCTCGTCCACCGAGGCCGCGGCCAGGGCGTCGATGCTCCCGAACTGCTCGGCCAGCGTCCCCGCCATGATCTCGCCCACACCTTCGATGCCCAGGGCCGTGATCAGCCGGTCCAGGGGGCGGTGTTTGGCGGCCTCGATGCCCGCCAGCAGATTCTCGACCTTCTTTTCGGCGAAGCCTTCCAGCGGCAGCAGGTCTTCCGCTTTCAGGGTGAAGATGTCCGCCTCGTCCCGGATCAACCCCTCGCCCAGCAGCAGCTTGACGGTCTGCGTGCCCAGCCCTTCGATGTCCAGCGCGCCCTTGGAGACAAAAAACTCCAGGCTGCGGAAGACGCGCTCCGGGCAGTAGGGGTTGGAGCAGTAGTAGTCCACCATCCCCTCCGGGCGGACCACGGGCGAGTCGCAGAACGGGCAGCGCTCCGGCACGGTGATGGGCCGCTCGGAGCCGTCCCGCTCCTCCGGGACGACGCCCTCAATATAGGGGATCACGTCCCCGGCGCGTTTGACGATCACCGTGTCGCCGATGCGGATATCCTTCTCGGCGATCTGGTCGAAGTTGTGCAGGGTGACGTTGCGGATGGTGGTGCCGCCGACGAAGACCGGCTCCACCACGGCGGCGGGCTTGAGCACGCCGGTCCGCCCCACGCTGAACTTCACGTCCAGCAGCCGGGTGGTCTGTTCCTCGGCGGGGAACTTGTAGGCGATCGCGCCGCGCGGATTTTTGTTGCCCACCACGCCCAGGACCTCCCACAGCGCGAGGTCGTTGACCTTGATCACCAGCCCGTCGATCTCGTAGTCGAGCTGGTCGCGGCGTGCCTGCCAGGCGGGGATGGCGGCGATCAACGAGTCGAGGTCGTCAAAGTGGGCGATATCCGCCGGCACCAGGAAGCCCAGCGCCTTAAGATAACTCAGCCGCTCCCACTGGGTGCGGGGGACGCTCCCGTTTGAAGCCGCGACGATGCCGTAGACGAAGACGCGCAGCGGGCGGCGGGCGGTGATGCGCACATCCTTGTTTTTGAGCGCGCCGCTGGCCGCGTTGCGGGGATTGATGAACTCCGGCTCGCCGCGTTCGCGCTGCTGCTGGTTGAGCTTCGCAAAGTCGGACAGGGAGATGAAAGCCTCGCCCCGCACGGCCAGTCGCGCCGGGGGCGGCGGACCGTCCGGGGTCACCGGGATGCGCAGCGGCACGGTGGGGATGGTGCGGACGTTGAGGGTCACGTCGTCGCCCACCAGGCCGTCGCCGCGCGTGGCGGCCAGCGTCAGCAAGCCGTCGGTATAGTGCAGCACCACGGAGAGGCCGTCCAGCTTCGGCTCCAGCGTGTAGTCGAGCGGGTCGCGGTTGAAGAGCGGCCCCAGGGAGCCGCCGTCCCCCGCCCGCAACGATTCCGGCAGCAGCTTGCCGATGCGCTCCCGCCAGGCGCGGATCTCGTCCTCGTTGAAGGCTTTAGCCAGGCTGCCGACCAGGGCCGGGTGGCGGACTTTGGCGAAGTCCGGCTGGAGATCGGACCCGGCGCGTTGGGTGGGCGAGTCGGGCGTGACCAGCTCCGGGTGGTCGGCCTCGATCTGCTCCAGCTCGGCCAGCAGCCTGTCGTATTCCGGGTCGCTGATAACCGGGTCGTTGAGGACGAAGTAGCGGTAGTTGTGGTAGTTGATCTGCTCGCGCAGTTCAGCGGCTCGTTCAGCGGGTGTCTTGGGCATGGTTGGTACTCTATTCCGGCAAGGGTGGTCAATGCGGGTCTATTATAGCGGAGAGTGGAACATCTGGGCGACGGGAAACGCGGGCAGGGCGGACATTGGTCGGATCGGTGGCGCAGTTCAGTATTACCTGTATAATGCCACATGTCGTTTTGTTATATGATGTGGCCGGATGATCAGCAGTGGGGCGGCCTGACTCTCTGAGGCACTTCAAGGGCGCTGAGAATCGGGACGCTTGAGCATTGGCGCTAAGGGTGCTGAAGCATGGCTATCAGTGAGGAATTGCGCAGGAAGCTGCTGGTTTTTCAGAAAAATGAAATCACCGAGCACCACATTTACAGCAGGTTAGCCAAGAGGGTCAAACAGCCTGAAAATCGGCGCATACTGGAGACCATTGCCGCCGACGAGCACCGGCACTACCAGCAGTGGCGAACCCATACCCGGCAGGATGTGGCCCCTGACCAGCTGAAGGTCTGGACGTACTACTGGCTCAGCCGGGTATTCGGCTTCACTTTCGGCGTCAAGTTGATGGAGCGGGGGGAGGAAGATATCCAGGACAGCTATGAGCAACTGCGCGAGGTGATCCCCGAGGCTGAGACCATCATGCTTGAGGAGAACCGACATGAGGCAGCTTTTCTCCAACTGCTGGACGAAGACCGGCTGCGCTACGTTGGCTCGATGGTGTTGGGCCTGAACGATGCGCTGGTCGAACTGACCGGCGCGCTGGCGGGTCTGACCCTGGCGCTGCAAGACACCAAGCTGATTGCCCTGACCGGTTCGATCACCGGCATCGCTGCCGCGCTGTCGATGGGGGCCTCCGAGTACCTGTCCACGAAGACCGAGGAGACGGCCAAAAATCCGGTGAGAGCCTCGATTTACACGGGGGTGGCCTATCTGGTCACCGTTCTGCTGCTCATCCTGCCCTATCTGCTGCTGACGAATTACTACCTGTGCCTGGTCTGCACGCTGACTGGGGCCGTCCTGATCATCGCCTTGTTCAACTACTACATCTCCGTGGCCAGGGACGAACCGTTCCGGAGGCGATTTTTGGAGATGACCGGGCTGAGTCTGGGGGTGGCGGCGTTCAGTTTCCTGGTAGGCTTCCTCATGCGCACGTGGCTGGGCGTTGACATCTGAGAGGCAGACGGCAGGTAAGGATATCGGGCCGTCGATTGAGGGCGCGGGGGCGTCGGTGGTTAGCCGTGCCAGGGGTTGGCCGCCCAACAGGTTGTTGGAGCCGACCGGGCCTCCGCCCACGCCAAGCGGCGGCCCGCGCTTCCAGGCTCAGGCTTAAATTTGTCCAAGAAGCCCGCCGCAATATATACTCATGTCACCCCTTGTTACAGGGGTTCACTGATATCACCTTTGCGAGGTCTTTTCAGAAATTTAAACTCTATAATCTGTCTATGACAGAAAAGCCAAAGGGAACGATGAATGGAAAATCTGACGTTGGATCAGCTAAGATTGTTGGCCCAGCAAACCCAAAATCCAAGCCTCTCTATCTTTCTACCGACCCATCGTGCGGGTCAGGATACCCAACAAGACCCCATACGCTTTAAGAATCTTCTGCGGGAAGCTGAACGGCAATTACTGGATAACGGGATGAAACCGCGTGACGTTAGCGCGCTGCTGCAACCCGCGCAAGCCTTATGGGAGGATTCGCTTTTCTGGCGGCATCAGCGCGATGGATTAGCCGTATTTATCGCCTCGGATGACTTCCATTACTATCATCTGCCATTTCGTGTGGAAGAACTGCTCATCATTGCTCGATCCTATTATGTAAAACCGATCTTGCCGCTGTTCACGAACAACGGACATTATTACATCCTGGCAATCAGCCAGAATGAGGTTCGCCTGTTTGAAGGCACACGTCATACTGTCGGGCAAATTGATCTGCCGGAGGACACACCCCAGCGCCTGGACGAGGCTCTTCCATTCGATGATCTGGAAAAGCAGTTGCAGTTTCGCACGAGTGCCTCACCGAGCACCTCAGAGGGTAGAATGCCTGCCGGCATGTTCCATGGACATGGTCCGGGTGATGAGGAGCGGAAAGTCAGAATTGAGCGTTATCTCAATCTGGTCGATGCTGGCCTGAAAGAAATTTTCCGAGAGCAGCAAGCGCCATTGGTCTTGGCCGGCGTTGATTACTTGCTGCCGATTTATCGGAAGGTCAGCGACTACGCACGCATCATGCCAGAAAGCATCGCAGGCAGCCCGGAGTCGATGCGCCCTGAAGAATTGCAGGAACAGGCCTGGCCTATTGTAGAACCCTATTTCCGTGAGGAAGTGGAAAAAGTGATAAAGGAATACCAGCAACTCGCCCACACCGATCAAGCGACGGACAACCTGGAGGAGATTGTGGCGGCTGCCTTTTTGGGGCGTGTGGGCAAGCTGGTCTTAGCCGCCGATACTCAGGTCTGGGGCATGTTCAATCGTGACACAGGGAAAGTGATTCATTACCAGGAAGTGCAAAGCCAAGAGGACGATCTCCCTCTGTTGGATTTTGCAGCGATGCAGACCCTTCAAAATGGTGGAAGCTTGTACGCACTTTCCCAGGCGGAAATGCCAGCGGACTCGCCAGCTATCGCGGTTTTCCGCTATTGAAGCGCAGTTATTGAGTGATTACGAACTGACATCTGCAAGCCGCCTGACCCCTGCGCTTGTCGGGCCAATATCGGCTGGCGGCTTGGGAGGTTCTGTAGCGAGGGCGGTTTCCCGCGCGGCGGACTTAATACACCCGGAGCAGCAGCCCCTTAAGATACGCGCCTTCGGGGAAGGTCAGGGCGACGGGGTGATCCGGCCCGGGGCCGAGCGTTTGCAGGACCTGCGCCTCCCGCCCGGAGTCCACCAGCGCCCCGAACACGATCTTCCAGAACAGGTCGGCGCTCACCGCGCCGGAGCAGGAGAACGTCAGCAGCAGCCCGCCGGGCCGCAGCAGCTTGAAGGCCAGCAGGTTGATGTCCTTATAGCCGCGCGCGGCGCTCTCCACCTGGGCCTGGGTGGGGGCGAACTTGGGCGGATCGAGGATGATGAGGTCGAACTGGCGGGCCTGGTCGCGGCACAGGCGCAGGTACTCAAACACGTCCGCCACGACCAGGTCGTCGTCCGGCACGGTGAAGCCGTTGAGCGCCAGGTTGCGCCGGGCCAGCGCGATGGCCTCCGCCGACGAATCGACCGTGACCACCCGCCGGGCCAGCCCGTCCAGCGCGTAGACGCTGAAGCCGCCGGTGTAGCCGAAGGCGTCGAGCACCGTCTTTTTGGGCGCGTCGGGGTCGAAGCGCAGCAGGTCTCCCAACAGGCGGCGGTTGAACCGCTGGTCCAGGTAAAAACCGGTCTTATGCCCGGCCCGCACGTCCACCAGGAAGCGCCGCCCATGCTCGTCGATCTCGATCAGTTCGGGCGGCTCGCGGCCCGTCAGTAGGCCGACCGCCGGCTCAAGGCCCTCTTTGTCGCGCACCTCGGCGTCGCTGCGCTCGTAGATGCCCGCCGGATGCAGCACCTCCTCCAGTTGCCGGACCAGCATCGTTTTGCGGGTCTCGATGCCCAGGGTGAGGGCTTGCAGCACGATCCAGTCGCCGTAGCGGTCCACGATCAGGCCGGGCAGATAGTCGTTCTCGGCGTTAATCAGGCGGTAGGCGGTCGGGGTGCCGCCTTCGTAGATCAGGTTATCCTCATAGCGGGCCGCCACCGCCCGCCGGATGCGCCTCCACCAGAAGTATTCGTCGATGACCTCGCCCGCATCCCAGGAGAGCAGCCGGACCCGAATCTGCGAGGTGGGGTTCCAGTAGCCCCAGGCCAGGAAGCCGCCGCGCTCGGACTGGACGCGGACGGTCGCGCCGGGTTCCGGGTCGCCGCGCACGGTCTGGATCGCGCCGGAGAAAATCCAGGGATGGCGGCGGAGGATCGCCGCCTCTCGCTGGGCGCGGATGATGACGGTGGGGCAGTCGGTTGAGGTGGTCATGAGGATAGGATAAGGGGCAAGGGGCAAAGTGGCAAGGGATTGATCCCGTCAGAGGTGGGCGTTCGTCCGGGGGTGGCGGCGCGAGAAATCGCGACGGGGCGTAGAGCAACCCCGTCAGGATATGGTATCCTTGTGGCGGTGATTTTGAGGAGTCCGACGAACGTCGGCGTCCAGGCCGCCGCTACCGGGCCGGACACGTGGCAGCGGCGCGAGGAATCGCGACGCCCCGTCAGCGCTGCCAGGAACTCACCGATTGTTGGCCGCTGAATGCGGATCGTGGAAAGCAGATCGCCAATGGCTGAACGCCTGCAAGTTGCCATCATCGGCGCAGGGGCCGCCGGGCTGGCCGCCGCCTGGGACCTGGCCCGCGCCGGACATGCCGTGACCATCTACGAGGCCGGGGCGGAGGTCGGCGGGCTGGCGGCGGGATTCAAAGACCCCTCCTGGGACTGGTCGCTGGAGAAGTTTTACCACCACTGGTTTGAGACCGATACTGCCGTGCTGGGCCTGATCGAGGCCATCGGGCATGGCGACAAGGTCCTTTTCCCCTGGCCGACGACCAGCATCTGGCGGGAAGAGGGCGCGTTCCCGGTGGACAAAAAAGTGCTGCCCAGCCCGCTGCTGTCGCGGGTGGCCAACGTGCTGGCCATACCGGGGCTGTCGTTGGCCGCCAGGCTGCGCTTTGGGCTGGTTGGCTTCCTGCTGACTCTGTACCGGAACGGCCTGGCGCTGGAGCGATACACCGCCGATTCCTGGCTGCGGCGGGCCGTCGGTGACGAGGCTTACGAGATGCTGTGGCGTCCGCTGCTGATCGGCAAATTCGGCCCGCTCTACGACCGGGTCAACATGGCCTGGATGTGGGCGCGGCTCTACAAACGGACGGCCCGGCTGGGCACATACATCAGCGGCTTCCAGGCCATGCTGGAAGACCTGGCGAGCGCCGTCCGCGCCCAGGGGGCGACCATTCGCCTCCACACGCCGGTGGCGCGCATCGAACGGAGCGGCCAGGGTGGGCTGCGCGTCCAGGCGGGCGGCGAGAGCGGCGTCTTCGACCGGGTGCTGGTCACCGCCGGGCCGGGCCTGCTGCTGAAGCTGGTCCCTGACTTGCCGCAGGAGTACGCCGCCCAGGTACGGGCGCTGCGCAGCCTGGGAGCGGTGGCCGTGATCCTGGCGCTGGACCGCCAGCTCCTGGCCGACGGCACCTACTGGCTCAACCTGCCCGCCCACAGCCCGGACCGGGCGGAGAACGCCTTCCCCTTCCTGGCGCTGCTGTAGCACACCAACTACGTCTCACCGGCGCACTTCGGCGGCGACCACCTGGTTTACCTGGGCGACTACGTGCCGGCCGATCATGAATACTTCCAGATCAGCGAGGACGCGCTGGCGGAGCGGTTCATCGCCGCGCTGCCCAGGGTCAACGCGGATTTTTCCACCGACTGGATTCGTAAGCGCTGGGTGTTCCGCGCCGCCTATGCCCAGCCGGTGCCATTTGTCAACCATTCCCGGCACATTCCTCCGATCCAGACGCCCATCGACGGGTTATACTGGGCCAGCATGAGCCAGGTGTACCCCTGGGACCGGGGGACTAACTACGCCGTGGAAATCGGGCGGCGGGCGGCACGGCTGATGATGGCGGACCGGGGGCCTGGCGGGGATGATGAGGATCGGGATGTCCCATCCTCCCGCAGGAGAATCCCGGGGAAAGGGGGGAGTTGATGACCAGAGCAGGCGCGACCTTCATGCAACAGAGTTCTTATCCGGCGCTGGGGCCGTCTGACCAGCAACAGGGGCTGCCCCAGCCGCCGCTGGAGCTGCCGTATGATGAAACGGCGGCGCTGATCGACCTTCCGGCTCCCGACAGCCTCAGCCTCCCGCCGCATAACCTGCGCGCCCTCATCGAAGGACGGCGGTCCCACCGGAAGTATGCGCCGGAGCCGCTGACGCTGGCGGAGTTATCTTACCTGCTGTGGTGTACGCAGGGCGTCAAGGAGCAACAAAGCGCCCGCACGCTGCGGACCGTGCCGTCGGCGGGGGCGCGCCACGCCTTCGAGACGATCCTGCTGGTCAACCGGGTCGAGGGCCTGTCGCCGGGCCTCTACCGGTACATCGCCCTCCGCCACCGCTTGCTGCCGCTGTCGCTGGACGCCGGCCTGGCGGACCGGCTCCAGGAAGCGTGCCTGGATCAGCAGCAGATCGGGGATAGCGCCGTCACCTTCATCTGGGTGGCGGTGGTCTACCGGATGACCTGGCGCTACGGCGAGCGCGGCTACCGCTACCTGCACCTGGACGCCGGGCACGTCTGCCAGAACCTGTATCTGGCGGCGGAGTCCATCGGCTGCGGGGTGTGCGCCATCGCCGCGTTCGACGATGCCGCGCTCAACGGTGTCCTGGGCCTGGATGGCGAGGAGCAGTTGGCCATCTACCTGGGCACGGTGGGCAGGAAAGCCTGAGCGGCGGCGGTGAGGGCTGGCCGCCGCCAGGATGGATCGGCCCCGGCAGGATGGCCGGGTGGTGGCCGCCAGCCAGGATAGGGTAGGTGTTCGCCAGGCAGGCCGTCTGGCGTCGATGACCAGGGGAGCGGAGAGGATGGACGGGCCATGAGCGAACTGCCAATAATCAAGGTCGTGGAGGTCGCCCGACCGGAGCGGCTGTTGGACGCCAGGACCAAGACGGCCATGATGACCGTCGCCACCCTGGCGGACTATTACCGGGTTGACGACGAGTGGCATCACCTGCATCGCTGGCGGACCTGGAAGCACGGCCGGCAGGTGCACGAGGTCAGCCACCTGGGCGAGTGGACCACCGGCCTGGGCGACCTGTTGGCGGTGTGCCCGCTGGAGAGCGACGCCATCATCTGTCAGGTGCAGGTGGTCGAGATTCGGATGGTGGATTGCGACCGCCTCACCGACGCGGAAATCCGCGAGTTGGGTTACGCCACGCGCCAGGAGTACCAGGCCCAGTGGGACGAGGACACCGATGGCTCGCCGAAGGGCTGGTACCTGAGCGTCATGCTGGCCCCGGCGGGCGACCGGATCGTCCACTGAGGGCGGCGCGGGCGGCGAAAAACGGACTCAGGAATCCGGGCGGTGACGGTGTAAAATAAAAGCTGTCCGAACAGTCATCAAACGCCTGGGCGATAAGCACGAGGGGCTTAAGCCCCTTGTCTGTGCATTTGGGGTAGATATTGCGGGCCGCGATTCGCCTTGTGAACGGTTAGACGCCGGTGATCGCGGCCCGGTGGCGCGGCGGCAGGGCCAGGGGCCAGGACACACAACCATGAAAAGCATCTGCGTCGTCGGGGTGGGGTATGTCGGGCTGGTGACGGCGGCAGCCTTCGCCGACCTGGGCAACAGGGTTACGGCGCTGGACATCAGCGATGAAAAAATCGCCAAACTTCAGCAGGGCATCATGCCCATCTACGAGCCGGGCCTGGCCGAGATGGTCGAGCGGAACGTCAACGCCGGGCGGCTGAGTTTCACCACCTCTTACGCGGAAGGGCTGAAGGAGGCCGAGTTCGTCTTCATCTGCGTCGGGACGCCCGAAGGCGTGGACGGCGAGGCCGATCTCCAGTACGTGCGCATGGCCGCCGAGACCATCGCCGTGACGATGGATCATGAGATGATCGTGATCAACAAAAGCACGGTGCCGGTGGGGACCGGCGACTGGGTGGCCGACATCATCCGCGAAAAACAGCCCACGCCGATAAACTTCGCCGTGGTGAGCTGTCCGGAGTTTCTGCGGGAAGGCTCGGCCATCAGCGATTTCCTCCACCCGGACCGCACAGTGCTCGGCTCGGAGAATCGGGAAGCGGCGGAGGCGGTGGCCCGGCTGCATCTGCCGCTGCGCGCCCCGATCGTGGTGACCGACCTGCGCACGGCGGAGATGATCAAATACGCCTCCAACGCCTTCCTGGCGACCAAGATCAGCTTCATCAACGAGATCGCCAACATCTGCGAGAGCCTGGGCGCGGATGTGGAGGAGGTGGCGCGGGGCATGGGCTTCGATAAACGCATCGGCCCCCACTTCCTGTCCGCCGGCATCGGCTACGGGGGCAGTTGTTTTGCCCCGGACGAGACGATCTTCGTTCTCAACAGTCCCCACGTCGCCGCTGCCCGACTCGATGACCTGTTCGCGTCATGTGGGGAGCCGTTCCAGGGTGATGCGGTGGAAGTGGTCGTGCCTCAAGCCAACCAGCGGGTGATGGCCTTCGATCTGGAAACCGGTCGCCCGACGCTGGCCGAGGTGCAGGCCATCACGCGACGGCCTTACCGGGGGAGGATGGTTCACATCCAGACAGCCATGGGGCGCGCGCTGCGGGTGACGGCGGATCATCCGGTCATCCTGGACGCGGACCCTGGATTCAGGATTGTGCCCGCCGTTGAGGTCAGGCCGGGCGACCGGCTGATGACGCTGCTGGAAGTGCCGGGGGTGGTAAAAAACCCGGACGATCTGGTCGACAGTCTGTGTGCCGTATCGCCAATCGCGCAGGTCGAAAGTGAAGTGGTCGATATGATGGTCTACAGCCTGGAGACTTCGACCGGAACCGTGATCGGTGCCAGTGGATTGGTGCTTCATAACTGTTTCCCCAAAGATGTTAAGGCGCTGGCCCATATGGCCCAGGTGCGCGGCAAGCACCCCCAGCTGCTCCACGCCGTGATGGAGATCAACGCCTACCAGCGTAAGGTGGTGGTCCTCAAACTGCGCGAGCTGCTGGGGGAAAACCTGGCCGGGCTGACCATCGGCCTGCTGGGATTGGCCTTCAAGCCCGGCACGGACGATCTGCGGGAGGCCCCGGCATTGGAAGTGGCCGAGCTGCTGCGCCAGGCGGGCGCGACCGTGCGTGCCTACGACCCGGTGGCCATGGACAACGTGGCCCGTGCCTACCCCTGGATCGCGCTGGCGAAAAATGCCTACGCGCTGGTGGAGGGCTGCGACGCCGCCGTGGTGATGACCGAGTGGAACGAGTTTAAGCAACTGGACATGGCGCGCGTCAAACAACTGCTCAGGCAGCCGGTGCTGGTGGACGGGCGCAACATCTACGATCCGGCCTACATGCACGAGCTGGGCTTCCGGTATCGGGCCATCGGGCGCGGCTACAATGGCGAGGGGGCCAGGGGCGACTGATCGCCTTCCGGCGCGTCGGGCAGTCATGTGCCAGCCCTCCGGCGGGTGTCAGTTCGCGGTGTTCCCTCCTTCTGCCAGATTTCTACCGGCCAGCGCCGCCGGTTACGGTATAATGGCCCAATCCCTTGGGTGATGATTCCCCGACCCTACCAACTGGCGACACAAGGATGGGCCATGACATCGGTACACAAACACGTTCTTGACAACGGCCTGACCGTGCTGCTCAAGCCGATGCGCCACACGCCGATCATCAGCTGGCGGGTGCTGTACCGCGTCGGCAGCCGCCACGAGCGCACCGGCCAGACCGGCATCTCCCACTGGGTGGAGCACATGATGTTTAAGGGCACGCCCACTTTCCCGCCGGGCACGCTCGACCAGACGATCAGCCGGGAAGGGGGCTTCTGGAACGCCCACACGCTGATGGACTTCACCGGCTACTTCGAGACCATGCCCGCCGACCGGATCGACATCGCCCTGCGCCTGGAGGCCGACCGCATGGTCAACACCATCTTCGATCCGGAGGAGGTGGCCCGCGAGCGCACGGTGATCATCTCGGAGCGGCAGGGGGCGGAGAATTCCCCCACCTTCTGGCTGGCGGAGGAGGTGGCGGCGGCGGCGTTCCGCGTGCACCCCTACCATCACGAGATCATCGGGGACATGGCCGACCTGGAGGCCATATCCCGCGACGATCTGTACCAGCACTACCGGCGCTACTACATGCCCAACAACGCCATCGCCGTGGCCGTGGGCGACTTCGATCCGGGCGAGATGCTGGGGCGGATCACGGAGCTGTACGGCCCCATCCCGCCCGGCGACCCGCCGCCGCCGGTGGGCCGCCAGGAGCCGGAGCAGGTCGGCGAGCGCCGGGTGCGCGTGGAGCGGGAGGGGCAGACGGCCTTCCTCAAGGTGGCGTACAAAGCGCCCCCTGCCACCGACCCGGACTACTTTAAGGTGGCGGTGCTGGAGAGCGTGCTGGGCGGCCCCAGCGGCATGGGCGGCGGCTCCGTGGACAACAAGACCAGCCGTCTGTACAAGGCGCTGGTGATGACCGAAATCGCCGCCGGGGTGAGCGCCAGCTTTTACCCGACGGTGGACCCCTATCTGATCACCTTCGACGTGACGGTGCGGGAGGGCCGGACGCTGGAGGAAGCCGAGGCGGCGCTGGACGCCGAGCTGGACCGCATCCGCCGGGAGGACATCAGCCAGGCAGAGCTGGAGAAAGCCCTCAAGCAGGCGCGGGCGCTGTTCGCCTACAGCACGGAAGGCGTCACCGGGCAGTCGTTCTGGCTGGCCTTCTGCGAGAATTTCGCTTCCTACGAGTGGTTTGAGCGTTACGTGGACAACCTGAGCGCGGTCACGGTGGCGGACGTGCGGCAGGCGGCGGAGAAGGTGCTCGATCCCCGGCGGCGGACCGTCGGCTGGTACATCCCCACGGGGGAGGGAACCAACGGGCAAGGAGGGGCGGCATGACCGGCAGGGGCGACCGACGGAATCCCATCCCCGGCCCGGACGACATCGTCCGCCGGGAGTTGGCCAACGGCATCGTGGTCCTGGCGCGGGAGAACTTCGCCGCGCAGTCGGTGGTCGTCACCGGATCGCTCCCGGCGGGCGCGATCTTCGATCCCCCAACGCTTAACGGGCGGGCCTCGTTCACCGCGAGCGCCCTGCTGTACGGCACGGAGCGTCGCACGTTTGAGGACCTGCACGAGTCGCTGGAAGGCATCGGCGCGGACCTGGATTTTGACGCCAGCGCTCATTCCTGCCTGTTCAGCGGCAAGAGTCTGGCCGAAGACCTGCCCACGCTGCTGGATATCCTGCAGGACGCGCTGCGCCAGCCGGCCTTCCCCGCTGAACACGTCGAGCGGCTGCGCGGCCAGATCATCACCGGGCTGCAAATCCGCCAGCATGACACCCGGTACCGGGCGTCCCACGCCTTTCGGGAGCTGGCCTATCCGCCGGCGCATCCCTACCATTACAGCCTGGACGGCACGCTGGAGACCGTGCCTGGCCTCAGCCGCGACCGGCTGGCCGACTTCCACCGGACCATCTACGGCCCCAGGGGCCTGATCGTGGTGGTGGTCGGCGCGGTGGAGGCGGACCGGGCCATCGAGGCGGTGGAGGCGGCGCTCGGCGACTGGCAGAATCCCGACCAGCCCTCCGTTCCCGACCTGCCGCCGCTCCCGGAACCGACCGAGATCCGGCGGGCCGACGTGATCGTCCCCGGCAAAACGCAGTCCGATATCGTGCTTGGCCTGCCCGGCCCCAGCCGCGCCGATCCTGACTTCCATGCAGCGCGGCTGGTCAACAACATCCTGGGGCTGTTCGGCATGTACGGGCGGCTGGGCAAGACGGTCCGCGAGGCACAGGGCCTGGCCTACTACTCGTACAGCGTGGTGGAAGGCGAGGCCGGACCCGGCCCCTGGCGGGTGATCGCGGGCGTCAACCCGGCCAATGTGGAGAAGGCCATCGCCAGCATCGTGGCGGAGATCCGGCGCATCACGACCGAGCCGGTCAGCGACGAGGACCTGGCCGACAACCAGGCCAACTTCACCGGGCGGCTGCCCCTTCAACTGGAGAACAACGAGGGCGTGGCCGCCTCGATTCTCACCATGGAGCGCTACGGCCTGGGGCTGGATTACCTGCGCCGATACGCCGCCATCATCAACGCCCTGACCAAGGACGATCTGCTGGCGGCGGCCCAGCATTACCTCAAGCCGGACGCCTACGCCCTGGCCGTGGCCGGCCCGGCAAGGGATGGGAGGGGGTAGACGCTGATCGTTCGTGTGATCTGAGATACAGGTGGGAGGTATCAATGGCCTTTGATAGAGAATTCGCGGAAGCCCTTATCAAGGCAATGGCCGATGCCGGCTGGGTGGCGACTCTACCAGCTGAGGAGTTGCCTAATCCATTGGACATAGCGTTCTTTGGTCATGATACCTCCCGTCGACTGATCATTCACGCCCGACGCATAACTCCTCAATTTAGTCCAGAGAGCGATCATCATCGCCCTCCTGGTGAACTGCACACCCAGATGATTTTCGACGGGGACCAACGTGGAGCAGGCGTCCGAAACTATCTCCGCTTCGCTGAGGGAGCGGAGACCTTACTGTTCGGCTTTTACCCGACTGCCGACAGCTACGTGGTAGCCGCCTATGATCCCGAAAGGCACCATGAGTATGCTTATTCGAAATCTCTGCAAGTGAAACAACAGACCATCGATCAGGCGTTGAGAATGGGTATTGCATTCCACCTGCGCGAAAGTGAGGAAACAGTAGTGGTATTTCATCTCAGTGAAATCGCAGCGTATCTTAACAATGCCCGTGAATTCCACAATTTGACGTTTTCAGTCGTGTCTGAAGCTATCGAAGAGAGCACTTCTCCCATTGTCAGGCGCGTTTTTGATACCAGGGTTGATCCGGATCAACTGCCACTCTTAGTGGCAGAAGAGCGCAAGCGAGCTGTTGCTGAAGTCGAGCGCTATATTCGTGATCATCGTTTCTCGCAGGCGATCAAGAGTGTTTATGATAGGTGTGCGATATGTGGATTTCAATATGATTATGTATTGGATGCGGCTCATATTGTTCCAGTATCTGAAGGAGGCACGGACACCTACGATAACGGCCTTGGGCTCTGCCCGAATTGCCATCGCATGTTTGACAATGGCCTGGTTTTAGTAGACGAAACCGGCAGAATTTACATTAATACTCATTATACTGAGAAGTATGACCAGATGGGGCTTGCTGGTAGTTTGGAGACCTTACGCAGCACTTTGCGAGAAACTCTTTGGTTGCCGAGAGATAAAAAACATCATCCATCACCTGAAAATCTGCGCCGCACTTTTGAAAAGCACCGCCAGTCTCGTTGACATCGTGCATTACTTTACATACAATGGAATAGGACATAAGTTCTAAGGATATCAGATGATTGAATTGAACTGGTTCCGGGTGTTACCCTACTATCAAACTCAGTGGGGAGCCGCGTTCTTAGGCGACTCTCTGAAGTTGATGCAGCGGATTCCCGATCATGCGGTCAATTTGGTCATGACTTCGCCGCCATTTGCTCTGAAGCGCAAAAAAGAGTATGGCAACGTTCATGCCAGAGAGTATGTTGACTGGTTTTTGCCATTCGCAGAACAAATGAAACGCATTGTTGCTGATGACGGTAGTATTGTGATTGATATTGGTGGTACTTGGGTCAAAGGGCAGCCCACTCGCTCGCTCTATCACTTTAAACTGGTCGTTGCACTAGTAGAAGAACTTGGTTTGCATCTCAGTCAAGAATTTTATTGGTACAATCCTGCGAAATTGCCATCGCCCGCCGAGTGGGTTACAGTACGGCGTATTCGTGTTAAAGATGCTGTGAATACAGTTTGGTGGTTATCCAAGACGCCTTTTCCCAAAGCCAGTAACCGAAATATCCTTAAACCGTACAGCGAGTCAATGAAGGCTCTTCTGCAGAATGGTTATCGCGCCAAGAAGCGACCTTCAGGACACGATATTTCTGAGAACTTCAGTCAAGACAACGGTGGGGCGATTCCACCAAACCTGATTGAACTCGCAAATACGGACTCCAATAGCAGCTATTTACAGGCATGTCGTGAACATGGGATCAAGCCTCACCCTGCTCGTTTTCCCCATGGATTGCCAGAGTTCTTCATTAAGTTTCTGACAGAGCCGGGGGATTTGGTTGTTGACCCTTTTGCGGGGAGCGTGGTCACTGGCGATGTATGTGAAACACTGGGCCGTCGATGGTTAGCATTTGAGATAGAAGCGAAGTATTTAGAAGCTTCCAAGTTCAGATTCCCTGAGCTCTCAGGGGTGCCAAGACAGTTGCCCTTGCCAGGTGCGCCAAGGTTTACCAACTTGCACGCTGGCAAGGATTCCTGATGCCGGACATCACCACCATCCTCTTTATCGACCTCGATGGCACGATCATCCAGGGGCCATACAAGGCGGTCGCCCTGCCGGTCGTCCTGGACGAGCTATCGCGCAAGACCGGCCAGCCCCCGGAGGCGCTCGGCGAGGCGATCCTGGCCGAGTTCCACCACCGGCTGGACCATCCCTTCCCTGACGATCCGCCGCGGGTGATGGACTGGGACGACATCAACGCGGCGGTCGCCGCCCGGCACGGCGTGACGCTGGAGGCGGTGGCGTCGGCGCTGGTCCGGCAGAATCCCGGCCCGCCGCACGCCTGGCCGTTGGACGATGCCGGGGCGGTGCTGCGGGAGCTGGCTAACGGACGGCGTAAGCTGGTCGTGGCCACCATGGGCCTCAGCAAGTACCAGTTCCCGGTGCTGGAGGCGCTGGGCCTGCGCGATCGGTTCGACGCTTTCCTGATGCCGGACCTGACCGGCTTCCTCAAAACCGACCGGCGCTTTTACGAGTCGATTTACCGGCAGTATCCCGCCGCGACGTATATCAACGTCGGCGATTACTACTGGCACGACGTGCTCGTCCCCAAACAGTTGGGGCACCTTTCGATCTTTAAGGCGGACATCCCCGCGCTGGCCGACCTGCCGCCGCTGGCGCGTCCGGGGCAGCTGGAGCCGTTCAAGGGCGAGCTTTACGGCGAGCATGGGACTTTCTCGCTGCTGCCGGACGCCGTGATCCGCCACCTCAGCGAGCTGCCTGCCGTCGTCGCGGCGCTGGAGCGGGCGGCGGTCCGGGCCGACGGCTGAAGGCGGAGGGCGGCATGTTGCGGGTGGGAATCGACCTGATCAGCATCAAACGCATCGCACGCGCCAGGGATCGCCACGGCGAGCGGTTCTACACGCGTTTTTTCACGCCAGCGGAGCGCATCATCTGCGAGTGTGATTCCCTCCGGCTGGCGGCCCGGATCGCTGCCAAAGAGGCCGCCGCCAAAGCGCTGGGCTGCGGCATCGGCGAGGTGCGTTGGGTGGACCTGGAGATCGTTCACGACGAGCGCCGCCGCCCGATCCTGCGGCTGCACGGCCAGGCGGCGGCCCTGGCGGAAGCGCTGGGCCTGACCGAGTGGGCGGTCAGCCTGACGCACGAGGACGACCGGGCCGCGGCGGTGGTGGTGATGATGGGCTAGAGGCGTGGCGGGCGGTTCACCCAGCCGAGGATGCCGCTGCCCTGGCTGTGGATCGCTCCATCAGATGCGGCGTGATCATGCCGGAGACCGCCACCGCCAGCGCCAGGGTGTTGATGAGCAGCCGGTAAGCGCCCCCGCCCGCGGCCACGTCGGCGATGGTCAGGCCGAACTGGCCCGACGCGGCCTGATAGGTGGTTTGCAGGCCGAAGAACAGCGTCAGCAGGCCGATGGTCGCCCAGGCGGCGCGCAGCCCCTCCGCCAGCCCTTCGAAGACAATCGCGCCCAGGGGGAGGCGCTTTAACAACCCGTCCAGGACGTAGTGCAGGGCAACCCCCAGGGCCGCCAGCGCCGCGCCGCCCAGCCAGGCCGGGCTGAGCAGCAGGGCGATCACGGCGGCTGAGGTCCGCTCCGCGCCGGGCGTGGCCGCCAGGCTGGCCATAGCGCCGATCAGCTGCGACGAGACGATCACCAGCCCCCCCAGCGCCCCCAGCGGGGCGATGATCCAGGGCATCCAGGCCGGCAGGCGGACGCCGCCCAGCCGGATGACGAACAAACGCCCGGCGGCCAGCCAGGCACCGGTCACCGCGCCGACCATCAGCGGGCCGGATAGCAGGGTCAGGAGAGAGAGCGTGTCATCGTTCAAGGCGACCCTCTGGTTCGATAGCGCGGAGGGCTGGGGGAGAATCAGGCGTCTGAGGGGTGCTGGCAAGGCGTTTTCTGGAACGCCGCCTGCCGCGTTATTCCGCCAGCGCCTGCACCAGCTGCCGCAGCGCCGGACGGTACTCGCCGGTGAGGTCCACCCGCGGCGCGCGTCGCAGATCGTCCGGCACCGCCACGGGAGCGGCATGCGCCACCACGATCTTCTTTCGCTTGTCGCGGAAGTAAGCCCAGGCCTTCTGCACGCGCCCATCATCAACCGCCGCCGCCGAGAGGATGACCAGCATCTGGGTGCAGTCCTCCAGCGCCGGGTGGATGCCACCTGCCCAGGCGATCCCGCCGTTTTCGGCGCGGGGCAGCCAGGTATGCACGCCCATGTTGTTGAGGTCGTCGGCCAGCGTATGGGCGAAGACCGCGTCGGCGTCGGCGTAATTGACGTAGGTGGCGGAGACGGCCCGGGAGGGATGCCCCTGGCGACGGGCGGTCGCGCCCTCGGCCACCCGGACGGCCCGGGGGCGCTTGAGACCCTGGTGGGCAGCCGTGCGACCCATGCGGAAGACCGTCGTGCCGCAGACCGGGCAGAAGCCGCGCGTGCCGGGCGCGCCCTTGCGCGTCCAGACCGGCTGCGGGTCTTCCATCTCGACGGTCGCCTTACACTTGACGCAGTACGCTTCCAGGGGGTCGTCGTCGGGGCGGTGAACGTCGTCGTGGAGGTGCTCAAGATCGGCCATAGAGGGCATTCCTCAACCATTCCACGCGGGTCGGGTCAACCAGGGCGCGCGGCCCGGCGCGGTGTTTGCCGTGTAAGCAGTATACCAGCAACAAGACGCAGGGGCACGCGGCGGCGCCAGCCGCTTGACGTGCCCCGTCACTGAGCCGCTTGAGTCGGCGCGCCGGCCCTTTACCGCTTGGTGTAGGTGGGGGCCTTGCGGGCGCGCTTGAGGCCGGGCTTCTTGCGCTCTTTGATGCGCGGGTCGCGGGTCAGCAGGTCGTGCTGGCGCAGCACGGCGCGCACATTCGGGTCCAGCTTGACCAGGGCGCGGGCCATGCCCAGGCGAATCGCGTCCGCTTGGCCGGTGATGCCGCCGCCCTGCACGTGGACTGACACGTTATAGATGCGCTCCTGGCCGAGCACGGTCAGCGGCGACAGGGCGTGGATCAGGTCGCCCTCGCGCGGCAGGTATTCTTCGGCGGGTTTGTCGTTGATCAACACGTTACCGGTGCCGCCGGGGTAGATGCGCACGCGGGCCGTCGATCGCTTGCGGCGTCCAATGCCTTCGTAGTACTGGGTTGCCATCCTTAACTCCTGTGCCTCACAGTTCGAGCGTCATGGGCTGCTGCGCCTGGTGCGGATGGGAATCGCCCGCGTAGACCTTCAGCTTTTTGAGCATCTTGCGGCCCAGGGCGTTTTTGGGCAGCATCCCGCGCACGGCCAGCTGGATCACGCGGTCCGGGTGCTTGGCCAGCATCTGGCGGAGGGAATCGCGGCGCAGCCCCCCAGGATAGCCCGAATGGCGGTAATAAAACTTGTCATCCAGTTTTTTGCCGGTCACGTGGATGTGCGCGGCGTTAATGACGATCACAAAGTCGCCCATGTCCACGTTGGGGGCGTAATTGGGCTTGTGTTTGCCCTTGAGGATGGGGGTGATCTTCGAGGCCAGACGCCCCAGGGTCTGTCCTTTGGCGTCCACCACCCACCAGCGGCGTTCGATCTCGGCAGGTTTGGTGACATAGGTTTTGATGCGCATGTTTATTGCCACTCCACAGTGATGCCGGGCGTCTCGTCGCCCGCCTCAGTACTCGACAGTGACCAGCGTCAGCCCGTGCGGCGGGGCCGTGGGACCTGCGCGGCTCCGGTCGGCAGCCGCCAGAGCGGCTGAGAATTCATCCAGGCTCATCGCGCCGCGCCCCACTTCGGCCAGCGTGCCCACGATACTGCGGGCCATCCGCCCCAGGAAGGCGTTGGCGGTGATGGTGTAGGCGTAACGATCATCGCCTTCGTCGATCACCGCTGAGACGGACACGCGGCGGACGGTGCTCTCGCCCGGCGTCGGCTGGCCGAAGGTGGCGAAGTCGTGCTCCCCCACCAGCAGGGCCGCCGCCCCCTGCATGACCGTCAGGTCCAGCGGCGGGGCGATCCGCCATCGGCAGCGATCCCACAGCGGGTGGCGGATGCGCCGGGCGTAGAACCGGTAAACATAGGTCCGGCTCCGGGCATCGAAGCGGGGATGAAATCCCGGCTCCGCCACCGCGATGCTTTGCAGGGCGATATCGGTTGGTAAGCGCGCGTTGAGCGCCCGCAGCAGGTCGTCCGTCTCGTGCCGCCAGGCCACGTCAAAGGCGATGACCTGCCCGCTGGCGTGGACCCCGGCATCCGTCCGTCCCGCGCCGATGACCGTCGCCGGCTGGCCGGTCACCTGCCGGATGGCCGCTTCCACCGCGTCCTGGATGGTGGGTGTTTCGCCCGCCTGGCGCTGGAAGCCGTGGTAGGCGGTCCCCTCATAGGCCAGGACGGCCCGGTAGCGGCGCACGGCGGCGGACACAGCCTGGCCCCCGGCGCTCAGTCTTCCTCGGTCCGGTCAACCAGCTCCAACACCACCATTTCGGCGCTATCGCCCAGACGGGGGCCGAGCTTAAACAGCCGGGTGTACCCGCCGGGGCGGTCCTCGTAGCGGGGGGCCAGCTCGTTGAAGAGCTTGCCGACCGAGTCGCGGTTATTAAGGCGGGCCAGAGCCAGGCGGCGCGCATGGACGGCGCGGGCCGGGTCTTCGTGGGCCAGGCCGCGCTTGGCCAGCGTGATCAGCTTCTCGGCCTCGCCGCGGATGGCCTCGGCCTTGGCGCGGGTGGTTTTGATCCGCTCATGGCGGAAGAGCTGGTTGATCAGGTTGCGCCGCAGGGCGTTGCGGTGGCCCATGCTGCGGTTGAGCTTTTTGCCTGCTACACGGTGTCGCATAATGTCACTCTACTTTGATGAGGTCAGGATGTTCCTTCGCCATCCTCAACCGGGTAGCCCTTCTCCTTGAGTTTTTCCTTCAACTCAAACAGCGACTTCTCGCCGAAGTTGCGGATAGCCAGCATGGCATCCTGGCCG
>DAOTXK010000103.1:0-8464 GCA_034435395.1 Anaerolineae bacterium | reverse complement strand
TTCTGTGGTTAAATGTGGGATGTGGTGGTATCGGGGGGCGGGGAGTGGCAAAACGCGACCGCAAAGCGGGCGTTTTCCCACCATGGCTGGGCCTCGGCCTGCCCTTTACTCACGCTTGAGGTCCACCACCTGGCCGCCGGTGATCTGGCGCAGCTGCGCGTAGGTGACCGGGAAAATGGCGTTGGGCGCGCCAGCGGCGGCGTAAAGCTGGTCGTAGCGGCTCAGCGAGTCCTCGATAAAGATAGGGATATCAGGCGTCCGGTGGCCGACGGGCGGGACGCTGCCTGGCGGGTAGCCAAAGGATTCCACACACTGGTCGGGGGTGGCGATTTTTATCCGCTTGCGCGCCACCTGACAGAGCGCGGCCAGCTTTTTCTCGTCGACGCGCTGGTCGCCCGCCGCCAGCACGATCACTGGCCGCCCGTCGATCATAAAACCCAGGCTTTTGACGATGCGGCTCAGCTCGGTGCCGATGGCAGCGGCGGCTTCCTCAGAGGTGGCGGTGGATTGCGCGAAGAACTGGACGCGCAACCCCAGGCCAAAGGCGTCCAGCGCCGCCTGAACGTCGTGCGGCGTCAGTGGTTCCATGTGTCCTCCTTTCACCAACGGTCCGTTTGTCCAGCGCCTACTGCAACAAGGTTAACCCCATCGCTTTCGGGCCGGTGATCGCGCCGACAGTCGCTGAGGCCAGCACTTTCATGAGGAAAGCGGGCGGCCAGCGCCTCACGATTTCCGCCTCAAACATGTCGGCTTCGTCGCTGGAATTGCCATGCAGAATGGCGACATGCAATGGCTTTGAGGCATCCACCCAGCTGCCGAAAATCTCCAGCATGCGCCGCAGGGAGTTCCGGCGGCCCCGCGCACTTTCCAGCGGCACGATGCGGCCGTCCACCACGTGCAGGATCGGCTTAACTTGCAGCGCCGTCCCGATCCAGCGGCGCAGGCCGGTGACGCGCCCGCTGCGGTGCAGGTATTCCAGTGTGTCGACCGTCAGCATCGCCCTGGTTCGGCGGGTGTATTCGTCCGCCAGGCGGATCGCTTCCTGGGCGGAAGCGCCCCGGTCGCGGGCATTGGCCACCGCCAGGACGTGCAGGCCCAGTGCGCCGGACGCTGTGCGCGAGTCTACCAGATGGACCGGGAAATCCACCATTTTTACCGCCTGCTGCGCCGAGGCATGGGTGCCGCTGAGGGCGGAGGAGATGGTCACGGCGATGACGGTTTCGGCGTCGGTCTCGTCGCGGGCGCGTTGCAGCACTGCGGCGAACTCGCCGGGGGAGGGCTGAGAGGTGGTGGGCAGCTCTGGCTCGACGGCCAGCCGCTCATAGAACGCCTGGCGGGTGATATCCACGCCGTCGCGCAGGTTTTCCTGGCCCCACATGATGTGGAGAGGGACGAGGAAGATCTGGCGGTCCTCGGCCATCTCCGGCGGGATGTCTGACGTGCTGTCCGTAACAATAGCGATCGTTGATTTCATAGTATTCTGGCTCTTTTTTGACTGCAAAATCCTTACGGGTTGGTGATGTGGTTTCCGTGAACCGACCGGTGACGGCGATCCACGGCCCCTGTTCAGGCGGGTAATTGTACATCTATTGTAGAGCTATTGCAACGTTTTTGATTAGTTTCTACCATACCTGATCCCTGCCTGACCGGCGCGCAGGCCAGGCAGGGTCAGCCAGGCGGGGGCGGGGAGGCGCTATTGCATGACCGCGAATCCAAGCGAGCCAGGGCCGGTATGAACCCCAACCGGGGCACAAACCGTGTTCTGGATGAGCAGGGCGGGCGCGAAGGATTTGGTGATGGCCTCGACCAGGACCTGCATCTCCTGCGGGGCGTTGCCGTGCAACACGCCGACGCGTAACGGGGCGGACCGATCGACGACTGCTTCAAAAATCTCCAGCAGGCGAGTCAGCATCCGATGGCGCGTGCGGACCTGCTCCAGCAGGGCAAGCCCTCCATCTTTGACGTGCAGAATGGGCTTGATACGCAGGGCGGAGGCGATCAACCATTGCAGATGGCTGACACGCCCGCTGCGCCACAGATATTCCAGCGTGTCCAGGGCGAAGATCATCTTGGTTCGGGCGGCGAGTTGTTCGGCCAGCGGGACTGCCTGGGCGGGCGACAGGCCCTCATCGCGCGCATCGGCCAGGGCCAGCGCCGTCAGGCCGTGGGCGATTGATCCGGTCCGGGTATCGACCACGTAAGCCGGGAAGTCCACCATCCGGGCGGCCTGCTGACCGGCGTTAAACGCGCCGCTCAACTGGGCGGAGATGGTCAGCAGGACAACGGCCTCCGCCCCGGTTTCTTCCCGGGCCTGGGTAAACACCTGCACGAAGTCGTTGAGCGGGGGATGGGAGGTGGTCGGCAGCGTTTTGGCCGAGGCCAGGCGCTCATAGAAGGCGGCGGAATCGATGTCGATCCCGTCGCGCAGGGTCTCCCGGCCCCAGATGATCTGCATGGGGATGGTGTAAATCTGCCGCTCCTGGGCCAGTTCCGCCGGGATGTCGGCGGTGCTATCGGTCACAATCGCCACGCGCGCCTTCAACGATGACCTCCTTGGCCCGTCTGGCCGGCCTGGTCTCGCACGGTCGCTCCCGCCAGGGCACAAGCCCCGGTCGGGTTATTGCAGCAGGGCAAACCCAACCGCCCCCGGCCCGGCGTGAACCGCGATCGTGGGGCCGACCTCGGCGACGATCAGGTAGGCTGGTTGATGATGCTCCGTAATGGCAGCGGCCAACGCCTGCGCCTCATTGAAAGCCCTGCTGTGCAGGACGGCGATGTACGTTGGTTTCGCCGGGTCGATCTCTTCCTGGCATATCTCGGCCAGGCGGGTGACGGCTTTCTTGCGGGTGCGGACGCTCTCACGGGGTTCGATCTTGCCGTCAACGACCTGCAAGATCGGCTTGATATTTAATGCCGTGCCCAGCAGGTGGCGTGCGCCCCCGATGCGCCCCCCTTTGTGGAGGTACTCCAGCGTATCCAGGGTAAAAATCAGGCGGGTGCGGGTGGTGAGGGATTCGGCCAGCCGCGTCGCTTCATCCAGGGTGGCCCCTTCGTCCCGCGCCTCGGCAACTTTCAGGACGGCCAGGCCGGTGCCGACGGAGACCGTGCGCACGTCAACCACTCGGACCGGAAAATCGACCATCCGGACAGCCTGCACCGCCGAGGAGTATGTCCCGCTCAGATCGGCGGAAATGGTCATGACGAGTACGGCCTGGGCGTCGGTCTCGTCGCGGGCCTGCTGATACAACTCCGCGAACTCATTGGGCGAGGGCTGCGAGGTGGTAGGAAGCTCCGGTTCGGTGGCCAGACGGGCATGGAACTGCTCGATGGTGATATCGACGCCGTCTTTCAGGTTGTCCTGTCCCCATAGAATATGCAGTGGCGCGACATAGAGCCGCCGTTCAGCGGCCAGGGAGTGGGGGAGGTCTGCTGTGCTGTCGGTGATTAAGACGAAAGGCACTGGCATGATGTCTCCTCCAGGTATGGCAAATTGTTATCTGAGTGCCATAACACCGCGCCGGGGACATTGATGCTCTGCGGCGGGGGACAAAATGGCAGACCAGCCCGATAAGCGGCTGCGCCCTGGGCCGATGGGGCCAGGACCGGGCCGCATCGACAGGGGCAGACGGCATCTACTGCACGATCATGATGCCGATCACCCCAGGGCCAGCGTGAACGCCGATGGAGGGGCTGACCCACCCTTCCAGCAACAGGTCAGGATTCCAGCGCTCTCGGGCTTCGGCGGCCAGCGCCCTGGCTTCTTCCCCGGCATCGCCGTGCACCACGCCGAGGTGCAGGGGCCGGGAGGCATCACGCACTTCGTCGACCAGGCTGATCAGGCGACTGAGGGCGCGCTTGCGGGTGCGGACGTTCTCCAGGGCCTCCACCCGGCCGTCCACAATATGCAGGATAGGCTTGATGCTCAGGGCGGTGCCGATCAGGTGTCTGGCCCCGCCGATGCGACCGCCCCGGTGAAGAAATTCCAGGGTGCCGGGGGTGAACAGGGCGTGGCTGGTGCTGGCCAGATGGCGGGCGAAGGCGATGGCCTCGTCCGGACTGGCCCCGGAATCCCGAAGGTCAGCGGTCTTCAGGGCGGTGATGCCCAGGGCCAGCGAGATGGTGCGCGTGTCGAGCAAGTGGACCGGGAAGTCCACCATCTTCATGGCTTCCTGAGAGGATAACACGGTGCCGCTCACCTCGGCGGAAACGGACAGCATCACCACGGCTTCGGCCCCGGTCTCGTCGCGGGCGCGTTGCCACAGCTCAGCCAGGTCGGTCGGCGCAGGGCGGGAGGTGGTGGGCATTTCCTGAGCGCTGCCCAGGCGTCGGTAGAACGCCTCCGAGGTGATGTCCTCGCCATCTTTCAGGGTTTCGCGCCCCCAGACGATGACCTGGGGGATCAGGTAGATCCGCCGTTCGGCGGCCAGCGAGGGTGGGAGATCGGCTGTGGTATCGGTGACCAGAGCGAAACGCGCTGCCATATGGTTCTCTCCTTGTTCATGGGGCTATGGCAGCCCCGCCATATGCTGGGGAGGAAGGCCCGCCCTTACGCCGGCGGCATGGTCACTGGATAGGACCAGGCTCACCGGCGACCATCATCTGGCTGCCCCTGGGTCGCTTTGAGCTGTTTGTACAGCGCCCGCAAATTGGCCCGGTGCAGGTCTTGCACGGCCCCGTTCAGGGGGATGCGACTTTTGCCGCACGATTCGATGGTGATTTTCTCCAGCGCCCGCTCCGGATTCTTACGTTTGAGCGCTTTTTCCACCTGTTTGCGCAGCAAGAACAGGTAATCCAGGTCCGACTGCACTTTACTTTCAACTTCCCCGCGCAGGACAACTTCCCCGTGCCCCTGCACAACCGTTTCGAAGCTGTGCCCGCGCAGCGCCTCCAGCGACCTGATAAAGTCGTCGTAGTCGCCATCCACGAAGTACGGCACGGGCATCAGCGTATCGGCGGCGAACAATACCCGGTCTTCACGCACCAGGCAGGTGACCGAATCAGGGCTGTGACCGGGTGAATGGCGGAGTTCCACCGACTTGTTGCCGAGGTGGACGGTCAGCGTGCCCGTCTTGAAGACCATGGACGGCAGCACGACCCTGACATCGGCGAATTCGGAGGAGCTGCGCCGCGCTTCTTCGATGCTCTTCCGCCCCCGGGTGTCGAGCAATTCGCGACAGTGGGTGTGCCCCACCACCAGGGCGTTGTCGAACAGATAACTGCCGAAAGTGTGGTCGGCGTGATAGTGTGTGTTAATCAGCACCCGTACCGGGCAGGACAGGCGAGTTTCCAAGAAGCTTTTGATCTGGTGGGTTTCTTCCGGGAAAGCCAGGGTATCGATGAGGATCGCCCCGTCGGAAGTGACTATCGCGCCCGCGGTCACCTGCACGTAACGCGTGCTGGTGAAGATAAAAATGTCATCGGCAACACGTTCTCGTTGCATAGCTCCGGATCGTGAGGATAGTGAGGCAAACGCTAAGGCGTGGTGCGGGGTGCCACAACCAGTTTTGGCGGAACAGAGTATAGACGGTGGGGGGAGAAGTGTCAAGGTTTGTGAATATATTCACAATAGGGTGGATAATCACCTCCGCAGCCGCCCGTTGGCCGGGCCGGGTGGCTGGGAGGTGATGAGGGGATCGAATCTGGCCGCGCGGCCCTACAGGACGAACGACAGGATGATCAGGAAAATGAACAGCGCCCCCGCCAGCAGGCCCATGTTGCGCAGGTCGGTGGCCACGTAGGCATACTCGCTGGCCAGGTCTTCCATCGTGATCTTCCGGACCGTGGTGTCCACGTCAGGCGGCGTGTCCCGCTTTTTTTTAGGTCTGGCCTCGGGAACAGCCACATCCTGGCCGGTGATTTCGCGGCGGGCGCGGCGCAGGGTCTCGGCAGGCAGATTGGGGCGACTGGTGGTTTTTTTGCGGGCCATGTTGAGGTCCACTCCTTCCGCATAACAGGGTATTGAGCGGGCGAAATCTATCCAGACGGATCATTCCACGAGCAGCTCGCCAAAAACGACGATGCGCTGGTTATCCACCTGGTAAGGGTAACACGAGATCAGGGTGGCGGTCGGGTTGTGGGTGGGGTCCATGACCCACACATCCTGGGGGCGGACGATCTGGACTTCCCGTATGACATAAGTATACCGCTGAGTGAGCGTGTGGATGGTGAAGGTATCCCCCACCGCCAGTTGATCCAGATAGCGGAAAATCTCGCCGTAGATGTCATTGTGAGCAGAGAGCACCACATTCCCCCGCTGACCGGGCAGCCCTGTTCCCGGTTGATGCCCGACGCCGCGCTTGAGGGCCTCCCAATCGGTCCCGGCCACGATGGGGGCGTCAATGTTGATGGCCGGGACTTCCAGACGAACCGGGCTTTCCGGGCCGGGAGTCGGGATGGCAATTTCGGCGGCCATCATTTGCTGCCGGACGATGGGCCGCAGGTGTTCCGGAATCTCGTCATAGTTAAACTGGGGCGGCCGGCCGGGCGCGGGCGGCATGTGGCCGCTGGGCAGCACGATGCGGGACAGGCTGATCTCCGGCGTGGGGCTGGGGGTCGGCAGGCTGGCGAAGGCCTGGGCCTGCGCTTCCGCCTGTACGGCGGCGGTCTCCGCCTGGAGAAACTGGAGCGCCTGGAGCATCTGCACGCCGATCACGAACAGGCCGATCACGGCCAGCACTTCGATCACCAGCAGGCTGCGGTTCCACACCATATCCCAGAAGGCGGATTTGTCGGGCCTGGCCCCTTCAGGTTTCCCGGCCGGTATGTCTGACCGATAGTCGTCCTCAAAGCGCGGCGGGCCATCATCCGCAGGGAATGCCGATCGCTCCGGCTGGGCGTCCCCGGCTGGCTCTGGCGCTTCTGGCGGCTCCCCGGCCAGCCCTGCTGCCGCGCCCGCCGGCGGCGAGACCTCCGCTGGCGGCGAGGGCGCGAACGCGGACCGTCCCGGCACGATCCGGCGGCCCTGCTGCTCCAGGCGTCGGAGGTGCTTCTGCCGCTCCTCGCGCCGGCGGATGGCCAGGATACGTTCCAGTTCTTCGATGCTGAGTTCGTCTACCGGTCGTTTGTCACGCATGGCGCTCGAGGGGGCCTCACGACTTCTTGACGGCGACGGCGAACACTTCCCGTTCGAAGAGCCAGCGGAAGGGCGGGGTGTGGAACAGAAAGCGGCGCACCTGTCCCAGGGCTTCGCTGTTCCAGTCCTGTGGTGGGCTGTCCAGCCAGACCCTGGCCTTAAATCCCGCCTGGTTCAGCGCCCGGCGCAAGCTCAACATGCTCTGCTCATTCACGTGGACATGGGCGTTCACCCCCACCATAAATTCGCGCGGATTGGCCGGGTATCTATCGCGCTGGCCCATCAGCCGACGCACCGCCCGCACGACGGGATAGGCGAAGCGATCATACCAGGCGTTGGGGGCGGTGTGGACGATGAAGCGCCCGTCCGGTTTGAGCACGCGGTGGACTTCCCGCATGGCGCGGTGAAGCTCCCAGGGGTAGAGGTGTTCGACCACGTCGAACATCAACACCCGGTCGAATGTCTGGTCAGGAAAGGGCAGGTGTTTGGCGTCTGCCTGGCAGACGGCGATTGTCCCCTGGAGCTGGTCTGTTTTTTCGGCGACGGCCAGGCTCATGTTAACAGCGGCGGTGGCATAGTCGATGCCGCAGGCATCCGCACCAAGCCGGGCGCAGTGGCGCAAAATCTCTCCCCGTCCGCATCCCACATCCAGCACGATCATGCCCGGCGTGACGGCAGCCAGGGCGAAGGCCGCCTCCAGCCGCCGCGAGAGCTGGTCGCCATCGCTTTGGTTAAACTCATTGTACCCCTCACAGGCGGTGCGGAAGTACTCTTCGGTGTACAAGTCCGATGGTAACGACCGGCGCTCTGGTTCAGGCAAGCGCTTTTCCCTCACGTCCACAACAGCAAACTTCGAGTGGCGATTATACAGAGTGCGCCCCTGCCCATGCAACTCCTGGCGCAGAGGGTTGGCAAAGCCGGTGACCCCACATACAATACGGGCGTCACTCACGCACACATCTACAGGAGAGGGCGTCTGATGATGGCTCACAACAGTGAGCAACTGGGGATAACCACGCGCTGGGTGTTGATCGCCTTGTTGCTGGTGATCGGTGCCCTGGCCCTCTGGGTTGCCAAGGACATCATCCTGCTGACTTTCGCGTCGGTGATCCTGACCGTGTTGTTCGGCACACCGATCCGGTTTTTGGTCCGGCGGGGGATGCGGCGAGGGTTGGCGGTGCTGGTCTCACTGGTGCTGATCACCATCCTGGTAGTCATAGTTTTTGTGCTGGTGGTGCCCAGTCTGGTGGAGCAGTTTGCGGCCCTCGCCCGGCTGATCCCGCAGGCGATTGAGCGCCTGCAGCAGCAGCTGGAAAGCGCCGACCTGTACCGGCAGTTGCCCTGGCTGGAGACAGTGTTTGCAGAGCTCAACATCGCACTGACCTCGTTAGG
>DAOTXK010000102.1:0-2455 GCA_034435395.1 Anaerolineae bacterium | reverse complement strand
GGGCGGCACAACCACCACAAAACCGGCGCCCACCCCCGCCCCCGACCGGCCCGATCCCAACCCCGCCAATAACAGCGGGAGCGCCGCCGTCACCGTTCAGGTGCCGCCCCCGCCGCCCACCGCCGGGTTTATCGCCTCACCCACCCTGGGCAACCCGCCGCTGACGGTCAGCTTCACCGACACGTCCGCTGGCGCGATCACGGCCTGGGCCTGGGACTTCGGCGACGGGGCTGGCACCAGCGCCGCCCAGCATCCGACCTATACCTATGTCGCCGACAATGTTTACACCGTGACCCTGACCGTGACCGGCCCAGGCGGCTCCGATAGCGCGACCGGCACCGTGGAGGTTTATTCCGCCACCCCGCTCCAACTGGCGAGCGACCAGGGCGATCCTGCGTCCACGCCGCCCTGCTCGGCCACCGCCAACCGCTGGCGGGTGGACAACCCCAATGCCTACCCGGTTGATTTCACCTGGGAGATCCAGGGCACCGGCACGACGGGCAGCGAGACCGCCCTCGCCAGTGGATCGACCTATTTTTTCACGCCGGGCCTGCCCCCGCAAACCGTGACCATCACCAGCGCGGTCGGCGGCGATACCCAGGCGGCTGATCCACATCCCGACGGCTGCCCATAACAGGGGGCGTGTGGTCAGTGCCAACCATCCCCCTGCCGGGTCAGGATTGCTCCCCCCAAAAGACATGCGGCGCGAGGCGGTGGGGCGCTCGTGCCGCGTGAGGAAGCCCGATGACGCTGGAGGCGGCGCTGAAGGCGATCACAGCACCGTCGTTTGCCAGCTGTCTGGCCGGTCGGGCCGCCGGTCATTGGCATATATCTCAAGGGTGCTGAGGGCCAGGGTATGCAGGTGGGGCAGCAGTTGCTCGACGAAGGTGTGGCCGTTTCCGGCGAACGCTTCCCCCTTGATCTTGCCGATCAATGTTTTGGCCAGTTCGATCTGAGCCTCGTGTAGTTCCTGCTGAAGTTTTTCCTGCTCCAGCCGCTCTTCCTCCGGTTGCGCGGGGGCGGTATCTTCCAGCGCCTGAAGCCGCCGGATCAGCCCGCTGTGCTGGCGCTTCCAGGACGGGACTTCGGCGTGCACCAGGGCGATGGCCTCCTGAGCCCCTCCCAGCCTGACGCGTATCACGGCGTTCTGAACATCCACGTCGATCGTCTCGATGTCCACCTGGGTCGGAGCACGCTCGTGCAGTTCGTCAATCACATACTGGATGCCGATGATGGCTTTCAGGTAGGGGCTGACGTTCGTCGCCAGGTAGTGGGGGGTGGCCTGCTGGGCCGCCTGGACTGTGGCCTGTTGATCTTTCAGCAGCAGGATTTGTCTGGCGGGCTGGCTGGCGAAGTAAACGAACACAATGAGCTGCCCCAGCCGGACCTGGTCGCCATTGTGCAGGAGGGACGGCGTATGGGCGGGCAGGCGTTTTTCGTTCAGCCAGGTGCCGTTGGTGCTGCCGAGGTCTTCGATGGTGGGCGCGCCCTCGGCCAGCATGATCCGGGCGTGCCGCCGGGATACGCCCAACAGGCCGGCGTTATAGGGCGTCAGATCAACTATCGTCGGCTCCTCTTCCTTAGTGAGACGCCCCAGGATAAACCGGTCTCGACCGCTGATGGTCAGCGGTTGGACTTCTCCCGCGATGTACAGGGAAAATCCTTCCGCCGATTCCGTCGGGCGAGGGACGTCGGTCGGGCGCGGTTCAACGGCCGAACGGTTGATGCGAATGGTGGTTACGTCGGGACTCAAGGGCGCGCCACACCAGGCGCATTTCAGGGCATCGGCGGTATTCTTGTGGTTGCATCGGAGGCAGACGATCTCACCGCTCCACTGTTGAGGCATAACCCATCCTTGTCAGCCAATCAGCTCACAATAACTCTACCAGGGTGGTACGATCCAGGCCCACCGACTCTACCCACCTCCTTCATTGCTGAATGGGCGCAAATACCCAGACACGCGGCAACAACTCTCATTGGTAATTTTATTCTTAATACAACAAAAACAGTTCTACCCGTTGAGGGGGGCAGGGAATCGTATCGGGCCTGGTAATGGCCGCCATCGACGCCTGCTCGTTCGGCGTCAGTGCTTCAATTGTAATTCAAAACCGGGCCACAAGGTGTAGTGCCGGTAGGGCATACCCGCGAATTCATAAATTTTTTATGTTTGGCGGCTGCCCGGCCAGCAAAACGCGCGCGGATGAGGCAGATCACGCGGATACCGGCGGATTTTCGGGCGTTTTTGGCCCAGCGAGACGCGCCGGGAAGCCACAACCCCGCGCGCCGATCATGGCTGTGCGGGTCAGTCCTGGCAGACCTCAAGCGTGCTCAGGGCCAGAGTATGCAGGTGAGGCAGCAGGGCAGGCAGGTGGGCCATCCGCTGATCGGCTGGCAGCGTCGGTGATGCCAGCGCGATCAGGTCCAGGGCCAGGGCGGTCAGCGGTTCCTGCAACTC
>DAOTXK010000101.1:0-6785 GCA_034435395.1 Anaerolineae bacterium | reverse complement strand
GACCGGGTGATAGCCGTGCGAGCGGTCGTGCGGCGGCTGGATCGGCCCTTCCAGCACCCGGATCACCGGCTCTCCCCCGGCCACCTGCGCCCGCAGGGCAAAAAACGTGTTGGGCAGGGCTGCGCCCTTGGCGGAGCGGCCAAAAACCTCCCAGTCGCGCAGGTCGCCGCGCGCGCCCAGCGAGACGTTGCCGGTCCCGATCCCGCCCAGCGGGAAGGCCAGGGCGCTGGCCGACGAATCAAAGGTGCGAATACCCGCCGTTGGCTGCATGGTGGTTCCCCCTGTGGTGGCCGCCGGACAGAAATCCCTCAAACCTGGGAAGGCAGGCGGACGGCCCCAATGGTATTCCATCCCGACGCGTCGGGCAAAAAGCTCCCGCCCGGCCTCTGTTAGCGCGATGTTATATTGTTATATAATGAACATTGAATCAACGGGGGCCGTTTGCCGAACGCTGGTCAGGGGCCTGGGGCCTCCATCCTGTCTGCCGGCCAGCCTGGATCGGGCCTGCCCCGTGACCGCGCGCCCCGGTTGATGGTGAGCTGCCTGGGATGAGGAGCGTGCCGTGAGCATCAGCGTGATCTGGGACAACGAGGAACAGACGATCATTCGTTATGTGATGGACGGGCCGTGGACCTGGAGTGAGCTGTACGAGGCCCTTGGCCAAGGCCACCGCCTGCTGGACACCGTCGACCACACCGTGCACTGCATCATCGACATGCAGAAGACGCGCCTGATTCCCAACAATCCCCTGCTGCATGGCAAAAGAATGTCGGCGGGCAAACATCCCCGCGCCGGGAAGATCGTGTTCGTCGATGCTCATGCGTTCATGCAGGCGCTGATCGGCGTGTTCCGCAAGATTTATCCCGCCCTGCTGAGGGACATCCTGTTCGCCGAGACGATGGAGGAAGCGCGGGCGCTGTTGGCCTCGGTGGAAACGGGGTGATCACCCCTCCACCAGGGGGTTGGGCCCGGCCACAGCCCGGTCGATGATGTGGGGCACGCCCCAGCGGTGGGAAGTAAAACCGGCCCGTCGCCGGCGTCTCTACGGATGATGCTTCGGGTGGGGCGCTCATACCACCATATCGGCCCTCATCAGATGTCGGGCGCTTCCAGGCCCAGCAGGCCCAGCATCAGGAAGATCTCGCCCCGATGATGAATCTCGTGCTCCAGCACGTGCCAGACGATCCAGCGCAGGGAGAGGGATTCACCCCAGGGCGTTTCGATGATCCGGTCCAGGTCAGCGGCGTCCACCGTTTCCAGATAGGCGTCGGTCCGGGCGTGGACCTCGTTCAGCAGCGTCTTGATCGCCCCGACTGTCGGATAGTCCTCGGCTTTGAGGCCGGGCCAGCCGGGTAGCTGGCGCTGCACCACATACCGGAACCAGCCGTCCTCGGCGCTGGCGATGTGCACGGCCACCCGTCCCAGCGACCACAGGCCCTCCCTCGGCGTGAAGGTGAGCTGCTCATCCGTCACCATATCCAGGGCGCGGAGGAGATCGACCCGCACCTGGTCCCAGTGTCCGAATAACGTTTTGGCATTCATAACGCCTCCCCTGGCCTCACCCAATCGGGCCGCCCAGGCGGGCCGCCCAACGGGCCGATTATACCCCAGGTCGCGGCGACCGCGACCAGCCGGGCGGGGCCGGGCCTAACCTTACCAGAGCCGCCAGGATTATGCTACAGTACGCAAAAAGGAATGAGCGTGAGGGGGAGCAATGACCAATTCCGACCGCTTCCTGGACGCTTTCAGCGCCATCGAGCACAGCCTGCGGGCCATGACCGACGAGGACAAACGGACGCCGTTTTACATCCTGGCGGAGCGGGCGGCCAAAGTTCACCCTGTAGCGCGGCGCTACCTCAATGACCTCAAAGAGTTCGCCGACCTGCGCAACGCCATCGTCCACGAGCGCACCGACGAGCACGTCATCGCCGAGCCGAACGACCGCGCCGTCCGCGAGATCGAGCACATCCTGGCCCTGCTGCAAGACCCGCCCCGCGTGATCCCGCTCTTCCAGAAACCCGTCTTCGGCATGACGGTCGAGGACCCGGTGGCGGGGGCGGCGTCCGCCATGGTGGAGCGCGGCTTCTCCCAGGTGCCGGTTTATGACGGGGAGCGGTTCGCCGGGCTGATGACCACCGACGACATCGCCCGCTGGCTGGGGCGGTGCGTGGGCGACGACCGCTTTAACATCCAGGAAACGCCGCTGGCCGATGTCCTGGCCTGCACGGCAGCCGAGGAGAACGTCGCCTTCTTCCCCCGGGACGCCACCCTGTTTGAAGCGCTGGAGGCTTTTCAGGCAGGGGAGCGAGCCGGCCGGCGGCTGGAGGCCATCCTGATCACGGCCAGCGGCAGCCGCGCCGAAACGCTGCTGGGCATCATCACGCCCCTGGACATCCCGACGATCTATGAGACGCTGGAGCGAACACCGGCGGAAAGCTGACGGCTCGCCGCCGAATCCAAAAGCCCCCGGACGGATTTGAACCGTCGACGCCAGGTTTAGGAAACCTGCGCTCTATCCTCTGAGCTACGGGGGCATCGGGCCAGCAGCGGGCTGGTCCCCTGATTCTGGCAGACGACGGGCGGCTCGTCAAGGCAAAACTTTCTCACCCCTGCCGCAGCGCCGCCCGGATCGCGAGGGGGGGCCGTGGGTGCGCGGCACGATGTGGGCATGGGTGCGCGGCAGCTCGTTCCTCAGCATAATAAAAATTCAAAAGAACCCCTGGCGAGTCTGGCGGCCCCGGTGTTCAAGAAAAAAAGATACCGCCTGCGTGACGTTCTTTACTTTCACCTGACAGGATTCCTTTATATAATGTGACCGGATTACGAATCACCGGCCTGAGCCGGATTGGTACGGGTTGATCGCAGGTATTACGGTCACTGAAGCGTACTGGAAGGAACCGAGATGAGCGAAGAAGGTCATCAGGGCCACACGGCCGTCTGTCCGGCCTGCGGCCATCACAACCAGGCTGACGCGGCGGTCTGTGCGGTCTGCGGCACCCTGCTGGCATCGGGACAGCCCAAGACGGTCTCCCCCGAGGCCAGCCTAGAGGTGGAGGTGGAACGCCCAGGGGCCGTCGAACTGGAACTTGACACCATCGCCTTCTTCGTGGCGGGGGCCAAGGAGCCGATCATCGTGAAAGGCCAGCCGAATATTGTGCTGGGCCGTTCAGCGCCGGACTCGCCGCCGCCCACGGTGGACCTGGCGGAACACCTGGGGCATATGTACGGCGTCTCGCGCCGCCATGCCCTGATCACGGTGATCGGCGATACCTACGTCATCAAAGACCTGGACAGCACCAACGGCACCTGGGTCAACAACGTGCGCCTGCCGACCGGAAAACTCTTCGCCCTGAACAACGGCGATCAGATCCAGCTGGGCAAGCTCAAGCTGCTGGTCTATTTCGCCGCCGTCCCGCCCACCTCCGCTCAGCAAGGTTCAGGGTCCCTGACCGCCAGCTGAGGGAAAAAGCGGCGGACCCGCCTCAAAACTGGCGATCAGGCCGGGCGCTGGCGGCTCGTGTCCACCGACGCCCGGCGTTTTTTCCCCACCCGATCCGGTCAAACCGCTGGCGGCTGTCTCATCCCTCCACGGCCCGCGCCACGAAGTCGATCGCCAGCAGCACATCCTCGGAGACATCGGCCACACCCGGCACGTTGGGGATGGCCAGCCGGTAAGCGGCGCGCGTCACCGTGGCCGAAGCGGTGCCTTCGATCCGGTCCCGCGCGGCCAGCGTCACCGTCGCCTGGAAAGTCACCTGGTTGGTGATGTCGCGCACGGTCAGGTCCCCCACGATCTGGAAGCTGATGGTATCGCCGATGGCGACCGCCTCCGGCAGGCCGACCAGCGCGGTCGGGGCGAACTGGGCGAACTCGAACTCATCGCGCGCCGACTGGAGGATGTCGCTGCGCAGGGCGCGGTTGCGGAACTCGTTGTCGGTTTGTAACGTGCGGGCGTTGATGCGGATCACGCCCAGCTCGGACCTGGCGGGCGCGCCGAAGTCCACGATGATGTCCCCGGCCACCTGGTTCGTCCGACCGATGACGGTGGTCGGGACGTTGCGCAGCACCTCGCTCAGCGTGAAGCGGACCTCGGATTCCTCCGGCGAGATGCGGTACAGCAGGCGCTCCCCGCCAGCGACGGCCTGAGCAACTCCACCGCTCCCGCCCGCCGGGGTCGGCACGGCGGAGGTGGGGTCCGCCGCCGACTCCGTGGGGGACGCTTCCATCGTTTCGGGCGCTTCGGGGGTTGGGGCATCTCCCGCGCCCGCTCCTGCCTCGGCCACCGCGAGCGTTGGCGCGGTGATCGGCGCGCTGGCCTCGCCGGAGCCACCCACGATGTAGATGCGGGCCAGAAAGATGGCCACGGCAATAACCGCAACGCCCCCCACAACGCCCAATCCAACCACTACCCTTCTATTCATTACCTTACCTCGCTTGTCCAAAAAATCACGGTACAGTCTACCCACGCCAATCGCCCAGGCACCACCGAATCAGGGGTCGTCCCCGGATGATTCATGATCTTCTCATCCGCGCCCGCTTCCCGCGCCCGCTACCAGCGCCCGCTACCAGCGCCCGCTACCAGCGGCCACCTCACATCCCCGCGTCGAACCCGATCACCTGCCCGGTGCCCGGCTCGCCGGCGGCATGGACGGTCACCGCCAAGCGCCCATCCGGAGCTTTGGCGATGCCGTAAGGGCGATCCAGCCCCTCCAGCAGCGGGGTGAGGCCGTTCTCGTCAACCCGCACCACCCGGCCCGTCCCGGCGTCCCAGCCCACGTCGCCAAAGCGGCCATGCTCCACCGCGTAGATCGTCCCCTCGTCGTCCACCAGCAGGCCCACCACCGCCGTCAGCCCGGCGTAGGTCCGGACCAGCTCGCCGCCCCGCCAGCGCTCAATGCGCGATCCCTCCTCCGGGAAAGGAAAGCCGGTCAGGAAGCCGACGTAAAGGTCGCCGTCCGGTCCGAGGGCCACCGAAGTGGGCACCGGGTTGTCCTCGATGTCCCAGGACAGGGCGATGCTGACGCCCTCCCCAGCGCTCCAGCGCATGACGCAGTTACACCCGGCGTTGGCGACGTAAATCGCCCCGTCCGGGCTGAAGGCCAGGTCGGTCGGCTGGGAGGCGATGATGTCGCCGTCGGGATTCTGCGCCGCCTCCGGCGTATAGAGGTCCACGAAAACCACCACCCGCCGGGTGGCGAGGTCCAGCCCGATCAACGACTGGGCAAACGGCAGGCTGACCGGCCCCTCGCCCTGCACGATCCAGAGCCGGTCCCCGACCACGGCCACCGCCTGGGTGCCCAGGATGTCGCCGCTGTCCATGCTGGGCAGCCCGTGCACCAGGACGGTGACCCGGCCATCGGGAGCGACCGCCGTAATCTGGCCGGTGCCGCCGACGGCCACCCGGTTGCCGAACGGGCCGACCGCTGTCTGGCTGCCGCCGGTCCCGGCCTCGGCGATGTACAGCGTCCCATCCTCGCCGTAGGACAGGCCGCGCGGGTTGTTCAGGCCGCTGACGAGGACCGTCCCGCCGGGCTGGGCACCGACGGGCGCGGCGAGGCCCGGCAGCAGGATCAGGGTGAGCGCGAGCAGGGTCAACAATGGACGACGCATGGCACCATCACTCCTTTGGTCAGAAAAACATGACTAACGACGGTTACCGACGGCTAACGACATGGCTGTAAAATCGACAACTCAGGCAGTTTTTCCCCTTTTAGTATGGCGGAAATGGCGGCAATTTTCCAGGGTGAGCTGGCGGAGGGCGTCCCCCCCGGCCCAACCGCGCCTGCCAGTAACCTTCTATCCATCTTATAACTGTTTTGTAACGGTTTTCCAGTATAACGAACTTTTGTTCTATGCTACCATATAAACTGAAATCATCACTTGGGAAGGCAGGGCAGGGAAACGACTCTGGCGGTGCTCAAATTCATCCGGACCTACCTGGCGACTCATCCCTGGTCGCCGACGCTGCAAGAGATCGCCGATGGGTGTGGGCTGGCCTGGCCTTCGTCGGTGGTGCGTCACCTGGACCGCCTGGAAGCCTGGGGACTGATCACCCGCGAGCCGGGCCAGGCCCGCAGCATCGCCCTGACGGCGGCGGGCGAGCGTTACCACTTATTGGATACGCCGGAAACCTCCTGATTGGATTTTTCACCCGAAAAAACTCCCCGTCCGTATCCCCGATCGGCATATCCGTCGCCTGCCGTGATAGGCAGGGGACGGCATACCGTCATTTCGGGGGCCGGTCCCGCCCGGCGCGTGCCCCGCATCCGCCCGGCACGTGGTATCATTGGGGGCGGCGATAACCTTCATCTGCATCGGATGTGCCGCCCACCCGAAGGACCTGTCCATGCCCCGCGCTTTGGCCGTCCTCGCCGCGCTGGCCCTGCTGCTGGGGGCCGGCTGCGGTGTGGACCCCGACTCCGCGCCAACCTTCACCCCTGACCCGGCCCTGGCGGCCACGGCGGCGGCCCTCTTCCCGGCCCCCCTGCCCACTGCCACCCTCACCCCGACGCCGGTGGCCCCCGGCGACGCCGCAGCGGAGGTCGCCCGGCTGCTGGACGCCATGCAGATCGCCGTCCTGGCCCAGGACGCCGAGGCTTACCTGGCGCTGGTTGACCGGTCCGATCCGGTCTTCGCTCTGGAGCAGGCGCGCTGGGTCGAGGACTGGGCCTCGGGCCAGGCCGCTGTGACTCGCTTCTCGCTGGGCGTCCGCAACCTGACCATCGACGGCGACCAGGCGACCGGCGCCCTGACCATGGCCTGGACGGTCCTGGCCGGGGAGGAGG
>DAOTXK010000100.1:0-3636 GCA_034435395.1 Anaerolineae bacterium | reverse complement strand
ACCGCCCCCGCCGCGAAAACAACCGTCATCACCACACATAACACCGTCATCACCAGGAAAAAAACAGTGATGATATTAAATGCGCGATTGCGGCCTTCACCAAACATGGCACCCTCTGCCAGAGATTATCCCCCGATAAAACGCTGCACCGTGGCCTGCGCCCATAAGGACTGCCGCCACCGTTCAAACGTCATTTCAAAGAGCGCCGCCCGCGCCGCATCATCCAGGGGGCGGTCCGGCACGCGGTCCAGCGTTTGCACAATATGATAGCCCAACCGGCTGGCAACCGGCTCGCTGATCTGACCGACCTCCAGCGAGAAAGCGGTATCGGCGACGATCGGTTCGGTCAATTGTTCGCGGGCAAACCAGCCCAGGTCGCCGCCCAGTTCGCGGGTGCTGACATCCCGCGAGTGGGTGAAAGCCAGCTCAGCGAAGTCCGCGCCCGCCAGCAACTGCTGGTAGACCTCTTGAGCTTCCGCCTCTGTGGTAACCAGAATGTGCCGGGCGTGCACCTGCTCGACCGAGGCGGGCACGCTGGCGATCACCTGATCGCGAATCTTGGCCGTCAACAACGCCGACCGGATGGACACCCGGTATTCTTCCGGCGTGAAGAGATTCTGGGCCAGCCATGCCTGCCAGGCCTCTTCCCCCCCAGCCAGCTCGATATTGAGCGCGATCTCCGCCTCAACCTCCGCCTCGGTGACGTTCAGCCCCTGCACGATCGCCGCCTGCTCGATCAACCGCTGGTCGATCATCTCGGTCAGCACCGAAGCCTCAAACGCCGCCCGATCCGCCGGCACCACTCCCGCATCCGCCCAGCGGGCCTCCTCACGCCGCAATTTGCCCTGAAAAGCGGCCAGCGTGATCGGCTCGCCGTTGACGATGGCCGCCAGCGCTTCGGTCGGCCCGGCGGCCGGCCCAGAGTTCGTATCAGCGACGGCAGTCGTCGCCGGAGCCGGATTCTCTGCCGGGGCGGGCGCGGCTCCCCCGCCGCAGGCGCTCACCATCACCGTTAACACCAGCGCGAGCACAACACCATAGACTTTTGTCGGATGCACCTTAAATCCCTGAGTATGATACAGCCGATCAATCACCAGGCGCATGTGATACCGGATAACGCGCCTAATTATGCGTGTTTGGGGCGGCTGTGGCAAGTGAGGCCCAGCGCCCCCCTCCTAGCGGAACCGTATCGACCAGTCGAAACCGATCTCCGGGTCGTTATAGGGAATGCGCTGCTCATCCGGAGCCTGAGGATCATAACTGGCCGTCGTGTGGTAAAACAACAACACCGGCTGGTGACCAATCACCTGATAGCCATGGGCAATGCCTGCCGGGATCAGAATCAGCACCGGGTTATCCTCGCCAGCGTATATGACCTGGGTCTCGCGGTAGGTGGGTGAGTCCTCCCGCCGATCATAGAGCACCACCCGCGCCATGCCCGCCGCCACATACCACAAATCGTCCTGATTCCTGTGCCAGTGGAAAGCCTTGATCACGCCAGGATAGGTTTTGGTGATGCTGGTCTGGCCAAAACGGCTCATCAGGTGATCGTCATCGCGCAGGATTTCACGGAAGTACCCCCGCTCATCCGCATGGGTGACCAGCGGCTTGATCACCACACCGTCAATCTTCCCCATCCCTTGACTCTTTCCCCCGCCAAGCTGTGGCGCAAAAAACCAGAGCGCATTATATCACAGGCAGCGCCTAAAGATATGCTGACCTTTTGTACAGCCCGCCGGGATTGTGTATACTACGCGCCAGAGAACATTCGTGACAAGAGACGGCTTGCGGCTTAATCACGGCCTCACCGGCGCTCAGGTGGATCGCTGACAGGAGACCTCGCCTATGAAGGTTTCGGTTTTGCAGGAAAATCTGGCCAGGGGTTTGAGCATCGTGGGGCGGGCAGTGCCCACGCGCCCCACCATGCAGGTTCTGGGCAATGTGCTCTTGGAGGCGGCGGAGGGACGGCTCAAGCTGGCCGCTACCAACCTCGAACTGGGCATCACCGCCTGGATCGGGGCCAAGATCGAGGAGGAAGGGGCCATCACCGTCCCGGCCCGAACCTTCATCGACCTGGTGAATGCCCTTTCCCCGGAACGGGTAGACCTCAACTTGAATATTCGCACGCAGTCGCTGCACGTCCACTGCGGAGCCACCAACAGCAACATCAACGGCATCGACGCCAACGAGTTCCCCCTGATTCCTCAGGCCGGTGACGATCCCGGAATCGCGGTCCCTGGACCGGCGCTGCGCGAGATGATCACCCAGACCGTTTTTGCGGCGGCCACCGATGACAACCGCCCGATCCTGACGGGCATTTACGCCCGCATCAACCGGGACACCCTGGTGCTGGCCGCCGCCGACGGCTATCGGCTGGCCGTCCGCAGCACGCCGCTGGAAATCGGCGCCGGCCAGACCATCGAACTGATCATCCCCTCCCGCACCATGAGCGAACTGGGCCGCGTCATCAGCGACGAAGATGAAGAAGTGCTGGTCAGCCTGCCGCGTGGGCGCAACCAGGTGATCTTTCACCTGAAAAATGTCGATGTGGCCTCCACCCTGTTGGACGGGAAATTCCCGGACTACGAGTCCATCATTCCCAGAAGCTTCACCACCAGCACCGTCGCCTACACGGCTGACCTGCTGCGGGCTTGCAAGCGAGCGGAAATCTTCGCCCGTGACGCGAACAATAACGCCAAGGTTCTTGTCACACCCGGCGGAAGTCCCTCCACACCGGGGATCGTCCGGCTGGTCGCCACCTCTGCCGAACGCGGCGATGCCGATGCCATCGTCGATGCCACCGTGGACGGCGACGACCAGGAGATCAGCTTCAACGTGCGCTATCTGATTGATGTGTTGAGCGTCATCAAGGAAGAACAGGTCCTGCTGCAAAGCAACGGCCCCACTGCGCCCGGCGTCATCCGTCCGATCGGGCGTGATGACTTCACCCACGTCATCATGCCGATGAGCATCGGGAAATAAACCAGCCACCCAACCGTCGCCTGTCCACCCGCATACCCTGGGCCAGCACGGGGAAGAGTCCCGGCCAGGGTGAGGCCTTCGCCAATCGGGGCAGAAACCTGCGGCCCGGCCAGGGGTAGCATCAGCGTGATCTCAGGGCAGATGGCGAAGCGGTCATACTCAATGGAGCCGTACATTCGTGAGAGCAATTCCAGGGCCAGCGGCAGCCCCATCCCCGTCCGGTTGTGAGCGGTGAACAGGTTTCCCTGTTTCCCGGCGTTCATCGGCGCGGCGTTAAAGCGCACTTTGACCGCCGGGCAGGTCTCGCCGTCGCCGACTTCCGCCGTCAGCCAGAGCGTCAGGTCCGGCATGGCTTCGCCGGCGGCATGTACAGGCACCTCCCGCCCGGCAACCCCGGCCCACAGTTTGTTCGCGGCCAGGGAAACATCGGGCCACGGCACAACCGATGGTAGTCCAGCAGCAAATCGAGCCGTCACCGCAGCAAGTGAGCGCTGCGTTCCACCCGTTCCAGGGTCCTTCTGTCGGTCATTCAGTTCGCCGTAAACGCCCTCGGCCAGCATCTGTGAAAAATCCAGCAAGGCGTTTAGCGTTCATGCCCGCCTCCGGCGCGTGAGGCATGCGGGACGGTGAAACATTCGGTTAATTGGCCAAAGC
>DAOTXK010000099.1:0-3520 GCA_034435395.1 Anaerolineae bacterium | reverse complement strand
GGCGTAGGGCAAAGGCGACTTCCACTGCTCATCAACATTCAATATGGCGCAGAAACCCGTGTTACCACAGCCATGTTGACAGCTTCCAGGCACCGCTGGCTGTCGGGCAGGGCTGGCTGGGCGGGCAGGGTCATGGAGCCGATATTGCGGGCGGCGACGCTGATCGGCAATAATGGCGGTAACTTCATCAAGTTCCGTCAGGCCGTTAGGGGTTTTTCACCGTTGAATCGAGGCAGAAGGAGTCACGGTGGTCACTTTGTTGGTCGGCACGCAGAACCCCGGCAAACAGCGCGAATACCAAGACCTCCTCGCCGACCTGCCGGTGCGTTGGTTCAGCCCGGCGGATGTAGGGCTGGGCGAATTCGACGCGGACGAAGGCGGGGCAACCTTTGAGGAGAACGCCCGGCGGAAGGCTTTGGCCTACGCGCGGGCGGCGGCCCTGCCCGTTTTGGCGGACGATTCAGGGCTGGAAGTAGATGCCCTTGACGGCGAGCCTGGCGTTCATTCCGCCCGTTATGCCGGGCCACAGGCCAGCGACGAGGACCGCACCCGCCAGCTGTTGAGGGCGCTCCAGGCAGTGCCGGACCCAGAGCGAACGGCGCGATTTGTCTGTGTGGTCGCCCTGGCATTGCCGGATGGTCGGGTCTTCACGGCACGCGGCACGCTCGAGGGGCGAATTGGGCATGAGTTGAAGGGCACGGAAGGCTTCGGCTACGATCCGGTGTTTGTGTTGCCCGATGGTCGTCATCTGGCCGAGCTACCGGCGGCTGAGAAACACGCCATCAGTCATCGCGGGCTGGCCCTGGCTGCCCTGAAGCCGATTCTGGTGGAGATGCTGGAATCGCTCGAACAGGGGGAATAACACCCGGAAGCGCTGTAGCACGGTATCGTGATGGTGATAGCCATGATCAACAGTGTGCATGTAACGCTGACCAGGTCCGCCGAAGATGCAGCCCTCATTCCTACCTTCTTGATGGTCAGCACCAACCCTGAGGAAGACGCCAATCTGTTTCGGCTTTATGTGCCTGTCAGTTCCGGTGAGAGGGGGCATGAGCGCGTTCGCCTGGTGTGGACGCTGCCCGATCCTGCTATCAGGCTGGGCCAGGTGGAGCTGTTGCGCGCCGACGCCGTTGATTATCAGGCCAGCAATCGGGCCTGCGGCGGCGTCCGATTGCTGATGGTACGTGACGCCCCTGGCGCGACTGACCGCCAGAGCATTGACCTGACGCCGTTTTACGCCGACTGGTTAGGGAGGATCGGGGGTGGTGGGGGGCACGAACCGGAAGCGGTGGCCGGGCCGGTTTCCGGGCTGGGGCGGCATCGCGCCCGCAGGCTGCGGCAGAGCCAGCCAGGCGAGGCCGTGCAGGCGCTCATCGACGAGGTCGCGCTGGCGACCCGCGCGGATGGCACCTTCAGCCGGGATGTGGCTTACACGTTACATGAAGCGGCGATAATGGCCGAAGCGTGTGGACTGGGCGAAGCCTGGGAGTACTTTGAGACGGTGGCTCTGATGATCTATCCGAACTGTCATGATGCGCTGATCGGGCTGGCGATGCGCGCCAAAAACCATCCCGAACAGGCGTTCCCACTACTGGCCCGGGCGTACCGGATACGATCCCACCAGGATGATCTGCTGCTGTTTGCGCGGTCATTCGCCCGGCCCAGCGGTCAACGGCCGGCTGCCGTTCACGAGGCCATTCTGGATCACGCCACTCGCGTTGATCTCACCGCGCCTATTTTCCGGGATGCCTCCGGCCGTCCGTTACACGTGCCAGCGGAGCGGGTTGTTGACCATCTGCGGGCTTTTGCCAGCCGCCTGACGACCCTGGCGAGCCAGTGATCGGTCACGTCTGGCGATTCGTGGCATCTAAGCGAGTGAGATATTTGTGACCAGTTGTCTGCACACATTTTGTCAAAGGGTGGCGCATGGCACAAGTCAACGTGACCTGGGTGCAGAACCTGCAATTCGTCGGCACGGATAGCTCCAAACATTCAGTCGTGCTTTCCGGGAGCGGCCCGGAAGACGGCGTTGGCATGAAGCCCGCCGAGTTGTTGCTGGTCGCACTGGGCGGCTGCACAGGATATGACGTGGCCAATATCCTGCAGAAAAAACGCCAGCGTCTCACGGGCCTGCGGATCACGGTGAGCGGCGAGCAGGATTCCGAGCCGCCCTGGGCCTTTCGTAAGATGCATATCCACTACCGGGTCACCGGGCGGGGGATCGATCCGACCGCAGTGGAACAGGCGATCAAACTCTCAGAGGAAAAATACTGCTCCGTAGCGGCCACGCTCTCGGCAGCGGCGGCCATCACTTACGATGTTGAGATAATCGACGATTCGGTGTGAGGGCCAGCAGCATCGGCGGGACCAGGGCCGGTCAGCCGGTGGGCAGTTGGCTGGCCAGGACGGCCAGGGCCAGCAGGGTGAAGTTGTACGCAAAGTGGGTCGTGATGGCGGCCACGGTGCCAAAGTGTTGACGCGCCCAGCCCAGCGCCAACCCCACGACCAGGATGATCAGCGTGGCGGGCGTGAACTGGTACTGAAGATGGGTCAGGGCGAACAGGATGGCCGTCGGCCACAGGCCGATAACCGGTTGCAGGCCGCCCCGGAAGGCCACTTCCTCGCCCACCGCCGAGAAGGTGGCCACCAGCAGGGCGGCCCCCATGCTGGTCACGCCGCCAGCGATGGCCTGGACGAGCTCGGTTTGCTGCTGGAAGACGCTCTCCGGCGTGAGGGCCTGCCACACAAACCCGGCGACGTACTGGAAGGCGATCAGCAGGCCGCCGATGCCCACCCCGATGGCTATCTCGTTGACGGTCGGCCAGCGCAGGCCCAGCCGGGTCAGCGTCGCCCTCCAGGAGCGGTCCTGGCCGAGGCCCGCCCCGACCAGCGTGACGGTGAGCAGCATGAGGGCGGTCAGACCTGACGAGAGCACCAGCTCGTTCTGGCTGAGGTCCTCTGGGGTCAGCCCTGCCTGCCCGCCGGCCAGAATAAACTCGACCAATGTCTGCAAGAAGAGGAGCAGAGCCAGTCCCAGGGCCACCGCGTGGATGGGGGACTGCGGGTCAAAGCCCCGGAGCTGTCGGGGCCAGGGGCGCGTGGAGTCATCCCACTCCAGGGCGGTCGGCGTGGGGAACAGGCGGCATAGCGCTAGGCGGAGCCGCTGACTATACAGGAGCAGCCACAGGACCACTCCGGCGGCGATAGACAGGGCAACGGCCAGCAGCCCGCGCGTCTGAGCGCTCCCACCCAGGGCGGCGGCTGCCGCTGGATCGGTGGCCAGGGTGTCGGCGATGAACCGGTAACTGAGCAGCGTGTATCCGACGAAGGCCCCCAGCGCCAGCCCCCACCACTGCAACAAACGCTGATACTGCGCCGCCGAATCTCTGCTGCGGCGGGCCTGCCAGCCGATGACGCTGAACAGGATCGTGGCCAGGACGAAAAGAATCACCTGAACCGCCATTCGTCTTTGCCTCCGGGGTTGATGGTCGTGCCTGGCCGATGATACTCTGCTTTGGCC
>DAOTXK010000098.1:0-19790 GCA_034435395.1 Anaerolineae bacterium | reverse complement strand
CCCACGCTACCAGGGGGTCCTTTGTTTTGCGGGGCATCAACGGCGTGACTCCTACATCTAATATGTAAGGGATGGTCACCAGGGGCGTTTTGTGCAGACTGCCGCAACTGGGGCAGTTTACTGATGGAAATTGGTGCAGATTGTGCTATTGACCTCCTCCCAGCCTCTATATAATGCCCACTAGAGTCTGTTTTAGCGGTAGCATGAAAGGCAGTAAATGGAAGCGTTACCAGGAATACAATACATCACCGAAGCGCAGGAAAAGTGGCGTCAGGCCCACCGGAAGGCCATCCAGGCTCAGGTCATGGCCAGCCTGGAGGGGCAGGAAGACGCCGGCGAGCTGCTCGACTTCAACGCGGTCGCGCAGCGGCTGCGCCTGAAACATGCGGTTTACCGGGGCGTGCAAAACATCCCGATTGAGAAGATCATCGGCAGCGTGGGGCGGTACCAGGATTTCACCCGCGCCTTTCTGCCCGTCTCGGCGGATATGCAGCAGCGCTGGCAACGGGTGGCGGCCATCTACCTCGATCCCACCAGCGGCGGGGTGCCGCCGATTGAGGTTTATAAGGTCGGCAGCGCCTACTTCGTCAAGGACGGCAACCACCGGGTATCGGTCGCCCGCCAGCTGGGCATGAAGGATATCGAAGCCTATGTATGGGAGTATCCGGAGCCGGTGGAGGGCCTGTCGCCCGACGCCGATATCGACGCGCTGATCCTGGAGGCCGAGCGGCGCGAGTTTTTCGAGCGCACCCGGCTGGACGAACGGCGGCCCGGTCATGGCATCCACCTGACCGCGCCCGGCGGCTACCTGATGATGCTGGCCCAGATCGACGCCTACCAGCGGGCGCTGGAGCAGATCGACGGGCGGCAGGTCCCCTATGAAGAAGCGGTCGCCGCCTGGTATGACATGATCTACGAGACCACGGTGCAGCTCATCGAAGAGACGGGCGTACTGGCGCTTTTTCCGGAGCGGACCCCGGCAGATTTTTACGTCTGGATCAAGGCCCACCACGAGCAACTGAGGGAACGTTATCACAAGCGCATCATGATCGACGAGGTAGCCAGGGACTTCCGCAAGCGGCGGCGGCCATCCCCGGTGACGCGGCTGTGGCGTGCTTTCCTGAGCCGGCTGGCCGCGCACCTGTCTCCCACCTAACCCGGCGGCCCCCGGCCACGGGATGGCCCTTCTCCCCTCATGGTCCCAGGATCGGCCCGACATCGGGTATAATCAGCGCGGCGTGAGTTTCCCAGCGGGGCGCACGGTGATCATGCCCGGCCCCACCAACGGCGGTGGAGGATGTACGACCTCAAAAACCCGCAGGCCAGTCGTCCCAGCAGAAGGCACAGCCGACAAATGTACCAGGCTGAAGCGCGACGCCAGTGGGATCAGGCCCAGCGAAAGGTATTCTGGAACCAGCTCCTGGCGCAGATCGGAGGCGAGGAGCTGACGTTGCTGGATTTTAACGAAGTCGCCCAGCGCCTGCGTCTACGAACGGCCATCTACCGGGGCGCACAGTCCATTCCCGTGGATAAGATCGTGGGCAGTGTGGGCCGCTACCAGGATTTCACCGGGGCGTTTTTGCCGGTGGTGCAGGGGATGAAGGACCGTTGGGAGCGTGTGGCGTCGATTTATCTGGACCCGGCCAGCGGCGGCGTGTCACCGATTGAGGTCTACAAGGTCGGCGACGCTTACTTCGTCAAAGACGGCAATCATCGCGTGTCGGTCGCCCACCAGATCGGCACGACCCACATCGAGTCGTATGTGTGGGAGTATCCCGCCCCGGTGGAGGGCCTGGGCTCCGACACCGACATCGACACCTTGCTGATCGAGGCCGAGCGGCAGGACTTCCTGGAACAGACCCATCTGGACGACCTGCGTCCCCACCATCACATCATCCTGACCGCGCCCGGCGGCTACCCGATGATGCTGGCCCAGATCGCCCGCTACCAGGATGTGTTGAGCCAGATCGACCGGCAGGCGATGAGCTACGCCGACGCCTGCACGGCCTGGTATGACATGATCTATGAGACCGTGGTCCAGATCATCGCCGCCGCCGGGGTGATGGACCTGTTCCCGGAGCGCACGCCCGCCGACTTCTTCGTCTGGACCATGCGTTACCAGCGGGAACTCCAGGAGCGCTACGGGGAGCGGGCCAGGATCGCCGACATCGCCCGGCAGATTCCCCGGAAACTCCGTCCGGGCCGTTTCCAGCGGTGGTGGCAGGGGCTGGTGAGCTGGCTGCAACACCGCCTCGGATCGTAGGGCCTCGACCACCGCTCCCTCGCGGGCTTCACCCCCACCGGCGCGCGTTACGATCAGTGAGCGGTCTGACCCGCCAGCCTTCCCAGCTGTGACGGCGCGAGGCATGGCGAACCCCGCCGGCCCGCCGCCTGCTGGAAGGGTTTGGCCCGCCCTCGCGCTCCGCCGACGAGGAGAACATCCCTGCTGAGGCGTGTTATAATTTGTGTTCTCGACTCCATCGCATCTCCGCCTGAAACACCGCGCAAAGGGGTATGATGAATATTCCACTCCGGCGTTATTGGGATTTGCTGGTGGATCACATGAAGCCACAGAAAGGGCGGTTCGCTATGCTGACCGCCCTGCTGTTGGCCAGCATTGGCCTGCAAGTGTTTATCCCGCAGGTCACCCGCTATTTTATCGACTCGGCGACTGCGGAGGTGGCCTCCGAGACGCTGCTGCTGATCGGGCTGGCGTTTATGGCCATGGCGGTGGTGCAGCAGGCGACCGCCGTGGCCGCGCGTTACGTGGGCGAGAACGTCGCCTGGATGGCCACCAACGAGCTGCGCGCCGAGCTGGCCAGCCATTGCCTGCGACTGGACATGAGCTTCCACAACAACACCAGCCCCGGCGAGTTGATCGAACGGATCGACGGGGACGTGGCCGAACTCTCCAACTTCTTCTCGCAGCTGGTGATCCGGGTGCTGGGTAACCTGGTGCTGCTGGTGGGCATCCTGCTGGCGCTGCTGGCCGAAGACTGGCGGGTGGGTTTCGTCTTCGCCATCTTCGCCGGGGTGACCGTCGCCACGCTCAACCGCATCCGCAGCCTGGCCGTGCCGTTTGACAAGGCTATGCGCGCCGCCGCCGCCGACTTTTTTGGCTTCCTGGAGGAGCGGCTGGCCGGCACGGAAGATATCCGCTCCAGCGGCGCGGTGGATTTCGTCCTGGGCGGGCTGTACCGGCACCATTTTAAGATATTCACCTGCTGGCGGGCGGCGTCGCTGCGGCACTACGGCCTGCGGGTGATGGCAGGTCTGCTGCTGATGGTCGGTTATCTGCTGGCCTTCTTGCTGGGCTACCACCTTTTCCAGAGCGGCGCGATCACCGTCGGCACGGCCTACCTGATTCTGCACTATACCAATCTGTTCGCCCGGCCCATCCGCGAACTGACCCAGCAGGTCGAGAACCTGCAAAACATTGGGGCCGCCGTGGAGCGCCTGGGCGACCTGCGGCGCATCGAGCGCACCATCCACGATGGCCCTGGGGCGGATATCTCGCCTGGGCCGCTGTCCCTGGTGTTTGATGGCGTGTCCTTCGCTTATGTGGCGGGCGAGCCGGTGCTGAAGGATATCAGCTTCCAGCTGGAGCCGGGCCAGACGCTGGGCCTGCTGGGGCGCACCGGCAGCGGCAAAACCACTCTCACCCGCCTGATCTTCCGCCTGTACGACCCCACGGCGGGGACCATCCACCTGGGAGGGACGGACATCAGCCAGGCCACGCTGGGGATGCTGCGGCGGCGCGTCGCCCTGGTGACCCAGGAAGTCCAGTTGTTCCAGGCCAGCGTGCGCGATAACCTGACCTTCTTCAACCGGGACATCCCTGACGCGCGCATCCTGGCCGTCATCGAGGAACTGGAGCTGGCCGACTGGTATGCCGCGCTGCCGGAGGGATTGGATACCCGGCTGGAGACGGGCGGGCGCAGCCTCTCCGCCGGGGAAGCGCAGCTCCTGGCCTTCGCGCGGGTGTTCCTCCGTGACCCCGGCCTGGTCATCCTCGACGAAGCTTCATCCCGCCTGGACCTGGCGACTGAGGGGCGCATCGAGCGGGCCATCGACCGGCTGCTGCGGGGCCGGACGGGCATCATCGTCGCCCACCGCCTGGGCACCGTGGGGCGCGCCGAACACATCATGATCCTGGAAGAGGGGCGGATCGCCGAGCACGGCGACCGTCCCCGGCTGGCCGCTGACCCGACATCCCACTTTTACCGCCTGCTGCAAACCGGGCTGGAGGAGGTGCTGGCATGACAACCGCCCCCCGACCGCTCACTGACCAGGCTGACATCCCCAACGGGACGGTGGAAACCCTGCCCACCTGGCGGATCATCTGGCGGATGATTCGTTACCGTCCCCGCCTGTGGCTGGTGAACAACCTGTCGCTGGTGTTTATAATGCTGGTCGCCCAGCTTCCCGGCCTGGCGATGCGCGAGTTCTTCAACCTGCTCTCCCAGGATGCCCCGGCCACCTTCAGCATTTGGGGCATCGCGGCGCTGATGGTCGCCCACCAGGCCGGGGCCGCCCTCGGCCTGTTCGGCGTGATCTGGAACAACGTGCCGTTTTTTGTGCACACCATGGCGCTGCTGCGTAAGAACCTGCTGCGGTACATCCTCAAGCGCCCCGGCGCGCGCGCCCTGCCCGATTCTCCCGGCGAAGCGATCAGCCGCTTCCGGGGCGACGTGTTCGAAATCCCGCTGTTCGCCCTGTGGATCAACGATATCACCGGGCTGCTGGTTTTTACGGTCATCGCCCTGGCCGTGATGATCACTATCAACTGGCAAATCACCCTGGTGGTGATCGCGCCCTTTATCGCCGTCGGCCTCATCGCCAACGCCGCCACCTCCCGCATCGAGAAGTACCGCCGCCTCAGCCGCAAGTGGACGGGCATCGTGACCGGCTTCATCGGCGAGATCTTCGGCGCGGTGCAGGCGGTCAAGGTGGCCACCGCCGAAGCGGGGGTGATCACCCACTTCCGGGAGCTTAACGACGAACGCCGTAAGGTCTCTGTCAGGGATCGGGTATTTAACGAGCTGCTGTATTCGCTGTTTGCCAACGCCGTCAACCTGGGCATCGGCGCGGTCCTGCTGCTGGCCGGGCAGGCCATGCGGACCGGCGCGTTCACGGTCGGCGACTTCGCCCTGTTCGTCTTTTACCTGGATTTCCTGGCCGACTTCACGGCCTTCTCCGGGCTGGTGGTGGCCCGCTACCGGCAGATCGGGGTCTCGGTGGAACGGATGGGGCGGCTGATGGAAGGCGCGCCGCGCGAGGCGCTGGTCGAGTTCAGCCCGGTGCCCCTGGATGGCAACATCCCGGCGGTGGATTACCCGGCCAAAACCGGGGCCGACCGGCTGCGGACGCTGGACGCCACCGGCCTGACCTTTCACTATGAGGGCACCACCCACGGCATCGCGGGCATCGACCTGCACCTGGAAGGCGGCTCCTTCACCGTGATCACGGGCCGGGTTGGCTCCGGCAAAACCACGCTGCTGCGGGTGCTGCTCGGCCTGCTGAAGATGGATGCTGGCGAGATCCGCTGGAACGGCCAGGTGGTGGAAAAGCCGGACGAGTTTTTTGTGCCGCCGCGCGCCGCCTATACGGCCCAGGTGCCCCGCCTGTTCAGCGACACCCTGCGGGACAACATCCTGATGGGCCTCCCCCAGGACGACGACGCCATCCGGGCCGCCCTCCGCGCGGCAGTGATGGAGCGCGACCTGGCCGAACTGGAGAATGGGCTGGATACGATGGTCGGGCCGAAGGGGGTCAAACTCTCCGGCGGCCAGATTCAGCGGACGGCGGCGGCGCGTATGTTCGTGCGGGAGCCGGAGCTGCTGGTCTTTGACGACCTCTCCAGCGCCCTGGACGTGGAGACCGAACGCACGCTGTGGGAGCGGCTGTTCGAGCGGCCGGGCGCGACCAGCCTGGTCGTCTCCCACCGCAAGGCGGCCCTGCGCCGCGCCGATCACATCATCGTGCTCAGGCACGGGCGCATCGAAGCGGAAGGGACGCTGGACGAGCTGCTGGCGACCTGCGAGGAGATGAAGCGGCTGTGGGCGGGCGACATCGGCCCGAATGGGGCGGCTCCGGGGGCGGACGGGAGACGATCCTGCCCGCGCCCGCCCGACGGCAGGGAACCTCCCGGCGAGGGGCGTTGAGCGTCCGGGCGGGCCGGCGTCCGGGCGGAGACATCACCGGAAAATTTCGTCCAGGCAGGACCCTTCCCACTCCGGATGGGCCGGGATGCCCAGCACACGGGCCAGCGTGGGAGCGGTATCCAGCAGGCTGACCGGACGGGGGATGGCATACCCCGCCCGAATCCCCGGCCCGGCGGCCATCCAGGGCACGGTCATATCCTCCGGGATGTCCTGGCCGTGGCTGCGGTCATGCCCGCCGTGATCGCTCCCCACCAGCAGCGTATATCCCGGCGGCAGCGCCGCCCGCAGCGCCCCCACCAGCTGATCCACGTGAGCGAGATAGGCCAGGTACGGGTCGGACATCCAGCCGTAGGTATGGCCGACGTTATCCAGCACGCCGAAATAAACAAAGCTGAGGTCGGGCCGGTGATGGGCGAGGTGAGCGATGGCCGCGTCGGCGATGACGGTGTCGCCGTGGGGATCGACGCCGTTGTGCTCGTGGAAGAAGGCGAAGGACAGGCTGCCGGGGCGGCTGAGATTCCGCAGCGGCTCCCAGTTGTAAAAAAACGCGGGCCGCAGCCCTGCCGCTCGCGCCTGGTCAGCCAGGCCGGGCAAGGGGCGGGCCATGGGCGACCAGTCATTGGTGGTGACGCCGTGGCGGCCCGGCGGCACGCTGTGGAACATCGACATATGGCAGGGGAGCGTGATACAGGGCATCACCGAGGTCGCCCGCAGGGTGTGAGCGCCCTCCGCCTGCAAGGCGGCCAGATGCGGCGGGTTGGCCTGCGCCAGCGCATCGGGCCGGAGGCCGTCAATGATGATCCAGACGACTGGGGGCATGGGGGTTCCTTATCCGGCGCTGATCCGCGCCTCACGCTCACGACTGCACCGCGACGATGACTTTGTGCACGCCTTCCACATAGCTGGCGTTCAGTTCAAAGGCCCGCCCGGCTTCCCGGAGCGGCAGGCGGTGGGAGACCAGGCTCTCCAGGTCCACGGCGGGCGGGTCGGCGGCGGCCAGGTGGATGGCCCGCCCGTAGACGTGTTTCATGCGCCGGGCCATCAGGATGGTCAGGCCCTTGCGCCGGGCCACCGAATGCCGCGCCTCGAAGCGGTCCTCGCCGGGGATGCCGATCAGCACCACGCGCCCGCCCAGCCGGGCCATGTCAAACGCCTGCTGGATGGACTGGTCCGCCCAGGCGGCCTCGAAGGCCACGTCCACGCCGCGCCCGTTGGTCAGCCCGGCGATTCGCGTGGCGGGATCACCGGCGTCCAGCGTCCAGGCGTCGGTCGCGCCCCAGGCCCGGGCCTTCTCCACGCGCCAGGGGAAACAATCGAAGGCATACACCGGATCGGCGCCCGCCAGGCGGGCCACTTTTAACGTCAGCAGCCCGATCGGCCCGCAGCCCAGCACGACCGCGCTCCGCGCCACCCGGACCTTGCCCAGGTCGACGGCGTGCAGGGCCACGCCCATCGGCTCCAGCAGCGCCGCCGCCTCGTCGCTGAGCGAATCGGGGATGGGGAAACAGTTGCGGGCCTGGACGATCATCCGCTGCTGCAACGCGCCGTCGTGCGGCCACAGGCCGTAGAAATACTGGTTGGGGCACAGGTTGGGGTCGCCGATCTCGCACATCTCGCAGCGCCAGCAGGAAACGGTCGGCTCCACCGCCACCCGCTCCCCGACCAGGAGCGGTTGATGAAAGCCGCTGATCGCCTCCGGGCCGACGGCCAGCACCCGCCCGGCGAATTCGTGACCCAGCACCACCGGCGACTGGACCATCGTGTCGCCGATGCGCCCGTCAGCGTAGGTGTGCAGGTCGGAGCCGCACACGCCCACTACTGTCACCTCAATCAGCGCCTCGCCCGGCCCCGGCGGCGGCGGTTCCGGCACGTCGTCGAGGCGGATGTCACGCGGGCCGTACAGTCTGGCTGCTAACATGATGTCTCCTTGATCATACAATCTCCCATGGCATCTCTTGAATGACTGCCAGCGGGCGAGCGCGTTCCGCCCACATGGGCGAGAAGTATAACACAGGCTGGGGGGATGGGGGCGGGGAACCGGGCCGCCGCGCCATGCCGATGCCTTGATGGCGTTTGGAACCGCCAGGCACGCCAGGAAAATCTAATAAGGGAGTTTGGCAGCCAGACTGGCATGGGCTATGATAAGAGCAGGAGTTACGCAGTTGGCCGGAGTCATTCACCACGAAGGGCACAAAGCACACAAAGGGCGCGAAGAAAATCTATAAAAACCTTTGTGTTCTTCGTGAACTTCGTGTCTTTGAAGTGCTGTCTATGCCGCAGTTACGAGGGGAGATACTAAAGCTGCTGAATGCCTCCCTCCGGAGAGCGGGTGAGTAGACCTCCATGGCTGCTGAGTTGCCAATCGATCAGATTTTGACTGGCGACACGCTCGAAATCCTGCCGGCACTGCCGGAGGCCAGCATCGATCTGATCTTCGCCGACCCGCCGTACAATCTACAACTTCAGCAAGTGCTTTGGCGTCCCAACCTGACCCAGGTAGACGCCGTGGACGACGAGTGGGATCAATTCGAAGACTTCGTCGCCTATGATGGGTTCACCAGGGATTGGTTAAAGGCGGCGCGCCATGTCATGAAGGATACCGCCACCATCTGGGTTTCCGGGACCTACCACAATATTCTCCGCGTGGGAAGCATCATGCAGGACCTGGGCTTCTGGATACTGAACATGGTGACCTGGCTCAAAACGAACGCCATGCCCAACTTTCGCGGCACCCGGCTGAAGAACGACGTGGAATTTATGATCTGGGCCAAACGCGGTGAGCAGGGCAGCTACACCTTCCACCATCACCAGATGAAACAGTTCAACCAGGGTAAACAACTGGGCTGCGTGTGGGCCATACCCGTATGCAGCGGCCAGGAACGATTAAAAGATGAGGGAGGCCGGAAACTGCATTCCACGCAGAAGCCGGAAGAATTACTTCAGCGCATCATCTTGGCCAGCAGCAAGCCCGGCGATATCGTGCTTGATCCCTTCCTCGGTTCGGGAACGACGGCGGCGGTCGCCAAACGCCTGCACCGCCGCTGGATAGGCATCGAACAAGACGCGCGTTATGTGCGGGCGGCCCAGGCGCGGATCGACGCTGTTCAACCGATTTCCCGCCAAGACCCCCTGATCGCCGACGCGCTCCGGCAGAAGCCCCCGCGCCTCCCCTTTAAGTCCCTGCTTGACCTCGGTTATCTTCGTCCCGGCCAGTTGCTTTACCTGGATAAACCACCCACCCAGGCGGTTATTCTCGAGGACGGTCGGGTGAAAGCCAACGGCTGCGTCGGCTCCATCCACCGCCTGGGAGCGTTGCTCAAAGAGGTACCGTCCTGCAACGGGTGGGTTCACTGGTACTACGTTGATGATGCCGGCGCATACGCGCCCATCGACGCGCTGCGCCAACGCGCCCGCCGCCTGCCTGACAAGCCCTGATCCGAGCTGGCCTGGAGACACCCCATGCTGGTCACCCGTCAACGGATGGAAGCCATCGAGGCCCAGACCCTGGCCCCCTACGCCACGCTGGCCAGGGACAGCCGGGGCCGCCAGTATCCCGACCCGGAGCAAGATTACCGCACCGCCTTCCAGCGCGACCGCGACCGCATCGTCCACACCACCGCCTTCCGCCGCCTGGAATACAAGACCCAGGTCTTCGTCAACTATGAGGGCGACTACTATCGCACCCGCCTGACTCACACCCTGGAAGTGACCCAGATCGCCCGCAGCATCGCCCGCGCCCTGGGGGCCAACGAAGACCTGGTGGAGGCCATCTGCCTGGTGCACGACATCGGCCACTCGCCGTTCGGTCACTCCGGCGAGATCGTGCTCAATCAACTCATGGCCGATCACGGCGGTTTCGACCACAACAAGCAGACGCTGCGCATCGTCACCAAGCTGGAGGAGCGTTACCCGGACTGGCCCGGCCTTAACCTGACCTACGAGGTGCTGGAAGGCATCGTCAAACATGAGTCGGAGTACGACGTGGCCGACGCCCAGGACTACGACCCGGAGAAGCGGGGCAGCCTGGAAGCGCAGATCGCCAACGTGGCCGACGAACTGGCCTACAACGCTCACGACCTGGACGACGGCCTGCGGGCGGGCATGCTGACCGTGAGCCAGGTGGCCGACCTGGAATTGTGGCGGCTGCTGTGCGACAGCATCGGCTGGGATGGCCGGGACTTCGACGACATGACCCGCTACCGCCTGATCCGGCGGATGATCGGGCTGGAGATCGACGACGTGATCGAACACACCAGCCGCCGGCTGGCCGAAGCCAACCCCAGATCGCTGGAGGAGCTGCAACGGCTGCCTTACAACGTGATCGGCCACTCGGACCACTATGCGCGCCTGAACCGGGAGCTGAAGGACGCCCTCTATGCCAAGCTGTACCGCCACTACCGCGTGATGCGTATGGCGGCCAAAGCGGAGCGTTTCCTCACTAACCTGTTCGAAGCCTATACCAGCCGACCGGAGCAGCTCCCCGATCAGATCCAGGCGAAGCTGAGCCAGCGCAGCCTGCACCGCGTGGTGTGCGATTACATCTCCGGCATGACCGACCGCTACGCCCTGCAGGAGCACCAGCGCCTGTTCGACCCCTTCACCCGGCCCTAGCCCGCCAGTTCGTCCGCGCTGGCGAAGACATCGGCGCGGCCATCTGGACGGGGATGATCCGGATCACGCTGGCGCTGGCGGCCCTGCTGCTCTCCCGGTGGCTGGCCCGCCGGGGGAGGCCCGCCACCGAAGCGCGGTTCCCAGGCGCGTGAGCTTCACCCGACAGGAGGAAGGGCGCGACGCCTCAACAGCCGGACGCGCTCTCCCGGCAGGAGATGCTACTGCCGGAAGATCACCTCGATCCACTGGTCGGTCACCAGCGCCAGGCGGAATTCCAGGATGGGCTGTTCCAGGCTGTAGCTCGCCACCGGCCCCGGCGTGGCGCTGACGACCTGCCCGTCGGCGGGCAGCGTCACCTGCACGCTGACCGGCTCCCCGATCATACCCGGCTGTTTTTGCAGCAACAGCCGGTAGCGCCGGTAGGGGCCAAATTGCTCCACCAGGACAGGCGTGCCATAGGTGAACTGGAAGCGCTCGCCGGTGTTATAGGCCACCTCGGTCAGCGCGACAAAGGCGGTGTGATCGGTCAGGGCGACCGTGGTCGGCTCGGCGGGGAGGTTGTTGGTGCCGAGCAACTGGCTGCCCGCCGGGACGAACACCTGCATCAGGTTGTGGTAGTCGATGTCGCCGTAGTGTTCGGGCCGCACCGCCGGGTCGGCTGCTGCGGTGAGGGCTGAATAATCATAGTTGACCGTGGCGCGGCTGCGCAGGCGGCCATCCGGCAGAATCTCCACATCGTAGGTCAGCTGCCGGGCGATCGAGCGGTTGGACTTGTTGCCCAGGTTGGCGTCGGCCACCATCAGGTAATCGTGGTCGATGGCGGCCCCCTGCGCCCCGGCCCAGCCGAGCCGGCTGATGGCCTCGTTCAGCGCTTCATCGGTGAAGTACAGCATGATGTGTTTTTCGCGCAACGCCCGCAACACGGCGTTAAACAACTCCCCGCCGCGCTGGCGGTCGACGGTCTGCCAGTCGGCCAGAATCTGCCGGTAGAGCGCCGCCAGGAACCGTTTGTGCGGGCGGTCCGGCTCCCCCGGCGTCCGGTCGCTGACCCCCTCGGCTCGAATGGCGTACACGGCCTCCCGGAAGTTCTCCGGAGTCACGATCTCATCGTAACCGGGGACCCTCACGCTCCCCAGCCCGGCCAGCAGATACTCGAAGCCCACGATGTCAATGGCGATCACGCCATCAACCGGCGACTGGGGATTGTCGCCGTGGTCGTAGAACCAGGCGGCCATCGCCGCCGTGGAGGGGAAGTCGGCGTACCAGCTGCCGTCCCAGGCGGCGTAAAGCGGCTGACCGTACTGAATCCACCAGCCCGGCACGTCGACGGCTCCGCTCAGGGCCAGCGGCGGCGGGTTGGGGCTGGTGGGCGTGGTGGGGCCATAATCGTAATCGATGATGCGGGCGTTGCGGACGCGCAGCCAGCCGAACGTGCTGATATAACCGCCTGAGGGGCGCAGTTCATCGCTGTTTTGGGAGAGCACCAGGTAATTCTGCGGCTCGTCCAGCCCCAGCGCCGTGGTCAGCAAGTCCGGCGCTTCCAACAGAATCCGGTTGATCGCCGCCAGCTCGCCCTGATACCGGATCAGCATCTGGGTCATCAGCAGCAGGTCCGGCGAGATGGTCGCCAGGTCCAGGTCGGCGATCCGGATTAGGGCCGCCGTCAGGTGAGCGTCGGCGCTGAGGAAACGCCCGCGCCCCAGCCGCAGCAACTCCACCACCCGCTCGCCGGACGAGACCTGAGTGACCACCGCCTCGTCGTCTTCCCCGGCGGCCATAAAAAAGAGCGTCGGCTGGAGGCCCAGCAGCATGTCATCCGCCGCCTGGGCCAGCTCCTGGGCGATATCCAGGGCCTCGAACAGCGCCTGGAGGTCCGCATGAACGGCGGCCAGGGGGCGCAGGAAGCCGGTCTGGCGTCTGGCCCCGGCCAGCGTGGTGTTGAGATCGGCCACGCCCGATTGCAGGCGGTCGAAGTCGGTCAGCGTCAGCTCGGTCCCGGATCGGGTGTTGATAGTATCCAACACGCGGGCCAGGCGGTCCCAGGAAGCCTTCATGCGGGTGGTGGCGTCCGTCGCCAGCACCAGCCCGCCGACCAGCAGCACCGCCACCAGCGCCGCCGCCATCACCCCCACCACCAACCAGTTGATGCGGCGCAGCCGACGGCGCAGGCGGGCCAGCGGGCCTCGTCGGTGCCGTCGACGCCGCCGAGGAGCAGCTAACTCCGGTTGAACCACCTCCATGGCCGGGGGTTTTTCCAGTTGGGACATACCACCTCACAGGCGGGCGCGGATCGGATGAGTCGCCGGGACGAAATCAGGGATAAGGGCCGCCCCTCATCCCCGCTGATTTTCCGCCATCGTCCGGATTAAAACAACACGGCCTCCAGGCTGGTTTCACCCGCCGCCAACCGGGATCGGCATCCGCTCACTTGGCGCTCAGGGCATATTCCGCCACTTCCACCATCTGCCGGGCGGCGGGCAGCCCGATCACGGCCTGCAACCGGGCTACCAGATCGCCGTCGGCGTCCGGCCCTTCGCTCAGGAAGGCGCTCAGGCGGCCCAGGAATTCCTCCGCCTGGAAGTCGTCAGCCTCGCCGATCAGCTGGTGAATGCCCGGATGGACGGTGGCGACGGGCAGCTCCAGGGCGGTGCGCAGCTCCTCGTGCAGCTTCTCGCCGGGCCGGACCCCCGTAAAAACGATGTCGATATCGTGGTACGGACGCAGCCCGCGCATGCGGATCATCCGCTCGGCCAGATCAACGATCCGCACCTCCTCCCCCATCTCCAGCATGAAGAGGTCGTCCCCTTCCGTCAGGCAGGCGGCGTGGATCACGAGGTTCACCGCTTCCGAGATGCTGAGGAAGTAGCGCGTCATGGCCGGGTGGGTGACCGTCACCGGGCCGCCGCTCTCGATCTGGCGGGTGAAGGTGGGGACCACGCTGCCCCGGCTGCCCAACACATTGCCGAAGCGCACCGCCGTGAAGCGCGTCTGGCGACCGTTCTGGCGGGTGAGGGCGCGCATCAACAGTTCGTCGATCCGCTTGGTCAACCCCATCACGCTCGACGGGTTGACGGCCTTGTCGGACGAAATCAGCACAAAGCGCTCCGCGTGGTAGAGCCGCGCCATCTCCGCCACCAGCCAGGTGCCGCCAATGTTGACGCGCACGGCCTCGCCAGGGAAAAGCTCCAACATCGGCACGTGCTTGTAGGCCGCGGCGTGAAAGACCACCTCCGGCTCATGCTGCGTAAAGACCTTTTCGACGGCTGCTTTGATGGTCACGTCCGCCAGGATCGGGACCAGCGGCGCATCTGGCTGCCGGGCGCGCAGTTCGCCCATCAGATCGTGCAGCCCGCTCTCATTGTTATCCAGCAGCAGCAGCTTGACCGGATCGTAGTCGAGCAACTGACGGCTGAGTTCCGCGCCAATCGAACCGGCGGCGCCCGTCACCAGGACGACCCTGCCCGTCACCGGCGAAAAATCCACCGCTTCGTGCCGCCCGATGGTCTTACGACCCAGCAGGTCTTCGGCCCGGACATCGCGCAGCAGCGGGGCGCGCCCGTTGGCGTCCATCAGGGATGCCATATCCGGCACGACCTTGATCCGCGCCCGGGTCTGCTGGCAGCGGCTCAACAACTCGCGGAAGGCCGGGCCGGGCATGTGGTGGACGGCCACGGCGATGAGGTCCACGTGTCTGGCTTCGGCCAGGCGCGGGATGTCCTCACTGGTGCCCAGGATGGGCACTCCCTCCACGTACAGGCCGCGCCGGGTCGGATCGTCATCCACAAAACCGATCACCACGTAGGGGGTGTCCGTATCCCAGTGCCGGAACTGCCGGGCCAGCGCCAGCCCCGTCTCCCCCGCGCCCACGATCAGCACGCGCGTGAACGACGGGAATTCGTGAAACCAGACGGCCTGCCAGCGCCAGGAAAAGCCGCTCACCAGGCGGGAGCGGTAGCGGACGGCCACGGCCCCCACCAGCGACAGCAACTGGCCCAGCAGGACCACGCTCAGCGGCAGCGGGCGAGGCGTTCCCAACAGATCGACGCCCACGGCCACCACCGTAGACACGGCCAGGGCGTAGACGATCACCCGCACGTCATAACCGCTGGTCCGGGACCAGAGGCGGTGATATACGCCCGCCAGGTAACAGAGCGGCAGCGTCCAGGCGATCACAAAGGCCACAAAACCAATGCCCAGCTGCAAATAATTCCACAGGGGAACGGTCACGGCGCGCACGGAAAAAGCGACGGTATAAGCGCCGAGAATGATCAGGCTGTCGATAACCGCCCACCACACCAGTTGTTTGAAGTGCTCACGACCCAGGGTGCGTATCATCCCCCACACCTTCTCACCATCTCGCGGCGGCCAGGCCGCTGATGAGCCTGTTGAACAACCTCCGCCACGTCCCCGTGAAACACGGCTCACCCCGCCTCATGACCGGTCGCGCGGCTCATGGTTGTTGCGTACCAGCAACTTCCGCCATCCCCCCAGCTGCTCAGGTCTCTCCGCGGCCGGCGTTTCGTAATAGTAGTAGTAACTGCCGTACCCATACCCATCATCACGGGTGCCGGGCTTGAGGTTATTTAACACCAGACCCTTGATCTCCAGGCCGAGGGCGGTGAACTGTTCCCTGGCCCGCAGGGCGGCGCTGCGCCGGGTCCGGCCGCTCTCCAGCACGATCACCACCGAGGCGTTGATGGTGGCGGCCAGCACCGAGCTATCCGAGACCACCAGACAGGGCGGCGTATCGAACAACACCACATCCACGTTGCTGGCGGTGGCAAACACCCCCGCCCACCGCTGCATCAGGGCCGAGCCCAGGATTTCCGTCGGGTTGGCCGGGGAGAATCCGCTGGTGATCACGCGCAGACGGGGCACCTCCGTATCCTGAAGGCAGTACCGCAGATTTTTGGACATCTCCAGGGAATGTCCATTGGCGGAGTGGTTATCCGCCGGATCGGCAAACAGCAGGGTGGTGAGGCCCACTTCGTTTTTCAGCTCGAAGAACTCATGAATCTTGGGCCGCCGCAGGTCGGCGTCCACCAGCAGCACCCGCAGGCCGGCCGCCGCCATCACCACGGCGAGATTGGCGGCGGTGACGCTCTTGCCCTCCTCCGGGCCGGGACTGGTGATGACATAGGCTCGCTTGGCCCGCTCGTCGGTGGAGAACAGCAGATTGGTCCGCAGCGCCCGATAGCGCTCGGCGACCGACGACCCCGGATCGTGGAGCGTCACCAGCCGGCTCCGGTAGTCGTCCTTGGGTTTGCCAAACCGCGTGATGACGCCCAGCACCGGTCGGGCCAGCACCTGGGTGGCCTCCTCCGCTGAGCGGATGGTATCGTCCAGGTACTCCACCAGCACGGCCACGCCCCCGGCCAGCGCCGCGCCGACCAGCGCCCCCAGAAAGGCTGTGGTCAGCGGACTGACGCCGCTGGGCACCGTCGGGATGCGGGCCCGCTCCACGATATCCAGCGAGTTGGTGCGCATTTGCAGGTCGGCAATGGTGTTGGTGAACTGCGCCACCGTGGCCGAGGAGAGATTGATCTGCTGGAGCAGGTCATTGCGCTGCGCCACCAGGCGGTCGTGCTCTTCCGGGGTGGTGGCGGCGGCCAGCGCGGCGTCAATGGATTCGAGTTGCTGACGCGACAGTTGCAGGCTGACGTTGAGCCGCTCAATTTCGGCGTTGGCCAGCTCGATCTGGCTGATCTGATCCTCGGTGAGATTGGTCGGGCTGTTGAGAATGAGCTGCTCGGCCAGCTCGTTGGCGATGTCCGCCGTCAGGATGGGATCGGTGTAGGTGACGCTCAGCACCAGCAGCGATGTATTCGGCACGATGCGCACGTCCACGAGGCGGCGCAACTCCTCCACATCGAGTGGGAACCCCTGGGCGTCGATGACGGCCTGCAACACATCGTAGGTTTCCGCCAGGACGGCGTAAGTCTGGGCCAGTTCCACGCCGGTGCGGATTTCGGAGGAGGAGGGGTTAGGCGCTTCAATGAAGCTGCCGATGGAGACCATGGCCTGCGCCTGGTAGGTGGACGGCTGGCCGCTGCGCGCCAGGAAGCTGATGCTCCCCCCCAGGAAGGCCGCCACCACGATCAGCCAGGCCCACTTCCTGAAGATGCGGATGTAGTGTACAAGTTCCAGTTCCATATAAAACCCCTGCTCCGGCCCGGTGATAACGTCAACAAAGGGGAACTCACCTCAGACATTCATGACAGGCCATGGTAGATGAGAACGGGCCAGGAGTCAAACTTCCCCGCTGTGAACCCAGGCTTGCCACCACCGGCGGCCCCGCCCCCGCCTGAACCGATCCCGCTTCAGCGGCCAACATCATCCAGAAACCATTGAATGACAGGATACGCTGCCTGATATTTTATGCTTCAGCAATTTTCGCACCACTTGCGACACGGCGCAACTCCAACACATGAGGCAATGCCAGTCCCGATCAGGGGTGAGATAACGTCGCTGGTCAGGAACCATGAGGCCAACGCTGAGGTCCGGACCGCGCTTCAGTCCCAGAGAGGGGCTGCCGCCTGTGGCTGTGGCGACTTTAAGGGACGGCGTCCGTTTCCCTCTGTCCCTGTCCGTTTCACACAACCTGTATTATCATTTCCAGCCTACTGAAAACCGGCCCCGCTGTCGATTGCGGGATGGTTGGATTTCCCTTGGAATCTGGTTTCGGTGGGCCGGGGACCCGGCAATTTTGCTAAAATTCCCCGGTTTTCTAACTGTTTACCAACCTGGCGGATAGCGTTAACAGACAGAAGCGTTTACACTTACAACAGCTACCAGGGCCTCGGCCCGCCGCGCTCACCGGCAACCGACCGGCCGTCGCTGCCGCCGCAAGGACGAGGCAGAATTTATCGCAGGCACGGTGTCACCAGCGCCGGGCAGCGAGCGTGATCCTCCCCCGGGCCGACACGAAAGCCAGTCAAGTTGAGGAGTGGTCCGATGTACATCCGAACGCGTTATGGGATCGCCGTTCTTATCTGCCTGATGATCACGCTGGCATCGGCCCCGCCGACCGGGCGGGCGCAGGTCGGGGCCACCTGCCCGCAGCTGGTGGAGCAGGCGCTCTCCGAACTGGGGACCAATTGCGCCAACCTGGCGCGCAACGATGCCTGTTATGGCTTCAACCGCGTCAACGCCACCTTCAGCGAGATGGCCCGCCCTGACCTCTTCAGCAAGCCGGGCGACCGGGCCGTCCTGACCGTGCTGGAAACCCTCGAGACGGCGGCGCTGAACACCGCCGCCGCCCAGTGGGGCATCGCGGTGATGAGCATCCAGGCCAACCTGCCCAGCGCCCTGCCCGGTCAGTCGGTCATCCTGTTGCTGCTGGGCGATGTCGAAGTCCAGAATGACGTAGCGCCGGAGGCCGCGTTGCCCCCCGTCTCGCCGGTCTCCGTCATGACCGCCGTCCAGGCCAATCTGCGCAGCGCGCCGGGCCTGAATGCCAACATCGTCGGCGCGGTGGCCGCCGAAACCGAACTGGCCGCCGACGGCATCAGCCCCGACGGCAACTGGCTGCGCGTCGCCTACCAGACCGGCCCGGCCTGGGTGGACCGGGAGGCGCTCCAACCGGAGGTGGATGTATCAGCGCTGCCCGCCATCACCCGCGAGACGCTCAGCCCCATGCAGGCCTTCATCTTCCGCACCGGCCTGGGCAGCCCGGAGTGCCTGGCCGCCCCGCCGTCGGTGGTGGTGGTGCAGGGGCCGAAGAACCTCACCGTTGACATCACGGCCAACGGGGCCGTTATCCGCATGAGTTCGACCATCTTCCTGCGCACGCCGTCGGCCAATGTGATGCAACTCATTACAGCCCAGGGCCGGGCCGTCCTCAACCCCGATACGCCGGACGAGATCGTGATCCTGCCGGGCACGACCATGTTCGCCCCGCTGGACGAAAATGGCCGGATCGCTGGCGAGTGGGGGGACTGGCGCCTGCTCTCCCAGGACGAAATCGAGCGCTACGCCAGCCTGGAAAACGTGCCGGGCAACATCTGGAACTACCCATACAACAACCCCAACATCATCGCCCCCTCCGGCGTGGGCGAGCCCACGCCCATCGTCCAGACGCCGGACGGCACGATCGTGCCCACCACCCCGGTGATCAGCACCTTCCCCACCATCCCCATGGCCTATGGCCCGCGCGGCGAACCGCTGCCCCGCGACGACTGGGAGACCTTCACCGTGGGCAGCGCCGCCTGTCCTAACTGGATGCTCTTCCAGAGCGACGCCGATGGCGACTGGGACGTTTACCGCCTCAACCAGGACACCGGCAGCATCAACAATGTGTCCCAGGGCGACGGCAGTTCGGACATCCAGGTTTCCTTCTCGGCGGATGGGAAGTGGGCGGTCTTCACCACCAACCGCGCCGGGTTGGGCAACTGGGAACTGTGGATCACCAGCATCGACGGCGAGGATCAGCGCCGCGTGACCTTCAACACCGCCGCCGATGTCAACCCCGTGTGGGGGCCGGGCAACCTGATCGCCTTCGAGAGCAACCGCGACGGGAACTGGGAGCTATACCTGTTTGACGTGGCCGGCGACGGCGTGCCGGTCCGGCTGACCGATGACCCGGCCAGCGACATCAACCCCTTCTGGATGCCGGATGGCGAACATATCGTCTTCCAGAGCGACCGGGATGGCGACTGGGAGCTGTACCGGCTGAACGTGACAGATGGGGAACTCCAGCCCCTCACCAACAACGAGCGGCAAGATGTGTCGCCGGTTGTCTCCCACGATGGCACCCAACTGGCCTGGTTGCAGCAAAACGACTACGGCGTCTTTGACCTGATGCTCATGAACCTGGCGACCAACGCCATCCGGCAGCTCACCGACATGGGCGTTGACGTGGACGGGCAGGTCTTCGCCCCGGATGACACCTTCATCGCCTTCCACGCCAACCTGGACGGCGATTACGATGTTTTCGCGGTGGAGATCGAGACCGGTCGGATCAAAAACGCCACCGATAACGACGACTTCCAGGATTGGGCGTCGTCCTTCTGGTGC
>DAOTXK010000097.1:0-3272 GCA_034435395.1 Anaerolineae bacterium | reverse complement strand
GATGACGTGTTGATTGAGGTGGCCGCCGCCGGAATCTGTGGCACCGACCTGCACATCTATCACGGCCAGTACGAGGCGACGTATCCCATCACCCCCGGCCACGAGTTCAGTGGGACGGTCCGGGCGGTCGGCGACCGGGTCACGCGGTACCGAGTCGGGGATCGGGTGACCGCCGATCCGAACATCCCCTGCGGCCGGTGCCCGTTTTGCCAGCGGAATGAGCCGAACCAGTGTGAGCATCTGGCCGCCGTCGGCGTGACCCGTGACGGCGCTTTTGCCGAGTATGTGATCGCCCCGGAGAGTGTGGTGTTCCCCATTGGGGACCTGCCATTTGCCGCCGCCGCGCTGGTGGAGCCGCTGGCCTGTGTGGTGTGGGGGCTGAAGCGGGTGGCCGTGCAGCCGGGGGACTCGGCGTTGATCTTCGGCGCGGGGCCGATGGGCTGTCTGGTGCTCCAGGCGGTGTTACGGGCCGGGGCGGCGCGGGCCATGGCCACCGACATCGTGCCCTGGCGGCTGGAGCAGGCGGCGGCCCTGGGGGCAGCGGAGGTCGTGCTCGCCGACGCGCACCAGAACAGGCGGCTCAAAGCGCTGAGTCCGCACGGGTTTGACCTGGTGATCGACGCCACCGGCGTGCCGACGGTCCTGGAACAGTCGTTTGCTTATGTCCGTCCGCGCGGCAAAGTGTGGGTGTTCGGCGTGTGCCCGCCGGAGGCCCGTGTCAGTTTTCCGGCTTACCAGGTCTTCCGCAAAGACCTCAGCATCATCGGCAGTTTTGCCGTCAACCGCACGTTCCCGGAGAGCATCGCCCTCATCCAGAGCGGCGCTATCCAGGTGGAGCCGCTGATCTCCCACCGGCTGCCGCTGGAGCGCGTTGGGGAAGGGCTGGAACTGGCCGAGCGCCACCCGCAGCGGATGAAGGTGCAGTTCGAAATCGCCTGACGGTCAGCGCCGGGGGCAAAAGGGAGCAACCGCCTCCTGGGGAAGCAGGCAGCCGGGTGGCGAAACCCGCTGGGGAAGGCGCAGGGCCAGCGTAACGCCATCGGGGTCGTCGCCAGTGGGGCCTCTTATGGTTGATGGAGCGGCAGGTGAATGCGGAAGGTGCTCCCCTGGCCCGGCACGCTTTCCACACCGATCGTTCCCCGGTGCGCTTCGACGATTTTTTGGGCGATGGCCAGCCCCAGCCCCATGCCACCCTGGTCGGCGTTTCTGGCCGGATCGGCCCGGAAAAAGCGCTCAAAAATGTGGGGGAGGTCGGCCTGGCCGATTCCTATGCCGGTATCCTGCACTTCGATGATGGCCTGCCGGGCCTGCGTATACGTCCGTACCGTGATGGTTCCTCCGTCGGGGGTGTAGTTCAGGGCGTTGGTCACGAGGGCGCTCACGGCGCGCTGAAGTTCGTTCTCGTCCGCCAGGACCAGGAGGTTTTTGGAGTCGCTGGCACAGGCGAGGGTGTGGTTTTTCAGTCTGGCCAACGGTTCGGATTCGGCGACAGTGGTTCGCACCAGCTCCACCAGGTCACATGGTTGAAGGTCCAGCTCAACCTGCCTGTCCAGCCGAACGATGTTGATCATGTCTTCCAGCAATCTCTCCAGGTGGGAGACCTGTGCCTCCAGGATTTTATGGTGGCGCTGCCGGGTATCCCGGTCCGGGTCGCGCTTCAGCACGGCCAGGCTAACCTTCATGGTGGTGAGAGGCGTCTTGAGGTCGTGGGAAGTATCCCCGATGAACCGCTCCAGCAACTTGACCCGCTCCTGCTCCACGGCCAGGTCGATGGCGTGTTGCTCCGCCTGTTTCCGCTCGGTTACGTCCACGCCGATGGCCCAGGTGGACCATCCGGGGATGGGGAAACGCAGGGAGATATTCGACCAGGATATCGTCTTCAGGCTCCCGTCCTTGGTGGCCCATTCCCATTCCCAATTGCGGTAGTTATCGCCCCGTTCCAGCATCTGGCTCCACAGTCTGCTGAGGTAGGCTCTGTCCGGATAAAGGAGTTCATTCACCAGGGTGCCGGGTTGGCCGATGATTTCGTCGGCGCGGAAGCCGGTGACCCGCTCGCATTCCTCGTTCCAGACGATCACGTGTTCGGCGTCCTGATCGTAGGCGATCATCAGCACCGGCATTTTCTGGATCACCTGCCGCAGGTTCTCTTCGCTGGCCCGCAGCGCTTCTTCCGCCCGTTCGCGCACGGCGATCTGTTCTCTCAGCACCGCGTTGATTCGGGCCAGCTCGGCGGTGCGCTCGGCCACGCGATGTTCAAGCTCGTCGTGCGCTTTCCGGAGCACTTCCTCCGCCTGCCGGCGCTCGGTCACGTCTACGCCGATGCCCCAGGTCGCCCACCCCGGCACGGGGAAGCGGTCGGATATGTTTGACCAGGCCACGGTCTTCATCCGACCATCTTTGCAGATGATGTTCCATTCCAGGCCGCGGTAGTCGTCGCCCCACTCCTGCCATTGCGCCCGTATGTGCTGGCGATAGGCCTCATCGGGGTAGAGCAGACTCGCGGCGTAGGGATTGCCCACGATCTCGTCGGCGCGGTAGCCAGTGACCCGCTCGCACTCCCGATTCCAGACGATGATGCGGGTGGCGTCTTCGTTGTAGGCCAGCAGCATCACCGGCATGTTCTGGAGCACGTTGCGCAGGCGCTCGTCGCTCTCCCGCAATGCCTGCTCGGCCCGGTTACGCTCCGCCTCAGCCGCCTCCAACTCGGCCACCCGGCGTTGGAGCGCCGCCAGTTCATTTATCAGTTGCGCTGTTGATCGATCTTGATCGGCCACGCCTGTCCTGACCTCACTCAGCCTGACAGTATTTTACCCTATTGCCCGCGACCGATGGAAGAATCCGCCGCTCAAGCCCTGGCAGCAGGGCGGTCAACAGAGGTGGCGTGGGGCCAGAGAAGAACATCCGCGATCCCAGGTTTTTGGCCCGGCCCTGGAAGCTGTTCCCTGGAGAACCGGGACAGCGGAGGGCCGGCCACAGACCCGGCCCCACCGCCATCCACAGCCTGGCTCATTCGCCGGTCATCGTCAGGTGATAGCCGTTTATGATCACGTCGCCATCCGGCCCCCAGGTCGCCAGGTAAAGCGGCGCGGCGGCCCCGGCAGGCAACCCGCCCAGCAAGGTGACCTCGCCGCTCGCCCGGTCGACCAGGCGGATGCTGACCCTGGCGCGACCGCTGGCCGGGTCCAGCGAAACCAGTTCTTCATCCGGGCGCGAGCCGTTGGCGGCTATCAGGAGGGCGCGGCCGTCCAGGGACCAGGCGGCCTGTAGGGGCC
>DAOTXK010000096.1:0-8659 GCA_034435395.1 Anaerolineae bacterium | reverse complement strand
CGCCCCTACCATGGCTGACTCTATCTATAACGCCACTCCGGCACCGACCGGCGCGGGCGCGGCGGGCTGCGGCTGGGCCGCCGCCCCCTGGCTGTAGAAGACGGTGCCGCCCTGGTGACGCAGGCCGTCCAGGTCGGTGATCACCGCCTGGGGGATGCCCAGCGCCACCGCGTGGAGCGCCGTCTGCACCTTGGGGATCATGCCGCCGGTGATGACGCCCCCAGCGATCAGCCGCTCCGCCTCCGCCTGGCTGAGGGACGGGGCCGGCGCGCCGTCCACCCGCACGGCGCTGACGTTGGTCAGGAACACGATCCGCCCCGCCCCCACCGCCTGGGCGACCGCCGCCGCCGCGTGGTCGGCGTTGACGTTGTACATCTCGCCATCGTCGCCCAGGGCCAGCGGCGCGATCACGGGCGTGATGCCCTGGGCCAGCATGGCCGCCAGGGCGTCGCCCCGCACGGCCGTGATCGCGCCCACCCGGCCCAGGTCGCCGCCGGGATGGGCCAGCTTGGCGGCCCGCACCAGGCCCCGGTCCGCCCCACTCATGCCCTGGGCGTCGATCCCGGCGGCGATGAGCTGGCGCACCAGCCGCGTGTTAACCCGCCCGCAGAGCACCATCTCCACCACGGCCAGCGTGTCCTCGTCGGTGACGCGCAGCCCGTCCACCCACTGCGGCGCGATGCCCAGGCGCGCTTGCAGGGTGCCGATCTCCTTGCCGCCGCCGTGCACCAGGATCACCGGCGCGGGGGGCGTCGCCAGGTAACCCGCCAGCGCCTGGAGAAAAGCGGGATCGTCAAGGTCGTTGCCGCCGACCTTCAGCACCATCGGCGCTGCTGGCGAATGAGGGACTTTTACGTTAACGCTGGCTACAGTTGAGCGTTCAACAGTCATCTTCACAGGATTCCGGTCGTTTCCGGCAGGCCAAACATCAGGTTGAAGTTCTGGACGGCCTGGCTGGCCGCGCCTTTGAGCAGGTTATCGATCACGGACACGATCACGACCAGCTTCTCCGTCACCGGGGTGAGGGAGATGGCGCAGTTGGGCTTACGCACGGCGTGCCGCAGCGTGGCCTGCTGCCCCGCCGGGAGCACGTCGACCAGCGGCTCCGCCGCGTAGGTCTCCTCGTAGAGCGATTGCAGCGCCACCCCGGCCCAGGGCGCGTTCAGTTCGACGTAGATCGTGGCCAGCAGGCCCCGGTCCACCGGCAGCAGGTGCGGCGTGAAGATCAGCGGCCCGGTTTTGCCGTTGGCCCTGGCGATCTCCTGCTCCATCTCGCCAGTGTGGCGGTGCGCCCGCCCCACGTTATAGGGCAACAGGTTGCCGAAGACCTCCACGAAATGGGTGGTGGACGAGGGAGTCCGCCCCGCGCCGGACACGCCCGACTTGGCATCGACGATGATCGGCGCGTCCTCGGCCAGGGCGTGGCTGGCCAGCAACGGGTACAGCCCCAGCAGCGCCGCCGTCGGGTAACAGCCGGGGTTGGCGACCAGCGACGCGCCGGCGATGGCCGCCCGGTTGATCTCCGGCAGGCCATAGGGCACCGGCAACAGCGACGGGAAGGGATGCAGGGCGTTGTACCACTGTTTGTAGGCTTCCGGCGTGTCCAGTCGTAAATCCGCCGAGAGATCGACCGCTTTGACCCCGGCGGCGAAGGCGGCCCCGGCGACGGGCGCGGAAGCCTGGTGCGGCAGCGCCAGGAACACCATGTCCACGTCGGGGAGCGGGGCCTCCTCGTGCGGCACGTAACACCGATCGGTGCCCGGTACCGGCTGCCCGGCATCCTGGTTGGAGGTAGCGAAGACCAGTTCAGCGTAGGGGTGCCTGGCCAGGATGTTCACCAATTCCTGGCCGGTGTACCCCGCTGCGCCATAAATGCCTACCTTAATCGCTTCGGACATATTCCCCTCCGCCTCGTTGGCTGCCAGATGACGATCGCTGGGACGGCTGCCCCGGCAAATTAAAACCCCCGGGCCTGGAGAGGTCCGGGGGGAGTGATCGTCGCGTGCGAACGGGGCTCACCGACGCGGCAACATCCCTACCAGACCTCTCCGGTCTGGGGGCGACGACGCGGGCGGCGAGCGTCAACTGGGAAGACAAAAAATCCTGCGTTTATTGACATCACCAACTGTCCAGGTGCCCCTCTGGGGTGCTAATCATCGGATCATTGGCGCTATTGCCCACAAATTAGCACTTACGGGAAGCCGAGTCAAGGCCCCCGGACAAGTTCAGATATCCTGACGAAAAACGGGGGAATCGCTTAGGCGGCTTGCACAAGCATCAGACGGGCGTCGTCTGGCGATGGCGGGCTGGGGGCGAAGGTCCCCGAATCACCACCTTTCACCGGGCAGGGGCATGGTGGGGAACGCCTCCCCAACAAAAAAGGCCGCCGGGGAGCGACCTGAGAGCGTCCCCACCAGGACTCGAACCTGGGCCTCTGCCTCCGGAGGGCAACGCTCTATCCTCTGAGCTATGGGGACATCTGTGCTCACATTGTACCATCCCGATGAGGCGTGTCAAGGTTGCCGGGGCGCGCCGGTTCCCGTGCGTCGGCGATGGGCAGATAGATGCGGAAGGTGCTGCCCCGGTCCGGCGCGCTGTCCACCGTGATCTGGCCCCGGTGCTTGTCGATGACTTTTCGGGCGATAGTCAGCCCCAGCCCGGCGCCGCCCGCGTGGGCGCTCCGCGCCCGATCCGCCCGAAAGAAGCGGTCGAAGATGTGCGGCAGGTCGGCAGGATCGATGCCGATGCCAGTGTCCTACACGGCGACCACGACCTGCCGCCCCTCCCGGTAGACGCGCACGGTGATGGTCCCCTCCGCTGGCGTATAGTGGATGGCATTCACGATCACGTTGCTGATAGCGCTGGTCAGGTGCTCCCTGTCGGCCATAACCGCCGGCAGGTGGGGTTCGCCCGTGAGCCGCAGGTCCTGCCCCTTACGCTCGGCCAGCGCCGCCTGCCGGGCGACGATGTCCTGCGTCAGGGCCATCACATCCACCGGCACCATCTCGAACGCGGTCTCCCTGTCCAGCCGGGACAGGTTGAGCATGCTTTCCAGCAGACCTTCCAGATGCAGGAATTGTGATTCCAGGATGGACAGGTAATGCCGCTGCCGCTCGGTATCGGCCAGCTTGCCCAGCAGGTAGACGCTGAACCGGATGGTGGTGAGCGGCGTCCGCAGATCGTGCGAGGCGTCGCCGATGAACTTCTCCAATACCCGCACCCGCTCGCGCTCGATCTCCAGGGCCAGGCGCTGCCGCTCGGCCTCCCGACGCTCGGTGATGTCGCGGGCCACAGTTTGTACGATGACCTTGCCGCCCAGGGGCACCGCCACCGACGCCGCTTCGGCATGGATGATCTGACCGTCCAGGCGGACCAGGCGCTGCTCGGCGAAATCGGTCGGTCGTCGCTCTTCCATCACCTGCTGCATCCGCTCTCGAATCATGGGGGCATCATCCGGGTGGATAAAGTCCATCACCGACCGACCGAGGAGTTCCTGCTCGCTGGCCGCGCCTAACAGTCTGACCCCGGCGGCGTTCACAAAAATGATCTGGCCCTCGCGGTGGACCACGATGGCATCCGGCGAGAGTTGGGCGAGCTGGCGGTAGCGCTCCTCGCTCTCGCGCAGCACCTGCTCGGCGTGAGGAACCGCCGCGGCCCGATTACGCCGGGGGATGGGGAGCCTCAGCAGCCGCCCGCGCCAGACCCTCCCCACTTGCTGCCACCAGCGGCGCAGTCCGTTCATGCCGGCCCTTTCATGTACCCTGGACACCCGGCCCGTGTGCACCTGAGCGGCGTAGCCATCATCGCCCCCCTTCGCCCCTCGCCGCCTCCGCCGGGCGACTCGCTTGTGCCCTCATTGTAGAGACAAACGTTTTTCGCGCAATTATCTCGCGTTCAGTTATATCCTTCGTTGATCATCGACGCTCCCCAGGCCGGTCAGACCTGGCAGCGCCCCGGTATACATCCGGGGACTGACGACAACAAATGCCCGCTCGGAGCGGGCGCATATTATGCGGGCGCACATAATAAGGAAAAATGACAGGAGAGGACCGGTCAGGCCGGCGCGCCGTGTCCAGGGGGTGGACACAGCGCGTTAACGGTCGGTGAAAACTGGCGGATGGCGGCGCGGGCCGCGCCGGTCATAGCATCCGCACGATGCCCAGCACCTTGCCCTGAATCTGGCAGTTGTTGGGATGGACGTAGATCGGCTCCATGCTGGGGTTGCGCGGCTGGAGCCGGATCCGGGTGCCTTCGTCGTAGAAGGCTTTGAGCGTGGTCTCCGCCCGCTCCGGCAGCCAGACGGCCACCATATCGCCGTCGTGACAGGTCTGCTGCTTGCGCAGGATGACCACGTCGCCGTCGTCGATCAGGGCGTCGATCATGGATTTGCCCTTCACCCGCAGCGCGTACACATCGCTGGAGTCCAGGCCGCGCAGCATGTCCTGCGGCACTCCGATCATGTCAACATCCGGGTCGTAGTACTCGCCGAAATCGCTGCCCGGCAACATGACCGGTTCGCTGGCGACGATGCGGCCCACCAGCGGCACGCGCACCACGTTGAGGGCATCGGACACGCGCAGCTTCACCTCGCGGAGCACGCCGGGCAGCGGGGTGCGCCGCCGGACGACGCGGATGCCCCGCGATTTCTCCGCCGTCCGCTCCAGCCAGCCCGCCTCGCGCAGCTTATTCAGATTGTAGTTCACCACGGAGGTGGACCTGATCTTACACGCCTCGCCGATCTCGCGGATGGTCGGTGGGTAGCCGTTCTGGTCAATGAACTTCTCGATGAAGTTCAGGATCGCTTTCTGGCGCTCAGAAAGCATATCGTACAGGGTGTCAGTGTCTTCATCGCCGTAGGCCATGGCATATCCTCGCACATCAGTTCTATGAGTTGTCCCCAGTATAGGCGAACTGCTGTTCGGTGTCAAGCACTTTTCCCAAATTATCCCTATTTTTCCCAAGTTAACGCCTGATTACCCAATTTCATACTTTGTTTAACGTCAGGGGAGGTGTGGGAGTTGGCTGATCGCGTTGACGGGCTTTTTCAGGGGAAGCTCTGCAAAATCCACAGCAGAACTAGGCCCACCGCAATGGTCAGCAGGATATTCCGGCTCCGCCAGGCCACCAGCGCGGCGACGATCCCGGCCAGCAGGCGGTCATTGCCGAGGGAGAGGTCCAGCGGGCCGTCCGGGGCCAGCAGCGCCGGGAAGACGATGGCCGCCAGCACCGCCGGCGGCACAAACCGCAGGGCGCGGCTCACCCCCTGGGGCATGCCGTTTTCGCCCAGCAACACGATCACCGAGAGGCGCGCCCCGTAGGTCACGACCGTCATGCCGATGATGATGACCCACAGTTCCACCGCGTTCATGGCTCAGCGACCCGCCTCAGTCGCCCGGTTGGTCGTCGCGAGTGCAGCGGGAGCCGTATCAGTCGCGGCCATGCCCGCCAACAACTCACTGCAAGAACATTATTATACAACGCAGCGCTTAACAACCTGCTTACCACGTCCGGTCCTGGCCGTCACCCCCCGCCTGATCCGGGGCCGGTCACGCCGACGCCGGTTTGGGGAAGCCGCTGCCCACTCCCCCGACGCTCCGCCAGCACCCCCACGCCGATCCCGGCCCCCGCCGCGACCAGCAGCCCCAGCCGGTGAGGCAGGTCCCTGGCGAGCACGGCCACCGCGCCCGCCGCCATTGCCGCCAGGACCGCCGGGCGGTCGGTGAGCGCCGGGATCAGCAGGGCGATGAAGGTCAGGGCCAGCGTGAAGTCCAGCGACCAGCTCGCCGGGACCTGCGCGCCGATCAACACGCCGGCCGCCGAGCTGATCTGCCACGTCACCCACAGCGTCAGCCCGGCCCCCAGGGTGTACCAATGGGCATTGCCCCTGGCGGCGGCTTCCGGCGAATCCTGGCGGTAGTGGGTGATGGCCACGGCGTAGGCTTCGTCGGTCAGCAGGAAGGCCAGCAGGTACTTCCACGCCGGGGAGAGATGGCGGACGTAAGGGGCGATGGACGCGCTGTACAGCACGTGGCGCAGGTTGACGACCAGCGTGGTCAGCACGATCACCAGGCCCGGCGCGCCAGCCCCGAACAGCCCGGCGGCGATGAACTGCGCCGACCCGGCGAACACGATGGCCGACATACCCAGCGCGGCCCCGGCGGGCAGGCCGGCCTCCGCCGCCGCCAGGCCGTAGATCATGCCGAAGGGCATGGTGCCGAGCAGGATGGGGGCCAGCGCCCGGACGCCGGCCAGCAATTGCGCGCGATTAGAGAGCATGGCGATCACCCCCGCCATGGGATCAGCCCATGAAGCTCCGCCGGAGTTTACCCCAAAACCGGCGTTCTGCGTCGTTTAAGGGGTGTGGGACCGCGAAAAAAAATGACCGCGTCGCGTCACCAAACAGCGCGCCCTCACACAAACTGGTAAACGCCTCAAACAGGAGCGGCTGAGTTCGACGAGCGCCGGTGATCGGGCGGCGGCGGAGCGGCGGCTAGCCCTCGTCGTCGCGGGGATATTCGAAGGAGTCCTGGACCGTGCCCTTGTCGATGTACTGGCGCATCGTGCCGGTGTCGAAGTCTTCCGGGTGGGTGGCCTGGTGGTAGACGGCCAGCCAGCGCGCGATCTGGCGGGAAAGCTCGTCGGACTCTTTCTGTCCTTCCTCGCGTTCTTCCCGGCGCTGGCGGCGCAGGATGTCCTCCTGCAGGGTGTGCGGCTGGTAGACGTAGGGGAAGTGAATCTCGCCCGCGCTGTCGCCCCCGCCGGTTTGGTCTTCAGCGGCGGTCTGGATGATCACCGTGCCGTAGTTGAGCATCTTCTGCCAGATGCCCCTGACCGACACGTTGACGCCCTGGATGTTGCGGATCATGACGGTGCTTTGCTCATCTTGCAGCCACAGCGGACGGCGGTGGATGCGGGTGAGCATCTGGCCCTCGACAATGTAAAGGTCGTTGTGCCAGTCCTCGTACATGTACCACCACCACCCGCCCAGCAGGGGGAACAGCAGCAGGAAAAACAGGATGCGCACCAGGGGGTTGATCATCGCCCAGGGCCAGGCCCAGTGCCAGATCAGGTTGATGATCAACAGGATGAAACCCAGCACGATGGCGAAGGTGGGGGCGAAGATGTCGTTCCACAGCACCAGCCAGTGCTTGCGGTAGACCACCCGGTAGCCTTCGTCCATGCGGACGCGGATGTCAAAGTACTGGGCCAGGCGCTCCCACCACACTTGCAGGCGGGTGCGGACGCTGCGCGGCGGCGTGGGCGGGACGGTGGGGCGGTCCGGCTGGGGCAGCTCCTCCGCCCGCGTGCGGTTGAGCGCCTTGGTGCCCAGGAAGCGGTCGATCTCGGCCCGGATTTTCTCCCGGTCCTCGGCGGCTCGGTGGGACCGTGTGCGTTGCAGCTCCTCGTTGATCACGGCGGCCAGCGCTTCCGGGTCCTCGATGGTATCGAAGACCAGCGTGCCGCCTCCCCCGGCGGTGGCGATGATCAGGTCGCCAAAACCCAGATGCTCCGCCCAATAGCCGTTCTGCTGGGTGCGGACCGCCTGGATGCTGCTGAGAGGAGCCTGCTCACGGGTCTCGTTGAAGGTCAGCAGCACCCGCTCCTCGTGAACGACGCGGTTGTTGGTCACCACGAACCAGTCATTGCGCCAGTCGAAGTAGTTGTAGATCACGCTGATGATGGGGACGAACAGCATGGGGAACGCCGCCACCACCACCAGGAAGCGCGGCAGAACGGGCACCAGGTAGACGATCAGCGGCAGCGGCAGGAAGATGACCAACAGCGGGATCGCCCACAACGCCCGGCGGATGAAGGCCCACTGGTGGCGGCGGGTGTAGCGCAGGACCTGCTCGCCCCGGTCCAGCCAGGGAAAATCCTGGTCGCCGAGCTGGTGGCGCACGTCGTCGCGGATGTTGAGGCGGGCCTTAACCGGCGGGTGCGTCCGCAGGATTTCGTCGAAGTCACGGCGCGCCAGGACCAGCACCGTCGCATCGCGCACGATCACCAGCGAATGGGGGCGCTCCTCATGCAGGAACAGCGACTTCTCGCCCACGAATTCGCCCGGCTCCACGTCGGCCCCCCGCCGCTCGATGCCGTCCGCGCCGACGCGCAGCAGCCGGCCCCGCCCGGCGATGAACAGGAACAGCGCGTAGCTCCGCTCTCCCTGGCGGTACACGTACTCGCCCGCCTGGTAGTTGACCACCCGGAAATACGGCTCAAAGAGCCGGACCTCGTCATCGCTCAGTTCCGAGAAGAGCGGCAGGCGGCGGATGTGGGTGAATTTCTCCTGACGGTCCATGGTGATCGGCATGACCACTCGCCCCGACGGTTTGTCTCTACTCAGACATGATAGCACAATGTTAGCGTCAGGGGGATGTCGATTCGCCTCCTCTTACCACGGACCGGAGGGCTATGCCACGCCTGCGCCACCCTCGCCGTCGAACCGCCCGCACCGCTGGTTGCCGCCAGAACCGCCAGAGGACACCAAACGCTCCCGCCAAAGTAAGGCACCTCCTGGCACACCCGGCAAGGTGCTGACGGCTGACCGCTGACGGCTGACCGCTGACGGCTGACGGCTGACCGCTGACGGCTGACCGCTGACGGCTGACCGCTGACGGCTGACCGCTGACGGCTGACCGCTGACGGCTGACCGCTGATG
>DAOTXK010000095.1:0-8585 GCA_034435395.1 Anaerolineae bacterium | reverse complement strand
GGGGCAGGGCGTCCAGCGCGGCTAAGAAGCGATCATAGGCCGCCAGCCAGGCGGCGGCCAGCGCCCGGAACGGCTTGTCGTGGCTCATCTGCCGATGCTCCTCTCGCTCCTGTTGGGGACAGTGTAACACATTTCGGCGCGGGTCAGGCATGGCTTGCCTCGCTGGCCGCCGCCGACGGTCAGCGGGGCGGGGCAGCGGGCGGTCAGGAGGCTCATTGATTGTTGCGTCTGTTCGGGGCATACTGTGTTTACGCCGGGACAGGCGGTCGCCGGATCGAGTGGAGAGGATCATGCCGTGGCGAAAAATCATATGGAACGGTTCACCCAACGGGCGCGGCGAGCGTTGGGGTTGGCTCAGGAAGAGGCGCAGCGCCGACAACACCCGGCGATTGATAGCGAGCATCTGCTGCTGGGCCTGATGTATGAGGAGGGCGGCGTGGCCAGCCGGGTCTTACAGGAGCTTGGGGTGGATGCCCAGCGGATGGGCGAGGTGGTGGAACGCCTCCATCCCGCCGGGACCCAGAGTCCGGCGGAGCACCTGTACCTGTCCAGTGGCACCAAAAAGGCGCTGGAGCAGGCCGTTGACGAGGCTCGCCGCCTGGGCCATTGGTACATCGGGACCGAGCACCTGTTGCTGGGCCTCGTCCGCCTGCCGGAGGGTATGGTGCTCGATGTGCTCCGGGAGCTTGGCCTCAGCCCGGAGGAGGTCCGGCGGCAGACGCAGCGGGTCTTGCAGGAAGCGCCGACCCCACCGACCCCCCAACCGCGCGAACTGGTGACCTTCCGGGCGCACGACGGCCCGGTGCATCTGATGGCCTTTTCGCCCGACGGGACGCTGCTGGCCACCGCCGCCGAAAATGATGAGACGGTCAGGCTCTGGCGGCTTCCGGAAGGGCGCGAAATCGCCGCCCTCGGCGGTCATAGCGCGCCGGTGCAGTACCTGGCGTTCACCCTGGCGCGCCAGGGCCGACTGCTGGCCGTCGCCTGCCAGGATGGGACCGTCAAACTGTGGCGGATCGCCTGAGCCGCGCCGGAGTGGACTCCTCATGACCAGCCCGCTCCACACCCTCACCGGCCGCCTGACCGCGCCGGATGTGGCCCTGCCAGCCTGGGCACAGGCCGGGCTGTACCTGGCCCTGTGGGACCGCCACGAAGGGCCGGAGTCGATCATCGCCCGCACATCGGTCGTCGGTCCGCGCGGCGTGTTCCGCCTCGAACTGAGCGACGAAGCAACCTCCCGGCTGGCTGCGGTCGGCCCTGGCGAAGGGCAGCGGGGCCTGGTCACCGTCGGCTGGGGGGAGGCGCTGGACCCGGCCCTGGCCATCCTGCCCTGGCCGGAAGATGGGGCCTGCCGCGAGCCGGTCGATCTGGGCTGGGACGGGACGGTCACGCTGATCGGTTACGTGGAGCAGCTTCACTTCCAGGAGGTCGGGGGCGTGCCGCTGGCCATCCTGGAGCTGTCCGGCTACCCCGCGCCGTTCACCTACCGCCGTCTGCCGCCGCTGCCGCTGCCCGCCAGCGGGGATCGGCACGGCCTGCACGCCGACCGCCGCCTGGACGACGCCAGGGAACAGGTCGCCTACCTGCTGGCCGACGCCGAGTCGCCGCTGACGACCGCCGCGTTAGACGCGCTGGTGAGCAGCCTGCGGGTGGTCGGCGTCGCCAGCCTGGGCGTCCAGGAAGCGCGCTGGCACGCGATCGTCAACGTGCCGCTGGTGCTGGACGCCCTGACGCTGATCGGGCCGTAGCGTCGCTGCCGCCGCCACCGTCAACCGCCAGAAGGGGAACATGAGCCACCATCGCCAGGTTTTAGCGACCCCCGACCGATCATCTTTCGCCAGCCGACCACCCCAACGCACCCGCCCACGGGCCGGTCACTGGCAGGCCCCTGGGCGGCTATGGCTGCTGCTGTGCGCCCTGGTCGTTTTGCTGACCGCCGGGACGCTGGCGGCGCAGGATGGTGATGGCCCATCGCTCTTCGCCACGCCGACGCCGCTGCCGGAGTTGGTCGGGCCGCTGCTGGCGGGCAACGATCCGGACAACGCCGGCCTGTTCCTCTACGATCTCGCCACTGGCCAGCCGCGCCAGCTGGCCTTCGGGCGGGGACGGCACTGGTTCGGGAGCTTCGCCCCGGATGGCTGCCGCTTCGCCTTCGTGATGGAGGACCCGGATGGCCCGCCCGGCGGCGGCCCGACCGGCGGTGCCATGCGCCTCTACAGCGCCCGGCTGGATGGCTCCGACTGGCGCGAATTGATGGTGGATTTCGTCGATGACAGTGGCGCGTTTTCCTGGGAGGCGTGGTCGCCGCAGTGGTCGGCGGATGGCGCTCACATCGCCTTCGTGCTGGTCCGCGACTATGCGCGCGGCGGCGAACGGGAGCGGACCACCCACCTCGCCTGGGTGCCGCCGGAGGGGGGGAGGCCGGGCTTTTACAGCGTGCGCGGGGCGGAAGGCGAGCCGACCTGGAGTCCGGACGGGGGGTGGCTGGCCTACACCTCTTACGACATCAACGCCGCCGGGCAGCGCGACAACGACATCTGGATTGTCAGCGCTGACGGCGGCACCAAGTACCCGCTCACCGACTTCGCCACCGGCAGCGCGATCTTCCCGCGCTGGTCGCCGGGTGGGGACGTGATCAGCTTCATTTACGCGCCGACAGGCAACAACCACCAGTTCTGGACCGCGCCAGCCTCCGGCGGGACCGTGCAGCAATGGAGCGGGGCCGAGACGCTGGTCCTGGATTATGACTGGCTGCCGGACGGGACCGGCTTGGTGGCAGCGATCAAAGGCTGGCAGGGCCAGGACGACAACCGGCTGTGGCGGGTCCCCCTGCCCGGCTGGGCGGACACCGACTCGACGCTCTACGTCGACTCCCCCGCCGCGACAGCGGCTGACTACCCGCGCTTCAGCCCGGATGGACGCTACCTGGCCTTCCGCAGCGCCTACAGCGCCATGGTGTACGACACGGCGACCGGTGAGTTGCGCGAGCTGACTGCGCTGGGCCTCAATAACAGCCCGCTGGTCTGGAGTCCCGCTGGATTCAGGGGCGAGGCGGCCTGTCGGTAACAGGCCCCGCCCGCTGCTGGCGGCGGCGGTGCGCTCGCGCCTGCCGGTCTACTGCTCCGGCTCGTTCGCGTCGGTGCCCCGTTTGCGCTTGAGCAGGCGGGATACGGTGCTGCCCTCGCCCTCGGCGGGCTTGGGGCGGGCGGTGGGCGTGGGTATCGGTGGAGCGCCAGGCGTCTCGCCTGCCCGTTCCGGCATTGGCGTGGACGGCCCTGGACGCGACGGGCCGCTGACGGGCGGAGAGGGCATTTCCTCGGTGCGGGCGGTCCGTCGGCGGGCCAGCAAGGTAGACGCGCTGCTGGGGGCAGGGGCCGGTCGGGCGGACGGCGGCGCGGCGGGGGTCGGCTGTTGGCGTTCGTCGGCGGGCAGGATGGCCTCCACCGGGGAAGGCTCGCGGAGCGGGCGGTCGCCGCCAGCCGTTTCGCTGCGGACGCGATCCCGCACGCCCATCAGGCGGTCCAGCCGCTCCGGGCGGACGTAGGTCAGTTCCGGCTCCGCCAGACCCAGCCGGTCGGCCAGCCAGGCCCGCAGCTTGCGCCAGTCGCTGGCCGTGATGATCAGGCGGCGCAGGCCCACGTCCAGGGGCAGCAAGATCGTCGCCAGCAGCAGGAGCCAGGGCCACAGCGGGGTGGCCGCGCTGGCCGCCACCAGATTGTGGTCAAAAGCTGCCGCCGGACGCCCGGCCAGCGACCCGCCGCCGGTCAGGTTGGCCAGATCGTTGAGCAGCGCCAGGTCGAGGCCGCCCTCTGGCGGGCGGTACTCCGGCGAATAGGTCAGCACCCAGCCGGTGGTCTGGGCCACGTTGACGTTCGCTGGCGGCGCGCCTCCGGCAGCCGGGGCCCCCGCCACGCGGATGAAATACGCGCCCTCTTCGCCCGGCTCAAAGACGGCCTCGTAGCGGCCCGGCGCGACCTGGTACAGTTGAAGCAACTGCGGCTCCAAATCCGGGCTGACGATTCCCGCATCCAGCAGCAGGCCGTTGAGGAAATCCCCGGCATTGTCGCGGGCATCTACGATCAGGACGGCCTGCTCACCGCGCTGCTCCACCCGCGTCTCCAGGTTGCTGTTGACACCCTCGGTGATGGTCCAGCGCACCATCTGGCTGAAGAAGCGCGGGTAATTGTCCCAGGTGACCCAGTTGGTGGCCCAACGGCTGGTGGCATCGCTGGTCCAGGCGACGGCGCGCCCCAGCCCAAACTGCCATGCCGCCAGAATGGGGTCGGCGTTGGGTTCCGGGCTGCGCAGCAGGACCTGGGCGTTGTCCTTGGCGGTGGTGGCGACATAACCGAGCAACTGCGGCACGCGCCGGATGCCGGTCAGGATCGGGCTTTGGCCGACCTGCGCCGGGAAAAACGTATCCTCCACGATGTAAGAACGGGTCGCCAGCACGGTCTCGGCGGTGAAGATGGTGGGGATGGTGGTCACATCGCGGGCGAAGTGGAAGTTGCCCTGGCCGATGGCCGCCACATCCTGCAGGAAGGGCGCGTAGCCCTCGCCAATGGCCACCACAGAGGTCGTGGCGTTATAGTCCACCCGCATCTGCTGCACCAGCGCCGGGATGCCCATCGGGTTAGCGCCGCCATCGGTCAGCAGGATGACGTGTTTGAGCAGGGAAGGGTCATTCGGCAGGTAATCGGCGGCCGCCCGCAGCCCGGCCAGGATGTCGGTGCCGCCGCCGGGGCGCAGCGTGCCGACCTGCTGCTGCAACGCCCCTGGATTGTCGACCTGGGTGACTTCGACGATCCACGACGCCCGGCTGTCGAAGCCCACGACGCCGAGGCGGTCGCTCGGGTTGAGCAGGCCGATGGACCGGATGATGGCTTCCTTCGCCAGGTCCAGGTTGGTATAACCGCTGGGACCCACCGCGCCCATCGAACCGGAGGTGTCGATGACGAAGATCAGCGACAGCGCCGGGATGCGCTCCTGATCGCGGAGCTGCATCTCGACCGGCAGCGTATCCTCGATGGGCGTCTGGAAATAGCCGCCCACGCCGTAACTCTCATCGCCGCCGATGAAGACCATCCCGCCGCCCAGATCGCGCACATAAGCGCGCAGCACCTCCATCCGCCGCAGGGAGAGGTCGGCGGCGGGCACGTTGACCACAACCACGCTGGCGTAGGCGCTGAGCGGGGCCAGCCCGATGGGCAGGTCCGAAGGCGTGACCGCGTCCACCGCCAGGCCCACCTCTTCCAGCGCGGGCAGCAGGTGGGCGATGTCCGCCGCGCCCGCCTCACCGTCGCGCGCCACCAGCAGCACCCGCGACGGCCCGCTGATCTCGGTGAAGGCGGAAAGCCGGTTGTTCTGGTAAAAGCCGTCGGCATTGGCATCGATCGGCTCCACCTGGACGCGGATATCGCTGAAGCCGGTGGTGGGGAAGCCGCGACGCAGCTGGAAATAGTACGGATTCTCGCCCGCCTCCAGCGCCACCACATCGCGGGCGATGGTCTGGCCGCCAGCCAGCAGCGTCACCACCGCCATCGTGTCGATCTGGCTCTCGATGGTGTAATCGATCTCAAACGGCTCATCGACGCTGAGGCGGGTGGGGACCTGCACATCGGTGACGGCCACCTCCGGCGCGGGTTGCCGCCGGAAGGGCACGAAGTCGATCTGGATGCCGGAGGCCGCCGCCAGCCGGGCCGCCTCATACGGGTTGCCCACCGTGACCACGCCGTCGCTCAGGATCACCATCCGCTTGGCCGCGTCCGCCGGGAAGAGGGCCATGCCCAGCCGGATGGCCTCTGCCAGGTCGGTGTTGAGCGTGCTGGGTCGGGAGCCGATGGGGCCTAACTCCGTGCCGGTGAGCATGGGCCGCTCCACCAGCGCGTTGCTCCCAAAGAGGATGACGGCGGTCTGATCGTCGGGGCTGCTGGCCCCCATCGCCTCGCGCACGAAGTCCAGGGCGGCGGCCTGGGCGGCGGAGTCCATGCTGTCGGAGACATCCACCAGGAAGACGACGGCCAGCTTCTCAGCGGCGCGGACGATCTGCGCGCCCGCCACGCCCAGGGCCACCAGAGTCACGATCAGCAGGCGGAGGGCCAGGCTGGCGGCATCGCGGCGGCGGCGGAAGGGAAGTCGCGGCCAGCCGACATAGGCGAAGACCGGCAGCAGCAGGAGTAACAGCAGGGCAATGGGGGCGGTGAAGGTCATGGGAATGCCAGGAAGTCCTTTAATCCTCTTGAAGTTGTTTCACCAGGGCGGCAACCGACAAATAAGATGATAGAAATTAACAGCACAATCGTTCTATCCTAAATCTTCTCAACCAGTTTGTTTGGAGTGCCAGACCAGAGCAGACCAGATACCAACAAGTTCGTATCAATCACCACGCGCACGTTTCGCTCGCTTTTCGGCCCGGTACGCCTGGATTTCGGCTTCGATTTCTTCCGGCGTCGGTTTGTCCGGGTAACCCTGCAAAACTTCCATTTATCTCTACTGATCCGGCAGCCTGATCATACCACGCCGCACCCGTTTGGGCAGATGGCCACCCGCAGGAGGAAGTTGGCCTGCCTACCGCCGTCTTGACGCCCACACCTGCTCCGGGCGGGGGAGGCGCAGGCTGCGGTGGTACACCCACCACTCCAGCGCCAGCAGCCCCAGCCCGATCAACGCGATCCACGGCCAGAATTCCTGCTGCCCGATCTCCTCCTTTTCGGCCTCGGCCACCTGCGTCCCGCCGATGGTCAGCCGTGGGGCGGGCTGGATCAGGCTCTCCACCCGGTCGAACAGGTTGACGGCGACCGGCTCGCTTTGCAGCAATTCACCGCCCGCATACACGTCCACCGTGTAAATGCCGGTCAGCGCCGTGTCGGCGTAGATCAACTGGGGCGCGTTCACGTTGAGGGTGGTCGTCTGGCCGTCGGGGCGGGTCACGCGCACCGTGTTCGCGTCAAACGGCGGTCGGATGACCAGCGTCTCGCCCACGGCCAGCCCTTCCGGCGCGTGAACGGCGCGGGCCGGGGTGTACCACTGCATCAGGTTGGCCAGCAGGATCGGCCAGGCGATCTGCAGTGGCAGATCGGAGCGGTGCAGATCAAAGGTAAGAATGACCACCTGCCGCCCGTCGACCTCGCCCGCCAGCACCAGCGGCCCGCCATCCACCCACACCAGCGGCTTCGCCCAGCCGACGCCTTCCAACAACTGGAAGTCCAGGATATGCACGTTCTCAAAGCTGAGGTAAAGCGTGCGGGGATCGTCGCGGGCCACGCGGGGATTGCGGGTGTTCAGGCTGTCCCCGGCCAGTCGGAAGAAGGCGGTGTCCCGCGGCGGGTTGACGATCAACAGGTCGCCGTCCGGCAGGGTGCCATCCTCCGGCAGCCAGCCGTCGAGGATGTACAGGTCGAAGGTCTGGCTGGTCGGCAGGCCGTTTTCCAGCCGTCCCTGGAACGGCTGTAAGCCCGGCAGGCTGGCCAGCGCCTGCCGCAGATAGATGTTGCCCGGCGTCATCAGCAGGACGCGCCCGGCCCCCGGCGGGTTATAGACCGTCCAGGCGACGTTGTCCACGGCCAGGTAATCGGGCACGTCCGAACCCCGGCTGGGGGCCACCGACGCCTGCAATACGGTGAAATCCTCCGGCAGATCGGTGGCGAACAGCTCCCGGGCCGTGCGCGCCGGGATGGTCAGGCGCTGGGCGCGGTCCAGCTCGCCGTCCAGGTACAGGCTGAAAAGCACCTCGGCGTCCCGGTCGCCCATGTTGCTGATCTCGGCGAACAGTTGCGGCGGCTCCCCGCCCCGGGCGCGGGTGGAGAGGGCCGTCAGGGCGACGTTTTCGCCGCTCGTCCCGATGGGGATGTAGCGCAGTTCGCCGGGGATGGGCGGCAGGTCCACCGGCAGGCCGCCGTCGCTGATCAGCACCACGCTGAAGTTCTCCACCCCCACCGCCCCGCCCGCGGCCAGCGTCAGGGCGGCGGACCAGTCGGCGCTGCCCTGCGACGGTCGGGCGCTCACGATGGCCTCCCGTAGCAGGGTCGGGTCGTTGGTGGCGCTGGCCAGCACCTCCGGCTTATCGGCCACGCGGATGACGGTCATGCTGTCCTGCGGGCTGAGGGCGCTCACGATGCTCAGCGCCTCCTGCTGGGCCGCCGCCCAACGCGAGGGTGGCACGTCGGTGGCGTTCATGCTGGCCGAGGCGTCCAGCAGCAGCGCGATCCGCCCGGTGGTGACGGTCGGCGTCTCGACGAAGGGCCGCATCAGCGCCAGGACCAGCGCCGCCAGGACGAGCAGTTGCAGAAACAGCAGCAGGTTGCGGCGGAGGCGTTGCCAGGGGGCGTTGGCCTCGCGGTCGCGGAGCAGCATCTGCCACAGGTAGGTGCTGCTGACTTCGGTCTCGCGCCGCCGCAGCCGCAGCATATACATCAGGATGATGGGCACCGCCAGGGCGGCCAGGATGAGGGAGAGAGGGGTCAGGAAGGCCATGGGTCACTCGTCAGTGTTTTGGTTCGCGGACCGGTCGCTGCATCCACTTCCGAAAAACTCGTGCGCCGCCTCGTGGACAACCTGGGCGATGTCACCACCACATAATGCAATAC
>DAOTXK010000094.1:0-2838 GCA_034435395.1 Anaerolineae bacterium | reverse complement strand
GACCGGTTCCGTGACGGTCGCGGTGGGGGCGGCGGCCTCGGTCGGGGGGGAGGGGCTGGTTGATGGGGGAGTCGGTCCGCCGGTCGCACAGGCGACCAGCAGCAGAAGCGGCACGAGCAGGGAAACCAGTTGTTGGCCCCGGACAGGCAAGGAGCTTAAGCCCCTTGTAGAGCGTTGTTTTCTCATCGTATCTTTTCCGCGCTTAGTAGAACATGGTTCGTGACTTGAAACAGCCTGATCCGTTCAGACGCCCTACGCGGCCCCCACCCCCGGCCCCTCCCCCATAAAAGGGGAAGGAAACGCCCACCGATGAGGCAACTGGCTCCCCTTCCCCACCGGTGGGGGAAGGGGTTAGGGGATGGGGGACATCGGGCTTGTTCAACTTTTGAACCAGGGTTTACTTTGGTTGGACGCTGCTCTGATTATACAATGCGCCGCCGGCGCGGTTATGGTTGCTCCTCAAATTGTCCCATGCCCCGGCTTTGGGGTCTGGCAGGGCGGGAGAACAGCCCATAGGCCAGCAGCGAGGCCCCGATCACCAGTTCGCCCGCCACCATGAGCCAGCGCAGCCCGCTCCCACTCCCCCCTTGCAGCGCCAGCAGGCCCAGATCAGCCACCAGGACAAGCAGGAGTGCCAGCCCGGCAACTCTGGCAAAGCGACTCGCCAGCTGGCGGCGTGGCACGCCCTGGCGGAAGTAATGCTCCACCGCGACCATGACGATCACCCAGAGCAACCCGGCCAGGACTACATAAGCCTTGTCGAAGAAGCCAGCCTGGTAGACATTCCTGGTTGACTCGGCGGCGTAAGAGGCGAGAAGCCCTCGTAAGATGGTCCGGCCCACCAGACCCAACCACAGCCCTGACGCCATTACGGCGGCCCACATGAGATAGGCCATCAGGTAACGGAGATTTTCGCGCATGGACCCCATCCCTCGGCTCAGCTGCTGGCGGAAAGCGCTTCCCGAAAACGAAGCGAACGGGAGTGGTTCCGGGTCCGCCAGGCGCGCGCCAGCGGGCAGGGATGACCAGGCCGAAGCCCGGCCATTCGCTGGCGATGCCTGCCCCCTGGCCGAAGCCGCCCGTGGGCTGGATGGCGCTCCCTTCGCCTGGCGTCAGCCGGGAGATATCGCTTGCCCGCCAGCGGCAGGCCCCTCAGACGGGCCACCAATGGCTGGCCGGGCCGTCGCCCCTAGCGGCGCGTGGGGATGACGATCTGCTGGCCCACGTAGATGCGCGCGGCGTTAGGGATGTGGTTGATGCGCGCCAGCTCGGTGTAATGGATGCCGTAACGCAGGCCGATGCGGAACAGGTTATCGCCGGGCCGGACGGTGTAGACCGTGCCGACGACGGTCGTGCCGGTGGTGCCCGTCGTGCCGGTCGGGCCCGGTGTCACGGTCGTCCCGGCGGGGAGCGTGACGCGCGGGATGGGGCCGCAGGTATTCGCCCGGAAGATGTAGTTATACTGGGGGACGGAACTGGTGCGCACGATGGCCTGGAGCTGGTTCGAGGTCAGCGCCCACAGGCTGACGCCCAGGCTGTCATTGGCCGCCACCTGCACGTTCTGCCGGGTGGCCCGCGCCAGGGCCAGCGCCCGCCCGATGTCCTCCGGGCTGGCGTGGAAGCCAAACTGGCCCCGCGAGCTGCCGGTGCGCCAGACCTGCACGCCGCCAGACACGCAGTACACGGCCATCTCCAGCGAGTGGGGGTTGAGACGCCCATCGGTATATCCGGTGCCGCCCTGGGCATAGACCGGGACGCTGACGACCAGTAGAGCAGCCAGCACAATCAGGAATACGCTCAAACGCCGCATATTTTTCTCCACCCATGGTTGGTGGCAGGCCGTGAGCCGCCACATGCTGCTGGTTAACAACTGGCGATGTTCGTTACTAGCATTCTAGGGGCAAACGCCGCCCCCTGCGGTTATAGGTTGGTTGCCGAATGATGCGAAAACGGTTTATGAAGCCAGGAGGCGCGACTCCGCCCGCAGCCGCCGGATGAAATCCACCGATTGGAGGCGCTTTTCCAGCAGGGCCACCAGGTAGCTCAGCATCACCCGTTCGATCGCCAGGTGCAGCGGCTCGCTGAGCCGGAGGGCCTCCACCCGCGCCCACGGCTCCCGTTGGAACGCGCGCAGGGCGTGCAGCGCCTGGCGGGTGATCGGCAGGGCGGCCCCTTCCGGCAGGGTCGCGCCGCAGCCGGGGCCGATCACGCCACCCTCCCCCGGGCTGAAGAACTGATCCTCCGGGCGGACCTCCTCCCCGCACCGAGCGCAGCGGGTCAGCTCCGGGCGGAACCCGGCCAGGTCCAGCAGGCGCATCTCGTAAAAGCGGGCGGCCACCCGCAGGTCCGCCGGGCCGCACAACCGCCGCAGCGTGGCGTCCAGCAGGTCGAAGAGGGCGGCGCTCTCGGCCTCGTCCTCGTCGGTGGTGAAGCGGTCCAGCAGTTCGGCGACGTAGTTGGCGTAGGCGGCGCGGGTCAGGTCTTCCCGCAGGGGCAGGTACGGCTCGGTCATCTCCGCCTGGGTGACGATCAGCAAATCCCGCCCCCGGTAGAGCAGCAGATCGGTGCGGGCGAACAGCTCCACGTGGCCGGTCTTGCGGGCGGCGGGCTTGCGCGCCCCTTTGGCGATGGCCCGCTGTTTACCGTGCCGGGGGGTGAAGATCGTCAGCAGGCGGTCGGCCTCGCCGAAGTCGGCCCGGCGGAGGATGATGGCCTCGGTGCGGAAGGATCGCTCTCTGGGGGGCATGTCACTTTCGCGTGAACCGCTTTACGTTTGCCGTGTCAGGCTGATTGTAGATCGGAATCGGCGGGAATGCTTGCCTTCCGCCCTGTTGACGA
>DAOTXK010000093.1:0-2844 GCA_034435395.1 Anaerolineae bacterium | reverse complement strand
CTCCAACGGCGACCAGCACGCCCACCAGCACCCCAACCTTCACGCCCACAGCGAGCAGAACGCCTTTTCCGACCAATACGCCCATCCCCACCCCCACTCTGCCAGCCAGCCCCACGCCGCCGCCCCCGGCCACGTTCACCGACACACCGCGCCCGCTACCAACGATCCTCTTCCCGAACAGCACCCCGCTCGCGCCGCCGGTCACCGCCGTGCCCACTCAGGCACCGCTGGCCAACCGGCGTGGCTATGACCTCATGAACATCATCCTGCTGGGCGGCGACGAGGAGGTTGATCCTAATGATCCCAGCTACCGCACCGATACCATGATCATCGTCTCGATCAACCGCACCACGGGCACGGTCAACATGCTCCCCCTGCCCCGCGATCTGTTTGTGTTTATCCCTGGCTGGACGATGCAACGCCTCAACCTGGCCTACCAGCGCGGCGAGATCGTGGGCTGGGACGATGGCGGCTTCGGCCTGCTCCGGCAGACCATCCTCTATAATTTCGGCATCAACGTGCACTACTACGCCCGCATTGACTTCGACGGCTTTGAGCAGATCATCGACGCCCTGGGGGGAATCGACGTGGCCGTCGACTGCGCCATTCAGGACTGGCGCTTCCAGGGCTACGATGCCTGGGGTGAGGCCGAATACGACCTGGAGACGCTGCCGGTCGGGCTGCACCACCTGAACGGGGATTGGGCGCTATGGTATGCGCGCTCCCGCCATAACAGCAGCGACTTTGACCGGGGCCGTCGGCAAATGCAAATCCTGCTGGCGATCTGGCGGGAAGCCAAAGAGCAGGGCCTGCTGGCGCAGGCGGTGGAATTGTGGCCGCAGTTAACCGCAATCGTAGACACCAACCTGACCCTGCCGGATATCATCGGTCTGGTGCCGGTCGCCCTAAACCTGGACCCCAGCCGCATCGAAACCCTCAACTTCATTCGCACCTACCACACCACACCCTGGCAGCCGCCTGACGGCTCCTTCGTGCAGCTTCCGGTCCCGGAGACCATGTTCCAGCTGATCGACAATTTCTACCTGCCGCCAACAGAGAATCAGCTCGTGCGGGAAGGCGCGCGAATCGAGGTCCTCAACGGCACGCCCAACGAAGGATGGGCCTGGGTCGCCGCCGACCGACTGGCCTGGGAAGGGTTCGTGCCCATCGTGGGCGGGGAGGCCGACCGGGCCGACTACCCGGACACGGTCATCATCGACTACACCGGGCGGACGAAAGGCAGCAGCTTGAACACGATTGTCCGTGTGCTCAACGCCAATCCCAACAATGTGCGCGTTGAGCCGGACCCGAACAGCACCGTGGATTTCCGGGTCATCCTCGGCGCCAGCTACAACTCATGCACCTTCGGCGTACTTGACCCGTTCCCGACGCCAACGCCCTCGGCGACGCCGGGCAGCTGACCAAACAGAACCCCGGTCGCGGTGACCGGGGTTTCACCTGCCGCTCGATAAGGAGATGCCTACCCGAAATCTTCCTCTGTGTCCAGCCGCACGAAACGGTAGATCGGCCCATCGCCGCTCTCCAACAAACCTTCTGCCTGCAACCGGGCGATGATGAGGTCGGCGTCCTCGTAGCTCATCCGCAACACATCGCGCAGCGGCCCGTGTGATAACCACCCCAGGTAGGCTGCCAGGGCTCGCGCCTGAGCCATCTTCACTTCCTCCGGCGTCAGCGCCTCGGTCGCCCGGAACAGGGCGGCGACACTGGGCGGCGGTGGGGACGGCGTCTTCGGGGTGCGGGCGAGCCTGTCGGCCCAGGTAGCCGTGGAGGCCACATCGGCGCTCTCTTCCGCGGCGGTCAGCCGCTCCGCCGCCCGCTGGGTCTGGGCGCGCTGCCAGTAAGCAAGCCCTCGCTGAACTTCCCCGGCTGATACCGCCCCAAACGTCAGGGGAGTAACCGCGGAATCCGCCTCGACCAGGAAGCCGTCCACGAACGCTGCCGGGAACGGGGTGTCATGAGTCCACAATCGCGTCACATTGGCGGCGGCATGGCAGACCACGCGCGACCGCACCCGCCTGACCAGGAACTCAGGCAACTTACCTTCGTCCGAAAGATAAGCCGTCACGATCAGGTGAATGCCGACCGTCGGCCCCACTGTCAGCACTTCTTCCAGCCGGTCAAACCATTGCTCGCGCCGGGCCAGCCACTCCGCGCCGAGCAGGTCTTCCATCACCACCACCACGCGCGGCAGCGTGCTGTCCGCCTGACCTCGCAACCGGGCGTTATAGGTCGCGAGGCTGTCCACGCCGTGGTGGTCCAGGAGTTGCTGGCGCCGCCTGCTTTCCCTGACCAGCCCATTCAACAACTTCAGGCTCTCGTCGGTCGTCCGCAACCGATGCCCCAGCACGTGCGGCAAATACGCCAGGGTCTCCAGCAACTGGTCCGGCTCCAGGCCGCCGAGGCTCATCAGGGCGATTCGACTCTCGGCAGGGGTGGTGAACAGGGTCAACGTCAGCAACAGCGCCCCCAATAACCGTCGGCACTCCCCCGCCTCGCCCACGATCAACAGGCTTGGCAGATCAGCCAGATCGCGCACCACCGCCTGCTGATCAAGGTCCAGGCCCAGCACCAGGGACGTGCTGGCTTCCGCCGACTGGAAATCAGGCATCAACAACAGGTGGCGCAGGCGCAGTTCCTGATGCTCGGCCATACGCACCAGCAGGCCGACGTACCCCGAGGACCGGCGCAATTGGGGCACCAGGCCCACCGCCTGCGCCCCTAACGCTTCTTGCACCCGCGCCAGGTGGCGGCCGATATCCTCCGCCGAGGTCGCCGGCGGCGGGACAAGCCGCCTGATCCCGCCGGCCTGCAGGACATATAACG
>DAOTXK010000092.1:0-14947 GCA_034435395.1 Anaerolineae bacterium | reverse complement strand
CCGGTTTGGCCGTGGAGGGTGTAGCCTTGGTGGCTCCTCGCTCCGTCGATACGGCGACTCCACTTACGCGCAGCCTCTAAGAGAAAGGATACCATGATGCGCTTCCAAGGCAAGGTGGCTGTGGTCACCGGGGCCGGGGCCGGCATCGGCGAGGCGGCTCTGCGAGCCTTCGCCGGGGAAGGGGCTGCCGTGGCCCTGGTGGATATCGATCAGGCCCGCGGCGAGGCGCTGGCCGGGGAGCTGACCGCTGCCGGGCACGACGCGCTGTTCATCCGGGCGGATGTCTCCCACGAGGAGGAGGTCCGCCGCCTGGTGGCCGCCGTGGTCGACCGCTGGGACCGCCTGGATATTCTGGTGAACAACGCCGGCATCTACCGACAGGGGGATGTCACGCAGGCCACGGCGGAGGAATGGGCGCGTATCATGGCGGTGAATCTCACCGGCCCGTTCCTGTGCACCCGATATGCGGTGCCGGTGATGATCCGTCACGGCGGCGGCGTGATCGTTAATGTCGCCTCAGAAGCAGGGCTGGTTGGCATCAAGGGCCAGGTGGCGTATAACGTGTCTAAAGGCGGGCTGATCGCCCTGACGCGCAGTTGCGCCGTAGACCTGGCCGAGCAAGGCATACGGGTCAACTGCGTCTGCCCTGGCACCACCGATACCCCGCTGGTGCGGGAGGCCCTGAGCCGGGCCGCTGACCCTGTCGCTACCCGTCGCCGGCTGGAAGCGATCCGCCCCCTGAACCGCCTGGGCACGCCGGAGGAGATTGCGTCCGCTATTCTGTACCTGGCCAGCGACGAGGTAGGATATGCCACCGGCGCTATCCTGAGCGTGGATGGCGGTTACACCGCGCAATAACCGTCGGCTTTGGGGGGGAGAGCATATGACAGCCAGCCAGCCACTCCTCAGCATGGAGCAGATCGACAAACGTTTCCCCGGCGTCCACGCCCTGGATCACGTCAACTTCGACCTGCATGAGGGCGAGGTCCACGTCCTCCTGGGCGAGAACGGCGCGGGCAAATCCACGCTGGTGAAAATCCTGAGCGGTTCCCTGCCCAAGGACAGCGGTCGGATTTTCATTCGGGGCGAGGAAATCACCCACCTGAACCCGGAACGGGCCGGTAAACTGGGCATTCACATGGTTTACCAGGAGTTCAGCCTGGTGCCCACCATGAGCGTGGCCGAGAACATCTTCCTGGGCGAGTATCCCCGCAACCGGCTGGGGGTGATCGATTGGCCGGGAATCTACGCCAGGGCCAGGCAGAGTCTGGCCGAGTTGGGCGTGGCGATCGATCTGCGGGCCGAAGTCCGCCAGTTGAGCGTGGCCGAACAGCAGTTGACCGAGATCGCCCGCATCCTGACCAAACAGCCACGAATCCTGGTGCTGGACGAGCCAACCTCGGCGCTATCCGATACTGAACGGGAAACACTGTTCGACATCATCCGCCGCCTGCAAGCGCGGGGCGTGGGCATCATCTACATCTCCCATCTGCTCGACGAGGTGCCGCTGATCGGGCAGCGGGTCACCGTGCTGCGCGATGGCCGGGTCATCAGCACCCTGCCGGTGGAGCAGGCGAACCGGGACACCCTGGTCAGCATGATGGTGGGACGACGGCTGGCCGAACAATATCCGAAAACCGAAGTCGAGCCAGGAGAGACCGCCCTCCGCGTCCAGAATTTATCGCTGGACGGCATCCTTCACGACCTGTCATTTGAAGTGCGTCGCGGGGAAATCCTGGGGATATTCGGGCTGATGGGCGCCGGTCAGCTCGAACTGGCCCATACCCTGTTTGGCCTGGAAGTTCCCTCAAGGGGTAAGATCTACATAAATGGCCAGGAAGTGAAAATACGCGGTCCCGCCCAGGCCATCCGACAGGGAATTGGCCTGTTGCACCGGGACCGCCGGGCGAGCCTGGTGCCGGTGCAGCCCATTCCCCCCAATATCACGCTGGCGGAGCTCAGCCAGACCTCGCTGTTGCAGTTCTTGAATTTGCGGCAGGAGGCGGCATCGGCGGCTGAATACGTGCGTGATCTTTCCATCCGACCGCCATTGCTGAACCGCCCGGTATTTTATCTGAGCGGGGGCAACCAGCAAAAGGTCTGTCTGGCCCGGTGGCTCTTCAGCCAGGCGAAGATTCTGATCGTCGACGAACCGACCCGGGGCATCGATGTGGGGGCCAAGGCGGAGGTGTTTGCGCTGCTGGATCGGCTGGCGCAGCGCGGGGTGGCCATCATCATGATCTCGTCGGAAATGCTGGAGATATTGGCAATGGCTGACCGCATCCTGGTCATGCGGGCCGGTACGGTCACTGCCGAGTACCAACGGGGTGAGGCAACCCAGGAATTGCTCTTGAAGCACGCAAGCTGAACCGTAGGGAGGAACCGGTGTCCGAAAATCCACACGCCGAAGCCGAGGCGAAATCCGCTCGCGAGAGAATTATCGACCGATTCCGGTCCAGCTGGTTGGGGCAGGCGTGGCGCGGATTCAGGGCCAGCCGGGTATGGCGCACCGCCCGCGAGCTGTTGATACGCGGCGGCCCGATCATCGCCCTGGTCCTGTTGAGCGCCTATCTGACCAACGCCACCCCTCACTTCATGACCGAAAGCAACCTGGTCAACGTCATCCGCCGCACCTCAGTGACGGCCATCTTCGCCATCGGTCAGACCTTCGTGATTCTCACCGGGGGGATCGACCTGTCCGTCGGGGCCGTAGGCGCTCTGGCGGCCTCAGTGGCGGCTGTGACCATGACGCAGCGCGTGCAAATCCTGGGGGTCACGGCCGGCCCGATCGACTTCGGCATCGGGCTGCTGATCGCGCTGCTGGTCGGCCTGGCGGCGGGCTTTATCAACGGCTTGCTCATCACCAAAGGCCATATCCCCGACTTTATCGCCACCCTGGGAACCCTGGAGGCATTTCGCGGCGTGGCCCTCATCGTGACCGACGGGCTTCCGGTCCCCTCCCATCTGACGGCCACCGAACTCAGGGGCTATCTGCCGGAACAGATGATCACGCTTGGCAGCGAAAACATTCTGGGGGTTCCCATTGCGGGTCTGATCGCGCTGGGGCTGGCGGCGCTCGCCTGGGCGGTCCTGCGGTACACCGCGCTGGGCCGCAGAACATTTGCCGTCGGCGGCAACCGGGAAGCGGCCCGCGTCTCCGGCATCAACATCGATCGCACCAAGATCGCCGTCTACGTGCTCTCCGGGCTGCTCGCGGCTGTGGCCGGTTTCCTGCTGGCCGGTCGCCTGAACTCCGCCAATGCGCTGATGGCCAATGAAGAGAATCTGAACTCTATCGCGGCTGTGGTCATCGGCGGCACCAACCTGTTTGGCGGCGAGGGCGGCGTGTTCGGCTCCATCATCGGCGCTTTGATCACCGGCGTGCTGCTGAACGGACTCAACCTGCTTAATGTGAGCGCGTTCTATCAGCGAATTTTCCAGGGTTCGGTCATCGCGCTGGTCGTCATGTTCGACCAGTGGCGGCGTCGCCGGTTTGGGGCCTGACCGGCCAGGGCGCGGCCCCGGTGATTCAGGGAGGTTAAACCGATGCCCGAACGTTTTACCGACCAGGTGGTGATCGTGACCGGTGGCAGCCGGGGCATCGGCCTGGCCATCGCGGAGGCGCTCGCCCGGGAAAAGGCCACTGTCATCATCGCTGCGCTGGACGAAAGGCGGGGTGCGGCGGCAGCCCAGGCGCTGCGCGAACGCGGCGGCCAGGTGGCGTTTATCCCCACCGATGTCACGCATCGCGATCAGGTCGACCGTATGGTGGGGGAGGTGTTGGAGCGCTTCGGCACCATCGACGTGCTCATCAATAACGCCGGCGTCCATGAGAGCGCCGCCTTTTGGGAGGAATCCGAAGCCCTGTGGGAACGGATGTATCGGGTCAACGTGATGGGCACCGTGTTGCCGTCGCAGGCGGTGGTGCGGCACATGAAAGGCCAGCGCCGGGGGGCGATTGTCCATGTCGCCTCCAAAGCGGGCGTGGTGGGAGAGCCGAACCACGCCGCCTACAGCGCGTCCAAAGGCGCGGTGATCGCGCTGACACGAGCCATGGCGATTGAGCTGGCCCCGTATGCCATTCGCGTGAACGCCGTCTGTCCCGGCCCGGTGGTGACGGATATGCTGCTGGCGGACGTTCCCACGGCGGCAGGCCGCGATTCGTTGGCCGCCACTGTCCCCCTGGGCCGGTTGGGGCAGCCGGAGGATGTCGCGGGCGCGGTCCTGTATCTGGCCTCAGCGGAGAGCCAGTGGTGCACCGGCCAGGCGATAGGCATTGACGGCGGCCTGTCCATTCTGAAATGAGGTGAAACCTGCCGCATGACACGGAAGTCCCTCAGGGCGGTTGTGTCCGGCTCTTTCCTGGACCGGGCCAACCGCCCGCGCGTCCGCCTGTCGGTTCATCCACGCTGAAAGGAGACCCCCATGCCTGAATTTGGCGCCCATGCCTTTCTCTGGGTCGGCGACTGGACCACCGAGTCCGGCAATCGGGCGATTGCCGCCGCCGCCGAGGCCGGGTTCGATTTTATCGAAATCCCTCTGCTCAAACCCCACGAATTCGACGCGCCCGCGCACCGGAAAGCGCTGGCAGACGCCGGGATCAGGGCGACCGCTTCCCTGGTGCTGCCCAAAGACGCCCACATGCCCCAGGAGCCGGACAAGGCGAAGGACTTCCTGGTGGCCGCCCTCGACCAGCTGGAGGCGGTGGGCGGGACGTACCTGTGCGGCTGTCTGGCGTTTTCGCTGGGGACATTCACCGGCAAGCCGCCTGCCGAAGCCGAGCGCTGGACCGTGATCAACACCCTCGGCGAGGTGGCGGCGGAGGCCAGGAAGCGCGGCATCACCCTGGGTTTTGAATGCGTCAACCGCTATGAGAGTTACCTGTACAACATCCTGGCCGACGGGCGGGACACGGTCAAAGCCGTGGGCGCGGACAATCTCCAGCTGCACGCCGACACCTACCATATGAACATCGAGGAAGAAGGGTTTTATAAGCCGCTGGTCGAATGCGCCGACGTGCTGGGATACATTCACATGAGCGAGAGTCATCGGGGGCTGGTCGGCACCGGCACCGTGAATTGGGATGAGGTGTTCCGGGGGCTGGCCGACGCCCGGTACACCGGGCCGCTGGTGCTGGAGTCGTTCGCCGCCATCAACGAAGACCTGGCCGCCGCGACCTGCCTGTGGAGGCCGCCCAATCAACCGCCGGGGGTTCTGGCGGTGGAGGGTCTCCGGTTCCTGCGGGAGAACGCCGCGAAGTATGGCCTGTGATCGGCGGCGGGGGCGATGCCCTTCCCGGCACAAGCATCCCACCCCCCGGTCGGTGGACCTGCCTGAGAGTGGAGGATAGGCATGGCAGCAGTAGTGAGAGTCTGTGTGGTGGGCACTGGTCGCGCCGGGATGGTGCACGCCAGGAATTTCCGCTGGCGCGTGCCCCACGCCCGCCTGGCCGGGGTGGTGGACGTTGATGCGGAGCGGGCGCGGCAGGCGGCTGCGGAAGTTGATCTGGGTGACGCTCACTTTGCCAGCCTGGAGCAGGCCCTCCAGGCGGCGTCATTTGATGCCGTGGTCATCACCACCCCCACCTTCACCCACGCCGAGCTGGCGGCCATGGCCGCCCAGGCCGGGAAACACGTCCTGTGTGAGAAGCCGATGGCCCTCTCGCTTAAGGAATGTGACCGGATGATCGCCGCTGTAGAGGCCGCCGGCGTGATCCTGCAAATGGCCTTCATGCGGCGCTTTGACCCGCCCTTTGTGGCCGCCAAGGAGCAGATCGACCAGGGGCTTATTGGGACCCCCCTGATCGTCCGCTCGCTGACCCGGGGGCCGGGCCTGCCGCCCGCCTGGGCGCATGACATCCGCGCCAGCAACGGCATGCTGGCGGAGGTGAACAGCCACGACTTTGATACCATCCGCTGGCTGGCGGGCAGCGAGTACACCAGCGTCTACGCGCGGGCGGGCAACTTCAAGACCCCGGAGATCAAAGCGCAGTACCCGGACTTTTATGATGCCGCCATCGTCAGCTTGCAACTGGCCAACGGCGCGCTGGGGATGCTCGACGGCGTGTGCCCGGCGCACTACGGCTACGACGCGCGCGCTGAAGTGGTCGGCACCGATGGCATCTTACTCATCGGCCAGCTCCGGGAGACGGCCACGACCCGCGTCACCCGCGCCGACGGTATGGTCGAACGGCACTATCTGTCCTGGCCGCTGCGGTTCGCGGAGGCTTATGTGGCTGAAGCGGCGCACTTCGTGGACTGTATCCGCGCCGGCGAGCGCCCGTCAGTCACCGGCCTGGATGGGCGGCGCGCCCTGGAAGCGGTGCTGGCGGCGAACGAGTCCATCCGCACCGGCCAGCCGGTGGCCATACCGCTGTCCGAATAGCCAGACAGGCGAGGGAGACCCATGAAAGCGGCTGTCTATCACGGCATCGGCGACATCCGGGTGGAAACCGTGTCCCAGCCGGAGCCTGCGCCCGGCCAGGCAGTGCTGAAGGTCGGCGCAGTGGGCATCTGCGGCACGGACCTGCGCATCCTGGCCAACGGCCACCATCGCATCCCCGCCGGGACGGCCCGCATCCTGGGCCATGAACTGGCCGGCGAGATCGTCGCCGTGGGCGAGGGGGTCTCCGGCCTGGCGGTGGGGATGCGGGTGGGCATCGCCCCCAACATGGGCTGCGGAGTGTGCGCCCAGTGCGTCTCCGGCTGGACCAACCTGTGCCGCGATTACACGGCCTTCGGCATCAGCCTGGACGGCGCGTTCGCCGAGTACATGCTCATCACGGCGGAGGCCATCCGGCAGGGCAACGTCACGCCCATACCGGGCGATACGCCGTACCCGGTGGCGGCGCTGGCCGAACCGCTGTCCTGCGTCTTCAACGGGCAGGAAGCGGTGAACGTGGGGCCGGGCGATGTGGTGCTGGTGGTCGGCGCGGGGCCGATCGGCCTGATGCATGTGATGCTGGCCCGGCTGCGCGGGGCGCGGGCTGTCATGGTCAGCGAGCTATCGGATTCGCGGCTGGAGCAGGCGGCGGCGTATGGGGCCGACGTGCTGGTCAACCCGGAGCGGGAGGATTTGCCGGAGGCCGTGCGGGAGGCGTCTCAGGGGCGGGGCGCGGACGTGGTGATCGTGGCGGCTCCTGCGCCCGAAGCCCAGGCGCTGGCGCTGGAGGGCGCCGCCTGCCAGGGGCGTATAAATTTTTTCGGCGGGCTGCCGAAAGACCGCCCTCACGCCCGGCTGAACGTCAACCGGATTCATTACCAGCAACTGATCGTGACCGGGACGACGGGGTCCAACGTGCGCCAGTACCGGGCCTGCATGAGTCTGATCGGCGCCGGTCGCCTCCAGCTCGACGGTCTGGCCAGCGCCGTGCTCCCCCTGGACCGCATCCATGAGGGCATCGAGCGCTCGCGATCCGGCCAGGAGTTGCGTATCCTGCTGGACCCATCACGGTAGAGCAGTCCAGGCCCCTTCACCGCCACCGACCCCAGGGGGCGGCCCAGGGGGCGGCCCAGAGGGCGACAGGGGGCAACGGAAACCAATCGACGGAAAGGAGACCCTCTATGGAGCTGATGGAGCCGTTCAAAACCGAGCTGGCCATGCAGACCGGCATCCTGGAGCCGGCAGGGCAGGTCATCCGGCGGCACCTGAGCGACATGCGCGGCATGTATGCCGACCCAGCTGCCGAGGCCCGCATCCTGGCGGAAGAAGGCGACCGCCTGATCTACGAAGTCTACGCCGTGGACCTGCCGGAAGAAGAAGGCCAGGTCCTGCACTGCACCACCATCATTCACCCCGGTCGCGTCGGCGAGGAATTCCACATGACCAAGGGGCACTTTCATGAGAAGCGGAACCGCGCCGAAGTGTATCTGGGGCTGCGCGGCCACGGTTACCTGGTTTTGCAGGCGGAGAGCGGCGTGGTGCGGACGGTGCCCATGCAGGCGGGGACGGTGGCCTACGTGCCGCCGCGCTGGGCGCATCGCACCGTCAACACCGGCGACGAACCGTTCATCTTCTTTGCGGCCTGGCCTGGGGATTCCGGCCACGACTATGGCACCGTAGAGGGCACCGGCTTTGCCAAAATCCTGGTCGAGCGGGATGGCCGCCCCACGCTGGTGGATAATCCCCGCTTTGTCCAGGCGCAGGGCTGACCTTTTTCGCCTCCCAGAACAGGAGTGAAGGTGATGGCCAAAACCTACCTCGTCGGCGTCGACCTGGGCACCATGGGGACTAAAACAGGCATTTTTGATTCCGAAGGAACCCTGGTGGCCGAAGCGTATGAGGAGTCCAGGCTCTACTACCCCCGGCCGGGCTGGGTTGAGCAGCAGATGGACGAAATTTATGGGTCGGCCATCCGCACCATACGGACCTGCATCGACGCGAGCGGCATCGAGCCATCCCAGATCGCCGGGATCGCCTTTGACGGGCAGATGGCCGGGATCGGCAGCGTCGGGGCGGCGTGGGATTCGCCGACCGGCTATGACTCCTGGCTGGATACCCGCTGCGGCCCTTACATCCCCCGTCTCAAGGCGCACGAAGGGCAGATCATCGCCCTCACCGGCGGCCCGCCCACCATTTCCCATGGCGCTAAAATCCTGTGGTGGATGCACGAACAGCCGGATGTCTTCCGGCGGATCGCCAAGTTTGTGCAACCGGGCGGGTACGTCGCCGGGCGTCTGGCCGGGCTGAAAGGCGCAGACGCCTTTGTCGACCGGACGTATCTCCATTTCTCCTGTTTCAGCGACACGCTGGCCGGCGTTTGGTCCGACGAGCTGCTGGGGCTGTTCGAGGTGGATAAGGACAAGCTCCCCCGCATCGTCGATCCCTGGGAAGTGATCGGCCACGTCACGGCGGAAGCGGCAGCCGCCTCCGGGCTGCAAGCGGGGACGCCCATCGCCGCCGGGTGCGGGGATCAGGCCGCTGGCATGTTGGGCGCGGCCATGGTCAGTCCGGGGCTGGTGTTTGACGTGGCCGGGACGGCCTCGGTTTTCGCCGTGTGCGTCGACCGCTTCGTCACTGACCAGGCTCACCGCACGCTGTTCACGGCCTGCCTGGCCATCCCCAACCTGTATTACGCCCTGGCCTACATCAACGGCGGCGGCCTCAACCTGCGCTGGTTCCGCGATGAGATCGCCAACTATGAAAAGGCCGAGGCGGAAGCGACCGGCCAGAGCATCTACCAGGTGTTGGACGGCATGGCCGCCCAGGTGCCGCCGGGGTCCGGCAATCTGTTGTTCCTGCCGCACCTGAGCGGGCGGGTGTGTCCGGGCGATCCCAACACGCGCGGCCTGTACATCGGGCTGAACTGGTCTCACACCAAAGCCCATCTGTACCGGGCGATACTGGAAAGCGTGGGTTATGAGTACGCCTACTATCTGGGTATCGTCCACGGCCTGCTGCCGGACCTCACCGTTCAGGAGACGCGCGTCATCGGGGGCGGGGCGCGCAGCCGACTCTGGAACCAGATCAAGGCCGATATCCTGGGCGTGCCCTACGTGAATCTCAACCGTGAGGAATTCGCCGTGCTCGGCTCCGCCATCCTGGCCGGGTACGCGGTGGGGGTCTTTGACGACATGGCGGCCACAGCGCGGCGCTTCACGCAGACCACCACCCGCCTGGAACCCGATCAGGAACGCCATGCCCAGTACCAGCCGCTGGTAAACCAGTACATCAGACTGTTCGACGTGACCAAGCCGGTGTTTGACGCCCTGGCCGCTTTGCCGTAGCGGGCCAGGCACGCGGCCTCGCCAGCGAGGGCAGGACAGACGGGAGCAACCTCAGGGACAGGGGGGAAGCACCATGAAAGAAAAAATCCTGGTGACGGCGCGGTCCTTCCGCCAGACGGCGGGACCCCATCAGCAGGCGCTGATAGACGCGGGCTATGACATCCTGAACAGCCCGCACGATCGGCCGCTGGCGGCCCCGGAACTGGCCGCGCTGATCACGGACGTGGTGGGAGCCATCCTGGGCCTCGACGACGTGACCGCCGAGGTGATCAACCAGGCCAGGAAGCTCAAGGTCATCTCTCGCTACGGCACGGGCGTGGATCAGGTCGATCTGGCGGCGGCCACGGCGCGGGGAATCGTCGTCACCACCACCCCCGGCGCGAACAGCGTGGCCGTGGCCGAACTGACCCTGGCCCTGCTGCTGGCCCTGGCGCGGCACATCTCCCGCCATGACCGGACGGTTAAACAAGGCGAATGGAAGCGTTTTACGGGCACCGAACTATCCGGCCTGCAACTGGGGCTGGTCGGCCTGGGGCGCATTGGCCGGGAAGTCGCCAGCCGGGCGTCCGCTTTTGGGATGCGTATCTGCTATCATGATCCGGTGCCGCCGCCTCAAGAACTGCTGGACAGCCTGGGGGCCAGCAGTTGTCCCCTGGACGAGATGCTCGCCGGGAGCGATGTGGTCAGCCTGCACCTCCCCCTGACCGAAGACACGCGCCATCTGATCGACCGCGAGGCGCTGGCCCGCATGAAGCCCACGGCCTTCCTGATCAACACGGCCCGGGGCGGGCTGGTCGATGAGCAGGCCCTGTACGAAGCGCTGGCTTCCGGGCGACTGGCCGGGGCGGCCTTTGATACCTTTGCCCAGGAGCCGCCGCAGGATAACCCCCTGTTGCAGCTTGACAATTTCATCGCCACGCCGCACGCCGGTTCGGCGACCACCCAGACCACGCTGCGGATGGGGCTGATGGCCGCCGAGAACACGCTGGCCGTCTTACGCGGCGAGCGGCCGGCCCACGTCGCCAACCCTGAAGTGTACGGACCCGCCTAGGTGTGGACCGGCCCGACGGCGGCGGGGGTGGCCGGGGCAGGTGAAAGCGGCGGCTCGCCCGGATGGCAACCCCGCCCGGCGACCGCCGACCGCGGCCATGGTGAGGAAACCCCTACCCGACTCGGCACGCCGGCTGAGACCAAACCCTTATGAGGAGTGTGACCAATGGCTAATCTCTACAACCGCCAACGGAGTAAACAGGAGCTCCTGCGCCATGTGGGGCATATGGATCAGGTGGCAGGGATCAAGCTCCTGGAAGCCCTCGACGGCAAGGCGCGCGGCTCCCGCGTGCTGGAGGTGTGGACCGGGACCGGCCTGCGCTTTCGGGTGCTGGCGGACCGGGCGCTGGATATCTCCGCCTGTGATTACCAGGGGAAGTCGCTGAGCTGGCTATCCCCTGTCGGCGACGCTCACCCGGCCTATTATGAACCGCCGGGCGCGGGCTGGCTGCGCACCTTCCAGGGCGGGTTCCTGGTCACCTGCGGCCTGGATCAGTTCGGCACGCCGTCCACCGACGAGGGCGTGGAACTGGGCCTGCACGGGCGGGTGAGCACCCTGCCAGCCAGGGCCGTCAATTACCGGACGGAATGGGTGGATGATGAGTATGAGCTGGAAATCTCGGGGGAGGTCCGGCAGGCCGTCCTGTTTGGCGAGAACCTGGTCCTGCGACGGACGATATCCACCCGGCTGGGATCAAACCGCATCCGGATCGCGGATACGGTCGTCAACGAAGGGTTTGCCCCGCATACTCACATGATCCTGTACCACTTCAACCTGGGATTCCCGCTGGTCAGCGCCGCGTCACGGATTCACGTCGATGTGGAGAAAAGCACCGCCCGCGACCCCCACGCCGAGCCTGGCCTGGCCCAATGGGACAGCCTCCAGCCGCCCACCGCCGGATACCTGGAGCAGGTTTTCCTGCACGTGCCGGTGGCCGACCCGGATGGGTATGTGCAGGTCGAACTGCGCAACCCGGACCTGGGACTGGGGCTGCGCTGGCGCTACCGCCGGGACAGCCTGCCCTACCTGGTGGAGTGGAAGATGATGGGCGAAGGGGCTTACGTGGTGGGCATCGAGCCAGCCAACTGTAACGGGCTGAAGGGGCGGGCGGCAGCGCGGGCCAGCGGCGACCTGCCCATCCTTCAGCCGGGGGAAAGCGTCGAATATATCCTGGAGGTCGAAGCGTTTGCGTTTGCGGCGGGGTGATCGGATAGCGGGGGCTGGCCACTCCACGCGCGCCCGGCCACGCCCTGGCCGCTGGCGAGGCCGGGGGTGCTGACCGGCCCGCGCCTCAGTCTCGACGCCGCCAGAACAGGGAGAGCAGCAGGATCGCCGCCAGCCATCCCAGCCGTTTCAGCCAGACGCGACGGCTGCGGACGGTGGGCGACCAGCGCTCCGCCCTGGCATTCAGCAGCATCCCCTTCCAGTCCGGGATCAGCGCCCGGTCGGGGAGGCCGTAATGCCGCCGCCACTGGCCCAGATAGGCGGCCTGTTCGGCCTCCCAGCGAGCGTCGTCCCAGCCCAGCTCCGGCTGGCAGATGGCCCGGATGCGGTCCATCAGCGATTCCCCGCCGCCCGGCAGCAGCAATCCCAGCCGCACGCGCCGCAGCAGGAGATCGTCCAGATGGACCACGGCCTCGGCCCGCGCTGCCCACCGCAGCTCCGCCCAGAGCGTCGGCGTTCCGGGGACAAACGTCAGTTCACCGGGCCTCGCCGCCGCCACCAGCTGGGGGGCATCCGCCCCGTAACGGCCCAGCAGGCGGTGGCGAGTCACCTGATCCAGCGACTCCCCGCCCGGCAGGTCAGGTGCCACCGGCGACAGCACCGGCACGTCACCCCGGATCGGCGGCAGGTCATCCGGCAGGCGGTCCCGCGCCGCTTTGAGGGCGTCCAGGGCGACCCGGCGGAAGGTGGTCAGTTTGCCACCGGTGACGGTCAGCAGGCCGTCCTCCTCCCACACGGCGTGTTCTCTGGATTCTTTGGACGGGTCGGCTTTGCCGGTGCCGATGACGGGCCGCACCCCGGCGAAAGACGCGATCACGTCGTCCAGCGTCAGGTTCCGCGACGGGAACTGATGATCGGCGGCGGCCATCAGGTAGGCGACTTCCTGCGGGCTGATGCGCGGTTCCTCGTCAAGGGGGCGATCATGATCAACGTCGGTGGTGCCGATCAGGGTCACGCCCTCCCAGGGGAACATAAATACCGGGCGACGGTCAATCGGGTGCAGGAAGGCCAGCGCCTGGGCCAGCGGCATCCGCCACGCCGGGAAGATCAGGTGGCTGCCCCGCAGCGGGCGGATGCGCGGCTCCCCGCCGGCCTGGGCGCGCAGCCGATCCGCCCAGGCTCCGGTGGCGTTGATCACCAGCCGCGCCCGGACCTCGGCCACCCGACCGGTCACGACATCGCGCAGCCGCAGGCCCACCACCTGATCCCCTTCTCGCAGCAGCTCCTCCGCCGCCACGTAGTTGATCGCCGCGCCGCCGTCGGCCACCGCCTCGCGGATCACGCGCAGCACCAGCCGGGCGTCGTCGGTCTGGGCATCGCCGTAGCGGAAGCCGCCTTTCAGCCCTTCCGGGGTGATGTGGGGGACCAGCATCTGGAACTGCTCGGCGGTGTAGCGGCGGTGACTCCACTGCAAAGCCATCAGATCGTAGACCGTCAATCCGGCCTTGTAGGTCCAACGGCCCGGCCTGTCCCCTTGGTGCGTCGCCACCAGGAATCCCAGCGGGTCAATCAGGCCAGGGGCATCCTCCAGCAGGTGCTCGCGCTCGCGCACCGCGGCGAAGGTCAGGCGGAGCTTACCCTGCGCCAGGTAACGCAGCCCGCCGTGCACCAGCTTGGAGGAGCGGCTGGAGGTGCCCCAGGCGAAGTCCCTCTGCTCCACCAGCAGGACGCGCAGCCCCAGCCGGGCCGCTTCCCGCAGGATGCCGGCCCCGGTGATGCCGCCGCCGATGACGATCACGTCCCAGCCGCCCCCCAGTTGCGCCCATACCTCGTCGCGCCAGTTTTTGTCCCACATATCGCCGCCCCACAGTGTCTCATCCCGCCGGGGCACGGCAGGCGGTGCCCCTCCTGGCGGGTTACTCGTACAATTTGCCGGGGTTCATGACCCCCGTTGGATCGAACGACGCGTACACCGCCCGGATCGCCGCCAGGCCCAGCGCGCCCTTTTCCGCCGCCAGGTAAGGCGTATGATCCACGCCCACGCCGTGCTGGTGGCTGATCGTGCCGCCACCTGCCACGATGGCCCGGCTGGCCGCCGCTTTGAGCAGCTGCCAGCGGCGCAGCGTCTCCTCCGGGTCCGCGGCCAGGCGGAAGACGCAGGTGGTGTAGATGCTGGAGCCGTCCGGGTACAGGTGCGACAGGTGGGTGAAGGCGTGCACCTTCTCCCCCATCTCCTCCAGCGCCCCGCCCAGGGCTGACTCAACGGCCTCGATCAGGGCCGGGACGTTGCTCCAGGCCGCCGCCGTCTCCAGCGTGTCCACGGCGTACCCCATCTCCCACAGGGTATTACGCAGATAGGGCGTCCGGAAGCGGGACCGGTGCCACCGCCGGCCAAACACGCTCCCTACCAGGCCCAGGTGGACACCGTCCTGTTTCCCGGCCAGGGACAACGCCTCCTTCAGGGCCGCTTTGCCCACCGATTGGCGGCCCGTGACGCCGATCAGCAGCATACACTTCTCGTCTTTCACGCCCCTGGCCGCCAGTGCCCGGTCCAGCGAGCCGAGCAGGCGCTCGTGCCCGGCCAGGGCCAGCGTGGTTGCCGTTTCGTCCGGTGTGCTCAACCGCAGCAGGGAGAGCGGCAGCCGGGCCTGAACCATGCTCCGCGCGGCGGCCAGCCCGGCGGCAAAATCCGGGAAAAAGACGGCGCGGAAGGTCTCAAACTCCGGCAGGGGCACCGCCCGCACGGTCGCCTGGGAGATGATGCCCAGCCGCCCTTCCGACCCCAACACGATGGCGAGCAGGTCCGGCCCGGCGGCGGAAGCCGGGAAGGCGGGCAGTTCCAGCGTCCCGGCGGGCGTCTCCACCCGGCCCCCCGCCAACAGCCGCTCGATCCGCCCGAAGTGGAGCGATTGCTGCCCGCTGGAGCGGGTGGCGATCCAGCCCCCCAACGTGGACAGCTCGAACGACTGCGGGTAATGGCCCAGCGTGTATCCCCGCGCCCGGAGCT
>DAOTXK010000091.1:0-12475 GCA_034435395.1 Anaerolineae bacterium | reverse complement strand
GGTGATGGTGCGCCTGCTGGCCATGGCCGCGGTGGCGATTTACGCGCGGGCGATCCTGCCGGATGCCTTCGGGTTGCTGGATGTGGCGCTGGCGGCGCAAAGTGTGCTCATGCCGCTCGGTGCCCTGGGCTTGCAGGCGGCGATCAAACTGTTCTGGTTCGAGGATGACGACCCCCGTGTGGCGAATACATCGGCGCTGCTGATGCAGGCGGGAGCGGGGACGGGGCTGGCGCTGGTTGGGCACTGGTTCGCGCCTCTCCTGAGCGCCTGGCTGACCGGAAGGGCTGAACACGCCGATGTTTTCCGGCTAAGTGTGTGGGCCGTGCCGTTTTTCCTGGTCCAGGATCACACGGCGGGGATGTTGCGGGTGGTGCAGCGCCCCTGGGGATATGTCCTGCTCGTGGTCGGCGCTGCGGCGGCGCAGGGCGGGCTGGGGGCATTCTGGGGGGTGGGCTTGGGGCAGGGCGTGGCCGGGGTGCTGCTGGCCGGGCTGGTCACCCAGGTCGGGTTTGCCGGGCTCGGCCTGTTGCTGACCTGGCGGACGCTGGCTTTGTCGGCTTCGTGGCGGACGCTGCGGCGGATGCTGGCTTACGGTGTGCCCCTGGTGCCAGCATCGCTGGTCCGCTGGGTGATGAGCGCCGCCAACCGGTTGATCTTCGCTCTGTATGGCCTGCTGGGCGCGGCAGGGATTTTTGGCGTGGGCTTCCGCGCGGGCCTGATGGCCCTGGTGGCCGCCCAGGCGTTTGAGCTGAGCTGGCTGCCTTTCGCGCTGTCGATCACCAGGCGTGCGGATGCGCCCCGGCTGTATGGGCGCGGGGCTTTGTTATACGCGGCGTTGGCGGGTGGCGTGGCGGGGGGAGTGGGGCTTTTTGCGCGGGAACTGGCGGCACTCCTCGCGCCCCCAGCTTATGCCGAGGCGGCGCTGGTGGCTCCGCTGGTGGGGCTGGCCCATGCGCTGGGAGGCCTGACCGTGGTGTTGAGCATCGGGGCTCAGGTGACGCGACAAACCTGGCGCATCAGCGCAGCGACGGCGACCGGCGCGGCCTTCACGCTGCTGTTGACCGTGGCCCTCATCCCGCCGCTCGGCCCCGCCGGGGCGGCATGGGCGATGCTGGTCGGGCAGGGGGTGTCGGTGGGTGTCATGATCGGCCTGGTCCGGCGCGTCTATTCCGTCCCGTTCCCCTGGCGGCAACTGGCGGTGATCGGGGGGATGGCGGTGGCGCTGTGTGCGGCGGGGGCGGTCTGGCCGCAAGCGCTGCCGCTGGCCTGGACGCTGCCGCTCAAGCTGGCGGTGCTGGTGTTGTGGCCGCTGTGGCTGACGATGCTCGGCGGGCTGCGCCGCGAGGACTGGGGGGCGTTCCGGCGGTTGCTGCGCCCGATGGACGCCGCCTAAGACTCCGGCAACGCCAGCGCCGCCTCTCGAATGACCCCAGCGTTCGGCAGGCCCTCCGAGCGCTGGACGAGGTTGCCCGCGCCGTCGAAGACCAGGACAGACGGCACCAGACGCACGCCGTAGCGGGCCGCCGCTTCCCGCCCGATCTCACGCAGGGGGAAACTCATCATGCTTTTTTCTGCACCCGCTCCGCCGCGTCAAGCACCCGGAGCGTGCGGGCGGCGATGCCGCTGGTATCGCCAAATTCGTCGATCACACGCTCGTAGACCTCCCTGGCGCGCCCCCACCTGCCCATCTGGCCGTAACAGAAGGCGGCGTTCAGCAGGGCCATTTCCCGGTAGCTGGCCGGGGAGGCCATCATCAGGATAAACGCCCGCAGCCGGTCGATCCAGGGATGGCGGCTGAAGAAATCGTAGCTGGCCTGGAAAGCCTCAACCGCTTCGGCGTATTTACCCTGCCGGATCAGCCGCATGCCCCGCTGGTGAGCGCCTGCCAGCAGCGCCCGCGCGCCGAACGAGTACGCCAGGGTCGCCCCTGCCCCCAGGATCAGACCGGCAGAGGGCATCTCGGTGAGGCTGACGGCGATGAAGATGGCGACTACCAGGAACACGAGCTGCGGGATGACCATCGGCCAGGCGGTCTGCCGGATTATCGGTGCGCGCTTGCTCATGAGGTTGCCTGCTTTCCAAGGCGCGGGGCGAACCGCGCCCTACGGATTGGCGTCATAGATGACTCGCCCGCCGATGATGGTTTTTTCCACCAGATTAACGCCAAAATGATAACCCAGCTCGCGGTAGTCGCCGGTCTGCCAGATCACAACGTCGGCAGCGCGGCCCGGCTCCAGACTGCCGATCCGGTCGCCCAGGGCGAGGGCGTGGGCGGCGTTCAGGGTACTGGCGACCAGGGCCTGGGCTTGCGTCAGCTTCAGGTAGCGGTTGGCCAGCGCCAGCACGAACTGCATGTTCTCGGTCCAGGCGGTGCCGGGGTTACAGTCGGTGGCCAGGGCCAGGATCGCGACCGCTTCGAGCAGCTTGCGCGCCGGGGGGTAGTGAGGCAGCCCCAGGCCAAAGGGCGTGGTCGGCAGGGCCACGGCCACCGTATCACTGGCTCCCAGCAGCGCGATCTCGTCATCCGGTGTGGCGTCCAGGTGGTCCAGCGAGGTCGCGCCCAGTTCGACGCCCAACCGGGTCCCCCCCACCGCCTGAAACTCGTCCACGTGAATCTTGAGCTTCAGCCCGGCCTCGCGGGCGGCCTCCAGGATGCGGCGCGTCTGGGCCAGGGTGAACGCGCCTGGCTCACAAAACACATCGCAAAACAGATCGCCGGGCCAGTGCGCGTCCTTCCAGGCGAGGACGGCGGGCAGCATGTCGGCTATCACTAGGTCGACGTAGCCGTCTGGATCGTCGGCATACTCCGGGGGCAGGGCATGGGCGCCCAGGAACGTCGGCACGAGGCGGGCCGGATGCCTGGCGTCCAGCAGCGCGATGGCATTGAGCAGTTTGATCTCGGCAGCGGTATCCAGCCCATAGCCCGTCTTGATCTCAACGGTTGTGGTGCCGTGCGCCACCGCCGTATCCAGGCGTTTCCTCCCCAGTTCGACCAGTTCTTCCAGGCCCGCCTGGCGCGTGGCCCGCGTGGTGTGGACGATGCCGCCCCCTGCCGCCATGATCTCCTGGTAGGTCGCCCCGCCGATGCGCTGTTCGAATTCAGCGGCGCGGTCCCCGGCCCAGATCAGGTGGGTGTGTGGGTCGACCAGCCCTGGCGTGACCAGCCTGCCGAAGGCGTCGATCACCTGCCGGGCCAGATAGGCCGTGCGGAGCTGGTCGGTCGTCCCGACAGCAACGATCATGCCGTCCCTGGCGGCCAGCGCGCCGTTTTTGATCACCCCCAACGCGCCGAGGGCATGGCCGCGCTGCGGGCCGCCGTCTTGGGGAGGGATAGTGCACAACTGCCGGGCGTTGGTGATGAGCAGGTCCACGGCTTCCGGAACAGCCATCAAGAACCTTTCGGGTGCCGGGAAAGACCAGCGACTGCGGCTCGATTGTAGCGCAAATCCTGCCCGTGCGTCGCCCTGTGCGGCGGAGAGGTATAACCCGTGCGGTCGGCGCAGGGCTGGCGTCAGGATCGCGACGGGTGGGCGCGCCGGAGATGTGGCATACTGTTCCCGGATATGGGTGATCGATGAGGAGAATATGCCATGCGTCGGACCACTGCTTTGCTGCTCGTGGTGTTGGTGCTGGGGGAGGCGTTCCCGGCGGTGGCTCAGGGCGGTGGTGCGTCGGAATCCCTGCCGGATGCGGCTCAGTTGACCGGGTTTCGACATGAGTACCAGGGCTGGAATAACTGCGGCCCGGCCACGCTGACGATGGCGTTGAGCCACTTCGGCTGGGAACACAACCAGTATGTGGCGGCCAGCTGGTTGAAGCCCGATCCCAACGATAAAAACGTCAGTCCCTGGCAGATGGCCGAGTTTGTCAACACGCAGACTCCTTTCCGCGCCCTGGTTCGTTATGGCGGCGACCTGGAGCTGCTGCGTCGGCTGATCGCCCATGATTTCCCGGTGGTGATCGCCGCCGGATACGAGCCGGAAGGTTACGACTGGATGGGACATTATCTGCTGGTGATGGGGTACGACCGGAGCGCGGGCACGTTTTTGACGCAGGATTCCTTCCTGGGTCCCAACACGACCTATCCAGAGAGCGAGATTGATGGCTACTGGCGGCATTTCAACCGGGTATATGTGATGGTCTACCAGCCGGAGCGGGAGGCCGAACTGCTGGGCCTGTTGGGCGACGATGGGGATGAGCGGGTGAATGCCGCCCATGCGCTGGAAGCCGCTCGCCAGGAGGTCGTCGCCAATACGGAGGACCCGTTCGGCTGGTTTAACATGGGCACGAGTTATGTGCTGCTGGGGATGTACCAGGAGGCGGCGGTGGCCTACGATCAGGCGCGTAATGCCGGTCCGGGGCTGCCCTGGCGCATGCTGTGGTATCAGTTTGGCATGTTCGAGGCTTACTACCAGGTGGGGCGCTATGAGGATGTGATCGCGCTGGCCCAGGTCAATCTGGCGACCACGCCGGACGAGCATCCCATCGAGGAGACGTACTACTACGCCGGGCTGGCCCGCCAAGCGCTCGGCGAACGGGACCGCGCCCTCCGCAACTTTCAACAGGCGTTGGCTATTAATCCGAACTACACGCCCGCTCGCGAAGCGCTGCAAGCCTTGCCAGCGGCGGGCGACTCGGACGGCGGTTAACCGGCCTCCCCAGGCGAAAGAAGCAGGCGCGATGGTCAGGCGTGGGCCGGGGTGGGGTCTGCCGGGCGATAGGCGGTCGTTGTCGTTGAGTCTGTACCGGGACGAAGATTACCCACAGGTGCAGGCGCTCCTGCGGCACCCCGCCCGTTCGCACGTTCACCTGGACTGGCAGGGCGTTGAGGAATGGTTTCGTAACCCGGCGGTGACGGCCTGCCTGGGCTGGCAGGGCGAGAGTCTGGCGGCGCTGATGGCGGTCTCGCCGCCGCTGGCCGGGGCCAGCTGGCTGCGGGTGGTGGCCCTGCGCGGGGGCGTGTCCGTTGGGTCAACTGTGCGTCAACTGTGGGCGTATCTGGAGTCCCCACTGCGTGAGCGGGGGGTGTTCAGGGTCTGCGCGCTGGCGATGGAAGGATGGCTGGGGCGGGCGCTGGCCGGGGCTGCCTTTTTTCATGTGGATGACGTGGTCACGATGCGCTACGTCGGCGGCGAGCGTCGGTTGTTTCCTCCCCCTGAACGCCATGATCTGATCTTACGGGACGCGCGGGCGGCGGACATTCCTGCCGTGGGGGCGCTGGATCATGCCGCCTTCGAGCCAGGGTGGCGGATGGGAGCTGATGATGTGACGGCTGCCAGTCGTGAGGCGGTTTCTTTCACCGTGGCGGAGCTTGAGGGTGAAGTGGTCGCCTACGAACTGACGATCCCTCATGAGACAGGCGTGCATCTGGTCCGCCTGGCGACCGCGCCGGAGATGCAGGGGCAGGGCGTGGGCGGCGCGCTCCTGCGATGGGCCTTGCTGCGCTTCAGGCAACAGGGCATTCATGTGGTGACTGTCAACACCCAGGCCAGCAACCAGGCGTCCCGGCATCTCTACCGGCGCTTCGGTTTCGTTGACATCGGAGAGGAAGTCCCCGTGTGGGAGGCGCGGCTCTGAGCAGCCGGGAAGATCAGTCATCGCCGCCGGGTGGATGCAGGCACGCCGACGGCTGAGGGAATCATCGGTTCGGGCAGGCAGTCAGCGCGCAAACCGCCTCGCGGGCGTGGGCGGTCTGTTCGGCCAGCAAACGGTGCGCCGTTTGTGCATCGGTGCAGGCTGGCGATTCTGGCCGACCCGCCGGGCAGTCTTCGGCAGCCTGCAGGGCAGCGTTTAGCGACTGATCCCCCGCTTCCAGCCAGGCGAGCAGCGCTGCCTGGAGCGGGCTGTCGTCATCGGTGAGGTCAAGTACCACCGTCTGCAGAGCGCGCAGCGCCTGGACCGCCGCTTCTGGTGACTCAACCTGGCCGACCTGGGTGTCGATGGCACGGATCAGCGCTTCCACCTCGCCCGGTGGAGAACCCTCATCCCCTGCGGGCGAAGGGGCTGGCGCGGCGTCTTCTGGTGAGTTGCTCTGTACGCCACCGAAGGGATCAATAGCCCCGGTCATGCCGGATGGCCCATTGAGCACCACGGCCATAGCCAGGATGGCGACCAGCAAAATACCCAGCAGGATGATTGCCAGCCGTTCCAGACGGCGGTAGGGCCGTGACCGCACCGCCCGCTTCAAATCACTGCCGAGGGCGTCGGTTTCGGGGAGGCCCGGCACGAGCGTTTCCACGGTCGCTTCGTCAGTGGACACGGGTACGGCCCGTTCGCCCGCCGCGCTGGCCCAGGCGGTGATCCCCGTTCCCGCTGGGGTTGGGACAGGGCGGGTGTCCTCCAGGCTGGCCGTTGGGGGCGGGGGGGATTCGGGGAGAGTGTGAGGTCTGGTTTCGTAGGCCAACGGCGGCAGCATCGACCCCGGTTCGGCAGGCGGCGAAGGACCGGTCTCGTCGAGAAAAGTCGGGGTTTTCAGGGCGCGCGGTTTGGTCAGGGCGTCATAGACCGGCCCAGCAGAGATGCTCATGTCGGGCCGGGAGTCGGTAAAGAGCGCGCTCTTGAGGACGCGAGGAGGCTCTTCGTCCAGTATCTCCGCCAGGGACATGGGCCGGGGGGAAAGCGCGCCGCCATTATCGGGTGGCGTATCCGTGGGAGGTGCCCCTCTCGCCACTGGCTGGCGAGCGGCCGGTTCCGGCGGGCCGCTCGCTGGCAGGGCCTGCCTGGCACGAGCATCTGGCCAGGGCCCTGGGTCCGTTGTCTGACCCTCGGCGTTGGGCGTTGGCGGGGCGGCGCCAACCGGGCGGACTTCATCAAGTGATGGAAGGTCGGTGGCAGTTTCGCCAGGCTCAGGTGGCGGTTGCTCAGTTTCGGCGGGTGGTCGCCAGTCTCCCGCCTGTGCCGCCCGCAGTCGCTGGCGCATCTGAGGCAGATCGGGCATCCCTGGGGCGAGCTGGCTGAGTTTGTTGATGGCTGCTTCGGCGTGCTCCACCGAGCGGCGTTCCAGGGCGAAGGCAAAAGCCGCGCGCCAGTAGGCGACCGCGCGGGTCTTTTCCAGGGTGGTGAGCACTTCCGACGCATTACGATAACCTGATGAAGCTGCCATCAGCTCCAGGAGGTGCAAAGCAGCCTGTTCCCACTGTCCGTCCCGCAGCGCCAGAATGGCCGCCCGATAGCGTTGCTCGGCGAGCATCATGCGCTCCACTGTCACCGCTTCCATTGCGTCTACTCTATGTTAATTTTATACGGATAGCGAGGCGTACACGCGGCTTTGCGGCCTATTCGAAGCAAGCTATAACCGAACTCATATTAAAACCAAATGAAGCGTTGATGCGGACATCCTGGGACGGAGGCGCTGGTCCTGGGGGCGACGTAAGAACGTGTTGAGCGGTCGCGTCGCTGGTGGGCGCCGGAGTCCACAAAAAGCATTGACGGTGCTGGCCAGGGCCGGTATAATGGCTTCGCCCCGGCAATGCTGGGGTTCTTTACCGTACCTATCCCAATTTTCCCCGTGCGCGTGTCTGCGGGCGACGCTCGCGGCGATCAAGCGAAGATTGGAGTTTTGCATGTATGCGATTATCCGGACTGGCGGCCGCCAGTACCGCGCCGAAGTCGGCGCAGAAATTGATGTCGAACGGCTGCCCTACGCGGTCGGCGAGACCATTGAGCTGGATGAGATTCTTTTGGTAGCCGATGACGACAAAGCCACCATTGGCGCTCCCCTGGTCGATGGGGCGCGCGTTAAAGCGACGGTGGTGGATCAATACCGTGACCGCAAGATCATCGTGTGGAAATTCCGCCCCAAACAGCGCTATCGTCGTAAGAAGGGGCACCGCCAGCACTATACCCGGTTACGTATTGACGAGATCATCCCGGCTTAGCCGGTCAGGAGGCAGGAAAGATGGCGCATAAAAAAGGCGGCGGTTCCAGCCGCAACGGACGGGACAGCCAGTCCAAGCGTCTCGGCGTCAAGAAGTTCGGCGGCGAATTTGTGATTCCCGGCAACATCATCGTTCGCCAGCGGGGCACCCGATTCCACCCTGGCGAGAATGTGGGCATGGGTCGGGACTACACCATTTTTGCGACTCGGCCCGGGTATGTCTACTTCGAGACGTATGCGCGCGGGCGCAAGCGGGTCAGCGTTTATCCGGAAAGCCCGCACGCCCCGGCGGATGCCTGATCCCGACGACCGGTAGGAAAACGACATCTAAACTACAACGCCACGCTAACCCCCAGCGGTCCGTGGCGTGGAAGGATGCGGAGCACTATGAAAGAAGGTCTTCACCCCCAATGGTATCCCGAGGCCACGGTGACGTGCGCCTGCGGCAATACCTGGACGACCGGCGCAACCGTGCCGGAGATCCGCGTCGATGTATGTTCGGCCTGCCATCCGTTTTACACCGGTGAGCGGCGTATCGTCGACACGGAGGGACAGGTTGATCGCTTCTATAAACGTCTCCAGGTACGCGACGAGATTCAGGCGGAGGCGGAGGCGCGAGAGGCGTCGCGGACCTCGCCTGAGGTCACGCTGGCGGAACTGGGCCTGGGCACGCGCTACCTGAACGTTCTGGCGGAACACAACATCACGATCGTGGGTGATGTGCTGGAGAGGCTGGCCGAGTCTGGCGAGGAAGGGCTGCTGGAGATTCAGGGTTTTGGCCGCAAGGCGCTGGCCGAGTTGAAGCGGCGGTTGCGGGAGCGTGGTTATGAACTGCCTGCTCCAGAGGCAACTGCCTTTGAGTAGGCCGAAGAAGCGCTCTCTACAGGGCAGGCGTTAACAAATGCCTGCCCTGTTTTTGTGTTAAGCTTGACTTCAGGCAAGGAGGGAGAGGGTGGGAATGAAACATCACAGCGGACGGGTCGAGGTCATCTGCGGCAGCATGTTCAGTGGCAAGACAGAGGAGTTGATCCGGCGCTTGCGACGCGCCAGAATTGCCAGGCAAAAGGTCCAGGTGTTTAAGCCGTCGCTGGACAATCGTTACGCGGAAGAGAAAGTCGTTTCCCATGATGGCCAGGGGCTGGAGGCCCAGGCCGTGGAGTCGGCGACAGCAATTCTGGGGCTGGTGGAGCCGGATACCACCGTGGTCGGGATCGATGAGGCGCAGTTCTTTGATGAGGCCCTGCCGGGGGTGGTGGATACGCTCGCCAGACAGGGGGTGCGGGTGGTGCTGGCCGGCCTGGATATGGATTTCCGGGGAGAGCCTTTCGGGGTGATGCCGGCGGTGATGGCCCGTGCCGAGGAGGTGCACAAACTGCACGCCATCTGCGTGATCTGCGGGGAGGAGGCCAGCCGCACCCAGCGCCTGGTCGATGGTCTTCCGGCCCATTATCACGATCCAGTCATCATGGTTGGCGCGGCGGAGGTCTATGAGGCGCGCTGCCGGGAACACCATGTCGTCCCACGAGATTGAGGCTTCGGCGGTGGCATCGGTCTGAAGACAAAAGTGGAAACTGGCGTTATAGTGGGAACCTGATCACCAGATTGATTGCCAAGGAATGAAGGTGTTGGCTGATGTTAGACGAGATGTCACCTCAAGAGGACTTGCCCGCCATCGATGCCGTTGAGGTGTTGCCGGAAGGTGTGTCCTCTGCTGCGATTCGCGCGGCCGTCGCCGAGGTTTTCCAGATCGAGAGCGAGGAATATCACCCCAGGCCAGGGATGACCGCGTTTTTTACCGGGACATTGCTGCTGGACTCTGAGCAGGCTTATGACCTGCTGGACGCCCGCCTGAAACCATATGGTCAGCTGCCGCTGTTTCGGGAGAGAGACGGCGTGCAGGTTATCCAGGTGGTGGCGGGGCGGTTTGACCCCAAGCCGCGCCCCTGGTGGCCGAACGCGGTGCTGCTTGTCCTGACCGTCCTCAGCCTGCTGTATACAGGCGCGGGGATTGCCCTGGGCGAAGCCCTGATCGGGGACCCGAACCGCCAGTTTCGTGAATTGTGGCGGGGCTGGCCGTATGCCCTCAGCCTGGTGCTGATCCTGGGCGCGCACGAACTGGGGCATTACTTCGCTGCCCGGCGGCACAAGATTCCGGTCACGCTGCCCTACTTCATCCCCCTGCCATTTGGTTTTTTCGGCACCCTGGGCGCGTTCATTCAACTGCGCGCCCCGATTCGCAACCGGAAGATGCTGCTGGACGTGGGGGCGGCGGGGCCGCTGGCGGGGATGGTTTTTGCCGTGCCGATCCTGCTCCTCGGCCTGGCCACGGCTGAGGTTCAGCGCCTGCCGACCGATCATGCCTTCATATTGGAGGGGAATTCCCTCCTGTATGCCATGGCCAAGACGGTGACCTTTGGCCGTTTTTTGCCCGATGGGCGGGTGGACGTGCTCCTGAACCAGCTGGCCCAGGCGGGATGGACCGGCCTGTTTGTAACCGGCCTGAACCTGATTCCGGTGGGGCAGTTGGACGGCGGACACGTGGTGTATACCCTGTTCGGCGATCGGGCGCGGCGGCTGTATCTGCCGGCAGTGCTGATGATGGCGGCCCTGGCGCTCACCGTCTCGGACGCCTGGTTTCTCTGGGTGGCGCTGTTGCTCGTCTTCGGGCGCGCCTATGCCACGCCGCTGGACATGCTGACACCGCTGGACAATCGGCGTCGCTTCATCGCGATCGTGGCCCTCATCGTGTTTGTCCTGGTTTTTGTGCCGAATCCGTTGCAGATTGTTGAGCCGGTCCCGTCCGGGCCGGTGAATCTGTTCTAGTGGCCGCCTGGCGTCGGCGCAGCGAAGAGGACATCATGGCAGCAGAAGCCGACCGGGCGTTGGTGTCGGCGGTGGTGATCCCCATGCCGGCAGCAGTTGCCGCCTTTGCAAGAGCCTATCGCGAGGCGTATTCCGAGGTGAACTTTTATCCGGCGATGCCGCATATCACCATCATGTGGCCGTTTGTCTCGCCGGGAACGGTGGCCAGCGGTCTGAACCCGGAGGTGCTCCGGGCGGCGGCTGATAAGCTGTGGGAGGTCTGCCGTCTGTTCCCGCCGTTTACCGTGACGCTGGATCACTATGGGACATTCCCCGGCGTGCTGTATCTCGCGCCGCGCGATCCCGCGCCCATCCTGGCCCTGCACCGGCGGATACTGGCGGCCTTCCCAGACTATCCGCCCTATGAGGGGCAGTTTGGCGGCCTGAACCCGCACATGACGCTGGGCATGTTCGAGACCGAAGAAACGCTCAACGCTGCGCCTCGCCCCGATTTTGACCCTTTCACCTTCCTGGTGGAGAAGGTGTGTTTTATGTACGGTGATCCGGGCCGCCGGCAGCCGTGGGAGACGGCCGCTGTCATACCGCTGGGAGGAGAAGATGAGTAACCAGAGTGAAGCTGCCATCACCCGGGAGCAGCTGGCGAAGATGATCGATCATTCCATGCTCAAGCCAACGGTCACGCGGGCGGATACGGTCGAGGGTCTTCGGATCGCGCAGCGGTACCGCGTGGCGGCGGCGACGGTCAAGCCGTGTTACACCGCCCTGGCCGCACAGATGCTCCAGGGGAGCGAGGTGCTGGTCAATACAGTTGTCGGCTTTCCCCATGGCGACGAAACGACCGAAACCAAGGCATTCGAAACCCGCCACCTGGTGGGCCAGGGCGCGCAGGAGATCGACATGGTGCTGAACATCGGGGCGCTGCTCGGCGGGGAGTATGATCTGGTCGGTGATGATATTGCCGCCGTGGTTCAGGCGGCAGGAGGGGCGACAGTCAAGGTTATCTTGGAGATCGCCTACCTGAGTGATGAACTGATCGTCCGGGCCTGCCATCTCTGTGAGCAAGCAGGGGCGCATTTCGTCAAAACCAGCACTGGCTTTGCGCCATCCGGTTACACCATCGAGGCGCTGAAGTTGATGCGGGCCAGCGTCAGCGACAGGGTGCAGGTCAAGGCGGCGCACGGCGTGCGCAGTCTGGCGGAGGCGCTGGCGGTGCGGGCCGTCGGCGTCACGCGCTTTGGAGCCACCCAGACGGTCAAAATCATGACCGAGTGGGAAGAGCGCTTCGGGGGGCTGACGGCCTGAGGGTTCATCCCGGCGGGAACATCCTGACGTGCCCGATGCACAGGGATCGTCTCTTGGGAGTGATCGCGGCGGCCAGGGTGAGGGGACGCCGATGGTTAAAAAGTGGCTGGCCAGGGTTGAGGCGACCGGGGGAGGAAGCATTTCCCGATGAACCAGGGGGCTTTGTGTCTGATGCGCAGACCCTTGAGGCAATCACTGGCGTGGTTCGTGCTGCTGTCCCTGGTCATCAGCGGCTGCCGTGGCCTGGGGCAGACGCCACCGCCGCCACCGTACAGCGTGGAATCGCTGGGGACGGCCATTGCGCTCACGGAAAACGCGCCGCCGCCCGGCTATGAGACCATCGCTTTCCCACTGGTGGACGACGGGTTGGAAAAGCTGTTGGGCTATCATTACACTTTCGAGGTGCGTTTTGAGGGGGCCTTCGATCAGTATTCGCGCCAGGCGTCCGCGCACATTCGGGCGGAAGTCTGGTGG
>DAOTXK010000090.1:0-9511 GCA_034435395.1 Anaerolineae bacterium | reverse complement strand
GTGCTGGGCTGGCGGGTGCTCTTTGATCACACCGCGCTGCCCTTCCCGGCGATCCCGGCGGCGGTGGCCCACCTGCGCGGGTTTGCCGATAACCTGGGGCGGCTGTTTAACGCGCCGGGTGGTCGTCGGCTGAATTTCGTCTATAGCACCGATCTGATCCCCATGCTGAGCGCGTATGCCCAGGAAGTGGGGCTGCTGGGCGCGCCGTTTGGCCTGTTACTCCTCCAGATCGGCGCGCTGGTGCTGTTTTTCCTGGTGGCGACGGCAACCCTGGTCCGGCGGGGGGAGCGGCGTGAGCTGGCCATGCTTCAGAGCCGGGGCGCGTTCGACCACCAGATCATCCTGCTGCGGGGGACCGAAGCCTTTTTTATCATGATTTTGGGGGTGGCCCTGGCCCCGTTCCTGGGCCAGCGGGTGCTGGTGGGGTTAGGCCCCGCCTTCACGGGCCTGGGGCAGCTCCCGTTGTTGCTGGATGGGTCGGCGTTTGCCTTCGCCGGGGTGGCGGCGGGGGCGGCCTTTGTGGCGCTGATGGCGACGCTGCGCCCGGCGCTGCGGCTGCCGCTGATCCTGGCTGGTGGCGTGGCCTCCCGCAGCGCGGACCGTCCCTGGTGGCAGACCTACTACCTGGATGTGATCCTGTTTCTGGTGAGCGGCGCGGCCTTCTGGCGGCTGGTCAGCCTCGACTCGCCGCTGGCGACGACCCAGATCGGCGGTGTGGAGGCCGATCCGCTGCTGTTGATGGCCCCGGCGCTGCTGTTTTTATCGCTGGGGAGCCTGCTGCTGCGCCTGTTCCCCTGGCTGATGCGGCTGTTGTCCCGGTATTTCGCCGGTCGCGAGGGGCTGGGCGGTGCGCTGGCCACCTGGCAGCTCAGCCGCGAACCTGTCCACTATGGGCGGGTCACCTTCCTGCTGGCGCTGGCTGTTGGCGTCGGCTGGTTCGCCACCAGCTTCCGGGCCACCGTGGACCGCAGCCACCGCGATCAGGCCCGCTACCAGGTGGGGGCCGACATCCGGCTGACGGAGCGCGATATCGTCCTCAACGCCGATCGCGTCCGCCCGCGGGAGACCTATCTGGCGATGCCGGAGGTGGCCGCGGCCAGCCCGGCCTTGAGATTTGTCAACGCTGACGTGTCCAGCGATCGACAGAATCCAGTGGCGGGGGAGGTGCTGGCGATTGACCCGGACACATTCGAGAGCGCCATCTACTGGCGGGGCGACCTGGGGCCGGTCAAAATGCCGCGTCCGCCAGGTCAACCGCTGGCCCTGCCGACACCGGGACGCGCCCTGCCGACTGCGCCCCGTCGGATCGGCCTGTGGGCGCGCATCGATCAGCCGCGCTTCAGCTTTTCCAGCGCCGGGCTGTATCAGCCGGACCTGGATCGCCTGTTGACCCGGACCGCCCTCTGGCTGCGACTGCGCGACCAGGCGGGCATCTTCCTCCACGTGCCCTTTGATGTGGTGGAGATCGAATGGGAGCGCGTGGGCGTGGACCGTCCCGGCCTGGATACGCGCTCGTTCAACACCAGCGGTTGGGTGTATTTTGAGGCGGCGCTGGACCGCCCGGATTACGCGCCGCAGGGTCAGCTGCGCCTGGAAGCGCTGTACTGGCGGCACAACGCCCGCAACACCACCCAAGAGAACGACCTGCGCCTGTCGCTGGCCGATCTGACGCTGATCGACGCCGCTGGAGGGGTGACGCACCTGGACTGGCTGACGGACGGCGGCTGGGAGCTGGTCTACGACTCGGGGGCGCTGATCGAGGGGACCACCACCCTGGCCGTGGTCCCTGGCCGCGCCGGGATGCTGGGTCGTCAGGTGGTGTGGGACCAGCGGGGGCAGTCCAGCACGTTGGGGCTGGTGCTGGATTACCCGGAGGGCGGCCCCATTCCCGCCATCGCCAGCCGCGCCCTGATGGACCTCAACCACCTGACCCCTGGCGATACCCTGCAACTGATCAACGTCGGACGGGTCCGCCCGACGGTACAGGTGTTGGACGCCGTGCCCTACTTCCCCACCCTGTATCAGGACCAGCGGCCCTTCCTGGTGGTCGATCAGCAGGCGTTGTTATATGCCCTCAACCGCCGCCCCAGCGCCGCCGTTTATCCCTCGGAAATGTGGCTGCGCCTTACACCGGGGGTCTCGCCGTCGACCGTGGCGGCCCGTTTTGACATGGAGGGTGATGGCATGGCCGTGACCGGCGCGGAAACGGTGGAACATGCCATGCGGACCTTGCAGACCAATCCGCTGTCGCTGGGATTGATGGGCCTGTTGTTCCTGGCCTTTGTGGTGGCGCTGGCGCTGAGCGTGTTCGGGCTGGTGACCTACGCGGCGTTGACGGCCCAGGGCCGCCGCACGGAATTTGGCGTGCTGAGGGCCTTGGGGCTGTCTGCCACGCGGCTGGTGATGAGCCTGGCGCTGGAGCAGGCCCTGGTGGTGCTGGTGGGGGCGCTGCTGGGCGTGGGCCTGGGGGCCATTCTGAGCGCTCAGGTGGTGCCGACGCTGGCCATCGGCGCGACCGGCGAGGCGATCACGCCGCCGTTCGTGGTGCAGGTGGAGACGGCGGCCCTGTTGCAGTACGGGTTGATTATGATGGCTGTGTTGGCGGCGGTCCTGGCGAGCAGTCTGCTGCTGGTGCGGCGTCTGTCCGTGGCGCAGACCCTGCACCTGGGTGAGGAGTAACCCATGCCGCTGGGGATGATCATCCGCCGGATGTGGCACGAGTCGCGCCTGTTGGGCATCCTGTTGCTGGCGGTATGCCTGGTGACGGGCTTTTTTGCGCTGGGGCCGCTGTATGTGCGCGCCGTTTCCGAGGCCGGGTTACGCTTCGCGGTGGCGCATACCGCGCCGGAGCGGCTGAACATCACGCTCAGCAGCCGCCAGCCGATCGGCCCGGATGTCTGGGAGGCGCTGGACCAGGAATTGAGCGGCGTGGTCACGCGGGTGGATGCCAGCGCCCGCTCCTCCGGTGTGACGTGCGGCTTCCGCTACCGACTCGGCCAGCCGACCACGGTTTTTACGCCCCGCACGCCCAACTGTTACCAGTTGGTCAGCTACTCGAATCTGCCGGAATTGTTCACCCTGGCCGAGGGGCGCTGGCCGGTCCGCCTGGCCACGCCCGATCAGGCCAGCCCTGCCGGGTTGTCGGATGAGGAGCTGTCGCGGCGGCAGCTGGGCGTTTACAACCGGGGGCAGGTGGAGGCCGTGGTCACCGTCCAGGCGGCGGCGGAAGCTGGCGTCGAGGTCGGAAATCGGATTGTGGTGGGGGCCAGGCCGGAGCGGACGGCGATTGTGCGCATCGTCGGCCTGGTGGAACCAGCGCTGCCGCCCGGCGATCCGTTCTGGGAAGGACAGCGGATCGTGCTGGTGGGGGAGAAAGTACCGACAGGGCTGGCGACGGAGCGTTACGACTTCGGCCTGATCGTCGCCTATGGGGCATACGATGACTGGCTGGCTGGGGTGACGGCAGGCAATACCTACCTCTGGTGGATGGCGACCGACCCCGATGTCATCCATGCCGACACGCTGGACACGCTGGAAGCCCGGCTGTCCCGCCTTCAGGGAGTCTTGCAGGCCCGCTACCCGGACCTGCTGATCTTCACCGGCCTGACCGACCTGATCGCTGCTTTCCGGCGCGGCTTGCAGGCGACCGAGGGGCCGATCATCCTGCTCTCCGGGGCGGTGCTGGTCCTGATGCTCTATCATCTGGTGACGACGGTGGCGTTGGTGCTGGAACAGCAGGGGGCCGAGTGGGCGTCGATCACCAGCCGGGGAGGGAGCTTGATTCAGTTGATGAAGATGCAGCTGCTGACGGTGGCCTGCCTGGGCGCGGTGGGCGCGGCGACCGGGCCGTTTATCGCTCAGGGCCTCCTGCTGCTGTTGGAGCGGGTCGGCCCGCTGGCCCGGACGCTGGGAGGAGCGACGCTGGGCGTTCGCTCGCTGCCGGGGAGCGCTTTTGGGCTGAGCCTGGCCGCCGCTGCTGCCGCCGCCGTGGCGCTGACCGTCCCGGCGTGGCCGGCGGCCCGGCGCAGCCTGCTTTTGCTCAAACAGTTGATCAGCCGCCCGCCGACGCGGCCCCTGTGGGCGCGCTACTTCCTGGATGTCGCGCTGTTGATCGTCGGGCTGGCCCTCATGCTGCGGCTGTACTTCCTGATCAGCGGCGATGTCGGTTCCAGCGTGGGGGCGCTGCTGCAAGACCCGGCTTCGCTGATCCGCCTGATCGCTACCGGGGCGTCGGAGGCGGGCGGCCTGAACGATCCGTTTAACCTGCTCGGCCCGGCGCTGGTCCTGACCGGGGCGGCGCTGCTGTGGCTGCGCCTCTTCCCGTGGCTGATGCGTCTGATCGGGCGGCTGTTCGGCAGGAACGCCGGGCTGACGCTGCCGCTGGCCCTGTGGAACGTCGAGCGCGATCCGGGGCACTACGCCCAGCTGGTGCTGCTGCTGATCGGCACGCTGGCGCTGGGCACGGCTTCGCTGGCGCTGGCGGCGACCCGTGATGGGGGGGCGTGGGCGGTGGCGCGGGGGGAAACGGGCGCTGATGCCGCGGTGACGTTTGATCCTCGCCAGACCGAGGTGGCGGCGGCGTTGATGAGTCTGCCGGACGTGATCGGCGGCGCACGGCTGCTGGTGGTGGAGACACCCCGCCGCGCCGGGGAGCAGCCAATCGCGCTTTTCGGCGTCGATCCGGAGACCTTCGGCGCGGTCTTCGCGGATTGGGAGGCCGCCGTTGCGCCGCTGCGGGGCCTGACGCCGCCGCCCCTGCCGGGTCAGCGCCTGCCGGAAGATGCCACCGCCGTGACGGTTGAGGTTTATGCCGAGCCGAGTCCGGACGAGCCAACGGCGACGCAGCTCACGGCGGACTTCCTCGATGCGGCGGGCGTGCCGCTGGCGGTGGAGATGACCACGGTTGACCCGACGGACGCCGGACGTTTTGTCACTTACCGGGCGGCGCTGCCGGAAGGGCTGGGGCAGGCCCCCTGGCGGCTGGTCGGCCTGAGGCTGGTGAGTCGGCGCGGCGAGTTGCCGGATTTCCAGCACACGATCTACCTGGATGACCTGCGGGCCATCGGCGCGGACGGCGAGGCGACGCGCCTGGCCGGTTTCGAAGATGGGGATTCGGAAGGCTGGGCGGCGGGTCTGCGCCACTTCCAGCTACCCAGCGACCTGTCGGTGATGATCACCACCGCCCAGGCAGCGGAGGGCGAGTCCAGCCTGCAGATCGACTATCGCATCCGGCGGGTGGGCGGCGGCCTGAGCGAGCCAGCGCTGACCGTTCACGAGACGCCGGCGCAGGCGGTGCCTGTCGTCGTCTCCGAGGCCTTCGCCGACTATGTTGGCCGGCGGTCCGACCGCCGCCGACCGCTGGCCGCCGGCGACGAGGCGATGATCGAGCTGCCCCTGACGCTGGGCCGGGTGCAGTTTCGTTACCGGGTGGCCGCCGTGGTGCCGGATTTTCCCACCATGACGGCGCGAGACAGCTTCCTGTTCGCGCGGGCGGATGCGCTGCGTCCGGCCCTCAACGGGGCGGCCTCGGTGCACGCGTTTTACGATTGGAACCAGGTCTGGCTGGACCTGGCGGCCCGCCAGCCGGACGATGACCTGCGCCGGGCCGTGGCTGGCCTGCCCGGCGTGGAAGAGGCGCGTTACGCCTGGGACCGTTACAATGACATCCAGCGGGACCCGCTGCCGAACGCCATCACCGGGATGCTGTTCGCCGGGTTTTGGGTGTCGCTCAGCCTGAGCGTGCTGGACTTCGGCTTTTACCTGGCGGTGACGGCCCGCCGCCGCGCCATCTCGTTCGCCGTGTTGCAGGCGATGGGCTGGGAAGGGCGCAACATCTGGGGTCTGCTGGCCATCGAGCAGGCGGCGCTGGTCACGCCAGCTCTGCTGGTTGGCGCTCTCCTGGGTGCGCTGCTCGCCTACCTGCTGCTGCCCTTCCTGGAGTTGATCGGCGGCGAGGCGCTGCGCCTGCCGGTGATGGAGGTGTTCGGGTTGCTGCTGGTGTTGCTGGTGGCGTTTATCGCCCTGATGGGGGCCACAGCCGTTTACCTGCGGCGGATGCCGGTGTCCCAGGTGCTCCGTAGAGGCGAAGAGTAGGGTGAACTGAAGGATAGGGTGATGATCATTTTTGGCACACGACCCAAAACCAAAACCGTCGGCTCCGGGCGGTTCTACTGCCCGCAGTGCCGCGCCGAACGCCTTTATGAGCGCAAGGAGGCAAAGCCCTACTTCACGCTGTACTTCATCCCCATCTTCCCCATCGGGCGGGGCGGCGAGTACGTGGAGTGCCAGACCTGCGGCGCGGCCTTTGAGCCGGGCGTGCTGGATGGCATGCCGCCGGAGCCGCCGCCCGACCTGGCCGCCCAGATCAATACCATTCGCGCGCGGCTGGAAGGCGGCGCGCCAGTGGAGTATGTCATCAGGGATTTGACGGCTGCCGGGCTGGATTGGGAGGTGGCGCGGTCGCTGGTCGGGGCGCAGATCGGCCCTGAGCGGAAGGTATGCCAGGCGTGCGGTCTGGAGTATGCGTCGGCGGTGGACGTATGCGCGGTCTGCCACGGCCCGTTGGTGCCCGCCCGGCGGCGGGGTTTCACGGGTTAGAGGGACGGGTCCATGAGTGATGTTTTCGTGACGTGTGAGAACCTGGTCAAGATTTACAAGGTGGCCGACCTGGAGGTCGTCGCCTTACAGGGCCTTGATCTGCTTATTCGACGCGGCGAGATGATGGCGCTGGTGGGGCCGTCGGGTTCCGGCAAGTCGACGCTGATGAACATCCTGGGCGGCCTGGATACGCCGACGGCGGGCCGGGTCCAGGTGGGCGCGTACAACCTGCTGGAGATGGATCGGCGCGCCCAGGTGCTGTACCGCCGCTGTATGGTGGGCTTTGTCTGGCAGCAGACCTCGCGCAACCTGCTGCCTTACCTGACGGCGCTGGAGAACGTCGAGCTACCGATGGCGCTGAACCACGTGCGCCGCCGGGAGCGGCATGATCGGGCCGTCCACCTGCTGGAGAGCGTGGGCCTGGGCGACCGGCTGCACCACCACCCAGATCGCCTGAGCGGCGGGGAGCAGCAACGCGTGGCCATCGCCGTCGCCATGGCCAACCGCCCCGCCTTGTTGCTGGCCGACGAGCCGACCGGCGAGGTGGACAGCGAAGCCGCCAATGATATCTTTGAAGCGATGCGGGCACTGAATGACGCGCACGGCGTGACGGTGGTGGTCGTGACCCATGACTACACGGTCGCCAGTCGGGTGGACCGGGTGGTAGGCTTCCGCGATGGGCGGACCAGCACCGAGGTCATCCGGCGGCGCGGGACGGACGGCGCGGCCATCTCCGAGGAGGAATTCGCCATCCTGGACCGCGTCGGGCGGCTGCAACTGCCGCAGACTTACATCGAGGCGCTGGACATGAAAGACCGCGTCAAGTTGCGCCTGCGCGAGGATCACGTGGGCGTCTACCCGGATCATCATGACGCGGGAGGGAAGGAGGCGGGGGCCGAATGAACCGGGGAGCCGGGGAGCCGATCATCCGGGTGCAGGGCCTGCACCGCGTCTACCACCTGGGGGGGGAGGACATCCACGCCATCAACGACGTGACGCTGGATGTTTTCCCCGGCCAGATGACGGCCATCGTCGGGCGGTCGGGGTCTGGCAAGACCACGCTGCTGAACCTGATCGCCGGTCTCGACGATCCGACGGCGGGGGCGGTCTGGGTGGACGGGCGGCGGCTCGACGAGATGGATCAGCGGCAGCGGCTGGCCCTGCGGCGCGACCACATCGGCTTCGTGTTCCAGACGTTCGGCCTGCTGCCTCTGCTGAGCGCTGAGGAGAACGTCAGCGTGCCGCTGCGGATGCGGCGGCTGCCCCGCGAGGAGCGGCAGCGGCGGGTGAGGGAGGCGCTGGAATGGGTCGGCCTCACCGATCGGGCCAGGCACCGCCCCTACGAGTTGAGCGGCGGCGAGCAGCAGCGGGTGGCGCTGGCCCGCGCCATGGCCGCCCGGCCCACCCTGATCCTGGCCGACGAGCCGACCGGCCAGCTGGACTCGCAGACAGGCCGCCGCATCCTGGATCAGCTTCGCCGGTTCGTGGATGAGCTGAATATCACCGTGGTGGTCGTCTCCCATGACCTGCAGGTGCGGGAAGAGGCCGATGTGGTCCACGAGTTGCGCGACGGCCGCCTGACGGATACGCACAACCGGACCTGACGAGGGTCTCCTGCCCGCGCCCGACGATCAGCTGCCGACGACGAATGCCAGGGGAGGGCATCTACCCGGCTCATGGGGGCTGATACGATGAACCGACGCCAACGCCTGATTCTGCTGGCATTGCTGGGAGGGCTGCCGCTGCTGGCGCTGCCGACGCTGACCTATCCCCTGGGCCTGGATCAGGGCCTGTATGCCGTGGCCGGTCGCGGCATTCTGGATGGGCGCGTGCCGTATGTCGACCTGTGGGACACCAAGCCGCCGGCGGTTTTTTACGTGTATGCCGGGGCGCTGGCGCTCTTCGGGCGCACCACGATGGCCGTGCGGGCCATCGACCTGCTGATGTTCCCGGCCATCGGCCTCGCCCTGTACGGGATCGCGCGTCACCTGTCCGGCTGGCGGGCCGCCGTCCTGGCGGTAGCCGGCTTCGCCGCCTGTTATTTCACCGAAACTTTCTGGACGCTGACCCAGAACGACGGCATCGCCATGGTGCCCATGACGCTGGCGGTCGCCTTCGCCCTCCAGGCTGCCGGGAGCGGGCGGCGGGGCTGGCGGTGGGCCTTACTCTCCGGCGCTTGCTCGGCCCTTACCCTGTGGTTCAAGTATCCATTTGCGCTGCTGGTGATCGCTCTGGTGGCCGGGCACACCGTGGCCCGACTGGCGGAGGGCGCGGGTCCCTTCTCCGAGAGGCGCGCCGTGCTGCTGAAGGAGGCCCTGGCATTCGCCGCCGGGGGATCGCTGGTCGGGCTGGGGGGGATGGCCTACTTCGCGGCGATTGGGGCGCTGGGGCTGCTGATCGAGAGCGCGCTGATCACACTGAATTATGCCACGTTCTCCGACCCGGTGGTGTGGAACGCCGGGGTGGCCGAACGCTGGAATCGCTGGTGGCCGCTGATCCTGCTGGCGGCGCTCTGGCCAGGAGTGCGGCTGGCGGCCTGGCGGCGCGGTGAGGCGATCCGGCGCGGCTGGCTGATCGTCTGGCTGTGGCTGCTGTCCGGCCTGGCCATTGTGCTGATCCAGGGCAAGGGCTATGACTACCAGTGGCTGCCAATGCTGCCGCCGCTGCTCCTGCTGGCGATGGATGCCGTCGATCAGCTGGGCCGGGAAGTCTGGTCGCTGGTCCAGGCCCGGCAGGGGGCGTTCCCGGCGTGGCTGGAGGGACGGCGGTGGCGGCAGGCGATTCCGGTCATCCTCGTCAGCGCTCTGGCGCTGGCGATGGCGGGGGTCATCTGGGGGCCGGCCTGGCCCTACCTGACCGGCCAGGAGACGCAGGAAGCCTATTACGGCCATTTTCAGGCTGGTAGCTTTTACGC
>DAOTXK010000089.1:0-3101 GCA_034435395.1 Anaerolineae bacterium | reverse complement strand
CCGCCACCCCAACCCATACGCGGACGCCGACGCCCTCCCACACGCCCACGCCGACCCTGACGCCCTCCCACACGCCGACCTTCACGCCGGAGGTGATCACGCTGACGCCGCCGCCTTCCCCCCCCCACGCCGCCCTGGTCCTGGCCACAGTGGAAGCTCCGCTGGCCCCGACGGCGGGCTGGAGCTGCGGCGACTTCCCCTGTGAGGAGGACATCGACGGCTTCCGGGAGCGGATTCGCCTGCCGGAGGGCTTCGCGCTGTCACACGTGGGCCAGTTGCCGGGGCAGCCCATCGCCATCACCTACGGCCCTGACCGGCGGCTGTACGCGGCGGTCATCGTGGATGGGGCGCAGGTGGGGGCGGTCGTGGCGCTGGACGAGACCAGCGGCGCTGTCGAGTGGATCGCCGGGGATATTCTTTCCCCCGGCGGGCTGGCCTTCCGGCCCGGCACGGACATCCTTTACGTCACCGGGCGGGCGCGGCCCGACGGCGGCGGCGCGCTGTGGAGCATCCAGCCCGGCGACCCGCCGCGCCTGCTGCGCGACGACCTGCCCTGCTGCCGGTCGCTGATCGCCGGGCAGCCCAATGGTCTGGCCTTCGGGCCGGACGGCTTCCTCTACCTGGCCGCCGGGGCGACCACCGATCACGGCGAGGCTTCCCCCAACCTCCCCATGCTCTACGCCACGCCGACGCCCTGGGAGGGGGCGATCCTGCGCCTGCCGCCGGATGGGAGCGCGGTCGAGGTGCTGGGCCGGGGCTTCCGCGACCCGATGGACCTGGCCATCACCGCCGATGGACGGATTTACGTCTCCGATACCGGGCTGTTCATCGGCCCTGGCGACCGCCTGATGCGCCTGGAGCGGGGCGGCCATCACGGCTGGCCCTACTGGCGCGAGCGCGGCTGCGCCGAATGCCCGATCCTGCCGCCGGACCTGGAACCGGTGCCCGACTGGCTGGACCTGCCCTTCGACGCCGGGCCGCGCGGCCTGGTCGTCTACTACGGCGATCAGTTCCCGGAGGAGTACGTCGGCAACCTGTTCCTGGCGCTGTGGAACGGCGTGGCGGGCGCGCAGCGGGTCATTCGGGTGCGCATCCTGCCCAACGGGCTGCCGCTGGTGAGCGCGTTTATGACGGGCCTGATCCGGCCCATCGACGTGGCCGTGGACCCGGACGGGGCGCTGGTGGCCGCCGATTACGTCTACGGGCACGTCTGGCGGGCGTCCTATGAGGGCGAGTAGCCCTTTCAGCCTATCTGGCGAAGCAGCCCGCTATCCTTATAATGAGATCAATCGTTGGGGTGATGAGCTGCGGGGGAGCCTATGTCGCGCAAGTGGATTGGGCCGGTTATGGTGCTGGCGCTGGGGCTGGCCGTGCTGCTGATACCGCCACCGGGCGGGGTCCGCGCGGCGGTGAGCAACCTGCGCCTGACGAACAACACATGTTCCGGGGTGACCGCGACGGTCGCTTATGATGGGGTGACGGGCGCTCCCACGCCCAACAGCATCCGCTTCACGCCGTTCCGCGTGGACGCGGGCGGGGACGTGGCCCTGCCGGGGGAGGTCACCGTGGCCGCGCCCGGCGCTGCCCAGGATGTCACGGCCACGCTGTCCTGGTCCGCGCAGGCGAGCGGCACGACGATCCGGATACGGGCCTCCCAGTTAAACAACTCCGGGGGCACGATCTCCTCGACGGATACGACCTATGCCTGCTCCGGGGTGAGCGGCACGCCCACCCCCACCCCCACGCCGACGCCCATCCCGGCCATCGAGCGCGAGCAGCAACAGGGCATCATCCGCCTCTACCAGGGCATCGGCGATGCCGTGATCTTTAAGCTGCCCAACGGCGACGTGCAGTTCTATCGGCTGGTTAACGACCAGGGCATCTTCGTCGGCACGGCTCCTTATTACCTGATGGATCAACTCCTTTACCAGCCCAACCAGCTGGTCGGGCAGTTCCGGGCGGGCGATGGCTGGCGGGTGGACCTCTATTACATCGGCTGGAACGTGTGGCGGGCGGTCTATTACACGCCGACCGGGGCGGTGCGTACGGATGTCCGGTTTGAGTACGGCAATCCGCAGGCCGGGTTGCCGCCCGTGGAAACCGGCGCGCCGGGGGTCGTCGGGCCGGGGCAGGTGCTGGATCCGCGCGGCATCCCCCGGGTTTATCCGCCGACGGAGCCGCTGCCGCCGCCCGCGCCGGTCATCGTGGTGCCGCCGCCGCTGCCCATCCCCCAACTGCCGCCCGCCGTGCTGGCCCCGCCGCCCGCCGGGCCGGTGGTGAGCGCGCCGTCCGGCGGCCTGATCCCGTCCAGCGGGCTGCCAGTGGTGGCCCAATTTTCGGTCAACATGCGGGTGGCTCCCCGCGCCGATGCGCCGCGCCTGACCGCGCTGCCCCAGGGCGCGCCGCTGACGCTGGTCGGGCGGGATCGGACGGGGTTCTGGGTGCTGGGGGTGACGCCACGAGGGCTGTACGGCTGGGTGGCCATGCAGTATCTCTCCGCCAATCTGTCCCAGATTTTTACCCTGCCGGTGGTGGAATAAAACGCTGACGGGCGCGGGCTGGCCGTGGCCCGCGCTTATTCCACCGTTTGCTCGGCGCGGATCAGGCCCATCTCCGGGATGTCCGGCAGGGGCTGCTGGTACAGCCAGCCGTCGAAGAAGGCCCCCAGGTCCTGGCCGCTGATTTCCTCCGCCACGGCGATGAAGTCGGCGGTGCGGGCGTTGCCGTACTGGAAGCGGTCGTAGTAGGTCCGCAGGATGGCGAAGAAGGCCGGGTCGCCCACTTTGACGCGCAGCGCGTGCAGGGTCAGCGCGCCCCGCTGATAGACAGCCTCCCAGTGGAACAGGTCATCCGGGGGCGGCGCGCCGGTCAGCGGGAGGTCGTCTTCCCGCTCTTGCAGGTGCCCGTAGACGCTGAGCATCCACCGGTTGACGGCGCGCGGCCCGCTCTGGCACTCGTGCCACAGCCCGGCGGCGTAGGTGGCGAAGCCTTCGTTCAGCCAGATGTCGCGCCAGTCGGCCAGGCTGACGCTATCGCCGAACCACTGATGCGCCAGCTCGTGGGCCACCGTATCCTCCAGCCCTGCCCGGCGATGGACAGCC
>DAOTXK010000088.1:0-7745 GCA_034435395.1 Anaerolineae bacterium | reverse complement strand
GCCCCCGCCTGTGTCGTCGGTCAACGGTTGATACGGGCTATTCCAAATCGACGTAGACCAGTTCATCGCCGGGGGCAGGTGGGGACGGGGTGGCCCGCGCGCCCAGGGGCAGCCCTCCCCGCCGCGCAGCGCCTTGCTCCGCTGCTGTGGCCGCGTCCGGGGAAGCGGCAGGTCGGACCTGCTGAGTGTCGTAACGCCGGGGAGTCGGGTATGGGGCGTCCGCCTCCCGCGCGGGCGCGTAGGCACGCACGGTCGAGGCTCGCGCGGGAGCTGTGGGTGGGCGGGCGGATGGCGTGGGGAAAGCCTGCGCCCCCGCTGTTTCCCGGTAAGCTGGCTGCCGAGTGTGTTCCGGCAGCGAGGGGCTGCCCGTGCGCGCCCGGTCGGGGAGCGGGACCTGTCGGCTGGCGTTCACGGATGCTGGCGGGGCGCTCCGGATCGCCCGCCCTGGTCCGTTGACGGCTGGCGCGCGGCTGCCGCTCGCGAGGAAGCGGTCCCCGCCGCTGGCCATGCTGCCGATCAGCATGATGCGCGTCATCCAGACCAGCGCGGCGACGAACACCGGCACGATCCGCACGATCTGTTCCCGCGAAACCAGCTCATTGCCCAGAGCAGGGTTTTCGCTCAGCGCGCTGGTCACCGCCCACCAGGTCATGGTGGCGTTCATGGCCGCGCCCAGGAACCAGGCGGCGGTCAGCAGCCACACTTCTTTGGGCTCCTTCCGCCACTCCGACTGGGGGGTGAACAGGCGCGACAGCCCGGCGAAATCGATCCCGCAAAAGGCGATGGCGAGCACTGTGGCCCAACTGGCCAGGCCCAGGGCGTCCCGCGCCCCGAAAAAGGTTCCCAGGGCATATTCCGTCGTAGAGAAGTTAAACAGCTCGAAGGCGGCGAGCGCGGCGGCCAGGATCAGCAGCCAGGCCAGGCCGCGTCGGAGCTCGAACTGCCACCGGCCCAGTTGAAACGCCATATCCCACCTCGTATAGAACAAATGTTCTCATCAAACTTCATTATAGTCAGGGAGCGGCAACCTGTCAATAGGCCCTGCGTAGAAGCGGAAGGACCGGGATGCCCGTTCAGGAGGTGTTTCCTGGTATTGAATGGGCTATAATCGGCTCGCCAGCGCAGCGGCGGCCAGCCGCATCTTCTTGCGAGGGGTTGTATGGGGTTACGCGAGTTCTTTGAGGCGCTTTTTGGCAACAACACACCCGCGCCGGTGCCCGCATCGGATATGCAGCGCTGGCAGAACCTCCTGGCGGTGGGGCGGAAGGCTCGTCAACGGGGTGCCTGTGACGAAGCGCTGCGCACCTTCGAGGATGTGCTGGTGGAGGTGCGGCGGGCGCAGAACAGGGTCGCCGAAGCGACCGTGCTGGGTCATATCGGGGCGGTATATACTGATCTCCGGCGTTGGGAGGAGGCGCAGCGTATCCTGCAGGAGGCGCTGGGCATCGCCCGGGCGCGGAACGATGCGACGTTGCTGGCCGCGGTGCTCAATGACTGGGGCGATCACTGGCTGGCCAGAGGGAGCGCCCAGCAGGCCCAGCAGGCATACGCCGAGGCCCTGGAGCATGCCCGGCGCGGCACGGACCCCAGCCTGACTGCCCACATCCTGGCCAAACTTGCCGATTGCTACATGAACCAGCAGAACGCCAGTTACGCCCGCCGCCTGTTGGAGGAGGCCAACCAGCTCACCCGCTACCAGGTTCCCGGCCTGGTGGGGCGGTTGGGCGAAGTCACCATCGCCACCGGTCATGAGACGGATGGGCATCGGTGGGTGGTGCAGGCGCTGCGGCTGTCTCACGCCCTGGGCGATGCCGACGAAGAAGTCCGCTGGGCGTGGTCGCTGGCCCGTCGATACACCCAAACCGGGAAGCTGCACGAAGCGAACCGCCTGTACCAGCGGATATCCGCGTTAAGCACTCAGGGAGCGGATATTGGCAGGGAGCAGCGGCTCCATCTCCTGCTGGATCAGGCGGATGTCAGCCGCCAGATCGGTCGCAACGATGAGGCCATCCGTTATGTCGAGCAGGCGATTCCCCTGGCCGAGGACCTGGGTCAGATGGGCGAAGTGGCGCGGGCGCACGGCCTGCTGGGCGCGACCTACCGATCCGTGGGCGATTACGATCAGGCGGTGGGGCATCTGCAAACGGCCTTGAGTTACCTGGCCACTGATGCGCCCCTGGCGGAGGCGATTGGTTTGCAGCTTGAGCTGGCGCGTGCCCAGCAGGAAATCAACCCGCCCGACGCCCTGGCCACCTATCAACAGGCGATAGACAAAGCTCGCCAGGCTGGCGAAACCGCTCAACTGGCCCAGGCGTTGATGCACCTGGGGCGCTTACAGCACAAGCAGGGGCAGGAACAGGCCGCGCTGGATGCCTGGCGGGAGGCTGCCCGCCTGTTTGAGGAGGAAGGGGATTACCGTCACCTCGCGCCCCTGCTGTGTGATATCGGGAATTTGCTCAAGGAGCAGGGGGACCGCAAGCAGGCCCTGAATTATTATGAACAGGCGCTGGTCGTGCTGAATAACGTCAGTCATCCGCAAACGCGGGGGTTGGTGCTGTCCAACGTCGCCAATATTTACACCGATACGGGCGACACCGAGACGGCTCAGGCGTTCTACGAAGAGGCCATCGCCATCGCGCGCGATACCGGCGACCGGGCAGCGGAGAGCCTGCGGTTGGGGAATCTCGGCTGGTTCCATATGATGACCGGGCGCTACCGGGAGGCAGTTACGGCGCTGGAATCGGCCATGGAAATCAGTCGCCATCTGAAGAATCCTCTGGTGGAGGCCGTGCAGCGGGACAACCTGGCCCAGGTTTATGCCCGGCTGGGGAAATACGCCATCGCCCAGGATTATCATCAGGAGGCGCTGCGCATCGCCGAAGAAATCGGGCAGCGGGACTGGCTGGCTATCTTTCATAGCAACTTCGGGGAAACGCTGGCCCGGCAGGGTCAACATGCCAGCGCTTCGGCACAGTACGCGCGCGCTTTGGAACTCAGCCGGGCCAATGACGATAAGGTGACGGTCGCCCGCACCCTCTGGCGGCTGGGCGATTTGCAGCGGGCGGCGGGGGACCTGGAAGCGGCGGCGGCCAGCTACGCCGAGGCCGTCACCATTGCCCGGCCCATCGGCGCGCAGCGGGACCTGGCCTGTGCCTATCTGGGGCAGGGGATGCTGGCGCTGGCAGAGGCGCGAACGGAACAGGCCAGGGAATTGCTCGCCGAGGCGGAGCGGCTGTTCGCCATCTTACACGCGCCGGAGCGGCAACAGGCCCAGCAGGCGTTGCGCCAGCTGGCCGCCTGAGTTGCCCGCTGGTGATGGCCCGTATGATGGCTAGCCATCTGACGCTGGGATGGTCTGATATAGTGTGTTGGCCGCTGCAAGAAGGGGGCGTTATGCGCCACACCTTATTGTTCGGATAGGGGCGTTATCAAGCGCCAAAACTGGTGTAGGGAGAGGACGGCGAATGTTCCAGAACTGGGTTGAAGTCGTGCGGACCTGCAATCTGTCCGAGGACAAGCCGATGGATGTGGTCTCGCGCTGGCTGATCCTGACGCGGGCCTGCGTGTTTTCGATGACGGTTATGTCGGGTCTGATCGGCGGCCTGCTGGCCGGGTCAGCAGCGGCCGGCAGTGACACTATCCGCTTCGACTGGCTGTCGTTCCTGCTGGCCCTGGTCGGGATCGTGCTGGCTCACGCGGCCAACAACATGATCAACGACTATTTTGACCTGGAGAGCGGCATCGACACGGACGACTACGCCCGCGCCCAGTACGCGCCGCACCCGGTGCTGTCTGGCATGCTGACCAAAGCGGGGCTGCGCCGCGCCATTCTGACCGTCAACCTGATTGATGTGGTCATTGGCGTGATTCTGTTCCTGCGGCATGGCTGGCCGGTGATCGTTTTCGCCGGACTGGGGCTGTTCATCAGCGTGTTTTACGTCGCGCCGCCGCTGCGGCTTAAATATCGCGGCCTGGGCGAATTCTGTGTCGGGCTGGTGTGGGGGCCGCTGATGATCGGAGGGACGTTTTTCGTCTCCACGGACAGACTCTCCTGGCCGGTGATCATCGCCTCGTTGCCCTATGCGCTGCTGGTGATGACGGTCTTGATGGGCAAGCACCTCGACAAGTTTGAAGAAGATCGGGCCAAGGGCATCCATACCCTGCCGGTGGTGCTCGGTTATGTGCCCGCCCGTTATGCCACACAGGTCATGATGGTCCTGTTTTATGTGATCGTGGCCGGGCTGGTGCTGGCCGGTGAGCTGGGCGTGTGGGTCCTGCTGGTGGTGCTGGCGCTTCCCCAGCTGGTCAGAGTGGTGGCCTTATTCTCCCGACCCAAGCCGTCTGAGCCGCCGCCGCATTACCCGGTGTGGCCGCTGTGGTATGTCTCAGGGGCGTTTGTGCATACGCGGTGGGCGGGCTTCCTGTTCACCATCGGGCTGGTGCTGAACCTGATCGCCCCGGTATTCATCGGTGGCTGACCGGGCATGGCCGGCTGGGCGGCGCGGGTCAGGGAGAAGGCCGTCGAGTTGGGCTTCAACCTGGTGGGCATCACGCCCGCGGTGCCGTCGCCGCAGCTGGACGCCTACCGGCGCTGGATTGAGGCGGGTTATCACGGCACGATGGGTTACCTGGCCCGCGCCGACCGGGTGGCCCGCCGCCGCGATCTGAACGTGATCCTGCCCGGCGCGCGGGCGTTGATCGTCGTCGGGTTGGACTATCACACCCTGTTTCCGGCAGAGGCGCTGGCTGACCCCAGCCGGGGGCGGATTTCCAGTTACGCCTGGGGGCTGGACTATCACGACATCATGACGCCGCGCCTGGAAGCGCTGGCCGGGTGGCTGCGGGCTGAATCGCGCCGCGAGGTGGCGCACCGCGTCTACGTGGACACCGGGGCTATCCTGGAGCGCAGCCACGCGCAACAGGCGGGGCTCGGCTTCATCGGTAAAAACACCCTGCTGATCCACCCCCGGCGCGGCTCGTATTTTTTCCTGGGCGAGATCATCACCACGTTCGAATTTGATGCCTACGATGAGCCGTATCCGGTGCCTGCGGCAGGGGGTGTGAGCTGCGGGCAGTGCACGCGCTGCCTCGCCGCCTGCCCGACGGACGCTTTCCCCGCGCCGCACGTGTTGGATGCCCGCCGCTGCCTCAGCTACCTGACCATCGAACTGAAAAGCGCCATCCCGGTTGAATGGCGTCCGCTGATGGGCAACTGGGTGTACGGCTGCGATGTGTGCCAGGCGGTGTGCCCGTTCAACCGCTTCGCCGTGGAGACAAAAGAGCGCGCCTTCTTCGCCGCCAACCTCGACCGCGCCGCGCCGCCGCTGGTTGATCTGCTGGCGCTGACGGAGGAGACCTTCCGGCAGCGGTTTGCCGGGTCGCCCATCCTGCGCCTCAAGCGGGAGCGGCTGGTCCGCAATGCCTGCGTGGCCGCCGGGAACTGGTGCGGGGCGGCGGCGGTCCCGCTCCTGAAACGACTGCTGGACGACGAGTCGGCGCTGGTGCGGGAACATGCGGCCTGGGCGCTTGATCAGTTTTGAGTGATGAACTGGGTTTTTTGCCCTGTCAGCAAATATCGGTCTGTAGGTACCGCCAGCCTGGCAGTGTAAGGCGACCACCCTCCGGGAGAACAAAAACGTGGCCAAGTTGAGCACAATGCCGCCAGGTCGGGGTCGGAGCGAAAGTGCGCCGGGCAGGCACAGCGGCAGGTCACTGACTTAAAGCTGTTATGCCTTCGCCGAGACCTCAGTCCTCATGAGGTTCCATCTTGTCCTCACGTAACCTCCGACTTGTGCAGCGGACTCTTCTCGCACGTTATCGATTTCACAAATTTTTCCGATAATGGGCCTCCCTTCCATGATATAAATAATCAACCGTGAAGCTAACGTTGTCGGGAGGGAATCTGTCGTGACCAAGTTAACTATCATCGATAACGAGTTTGCGTCTCTGTGGTACTACCCTGAGAAAAAAATCGTGCATCACAAGTTTAAGAAGTTCATCTTCGGGCAGGCGTTCCGCGATGTTTTGACCACGGGTTTGGAACTGTTCAGGGAAAACGGCTGCCAGAAGTGGTTGTCGGATGATAGAGGTAATCCCGTCTTGAATCAAACAGACAAAGCGTGGGGTGATGTCAATTGGACACCTCATGTCATCGCGGCAGGATGGAAATACTGGGCCCTGGTAATGCCGGAACAGGTGCTCGGGCAAATGAGCATGAATCGATTGGTCGACGAATTTCGTGGATTCGGGGTCGAGGTCTACGTGTGTGACGACCCTGATAAGGGCTTAAAATGGTTAGAAAGCCAGGGCGAAACGCCCCAGTAGACTCCGGCAACAGGGGCTACTCTAAACGCGACTTTCGCCTTCAGCATAGTCGGTTTTGGGCGGCCAGGTAGTTGGCCTAAACCGGAGTGCGCCAGCTGTCGCCAGGAAATCCCCCGTGCTCAAATCCATTGCCCAGTCCTCACCGGGACTGGGCTGCTTTGTCGACTCGCTCCGTTTTCCCGTTGTCGCAGCCCTAACAATGTCACGTCACCCATCGAATTTGGGCAAAAAGGCGAAACTCCAGTGATGAAGCTGGGGTTTTGAACTGAGGAATCTGTGCCAGGTGGCAGGTTGGCAGAGTATAGCGGTTGTTTAGACGTGGGCCGGGTTTTCGGGTATAGTTGTGCGCCGTGATTGCTATCAAATCAAGACTCGGGGGGCTGGAAGAGCGAGGTTTGTATGAGACGAGAGGTGTTCTTTCTGGTGGCGGCCATCGCCGGGCTGGTGTTGATGTCGGGCGGTGACGCGGCACCGCTGGCGGCGGGGCCGATCATCACCGGCACGCCGCCGCTGACCAACACACCCAGCCCCTCGCCGACGGCGTCCAGCACGCCGATCCCGACCAATACGCCGACGTTCACGCCCACCTTCACGCCGACGGATACCCCGACGGCGACGGCGACCTTCACCCCCACGGCCACCTTCACGCCCACGAATACGCCCACGGCCACCAACACCCCGACGGCGCCCTTCACCCCCTCCGATACCCCGACGCCGACGGCCACCGTCCCCCCGCCGCCTACCCCCACGGCCACCTTCACGCCCTCCCACACGCCGACTCCCACCGAGACGCCCATCGGGCCGTTGAGTTATCCGGAAGGCGTCAATCCCCTGACCGGGCTGCCGTACCCCAGCGAAGAGGCCATGCACCGCCGCCCATTGATCGTCAAAATCTCCAACTGGCCGCCGGTGGTGCGCCCGCAGAGCGGCCTCAGCCTGGCCGACATCGTGTTCGAGTACGAGGCGGAGGGCGGCGTGACGCGCTTTGCCGCCATCTTCCGCAGCCAGAGCGCCACACGTGTCGGGTCCGTGCGCAGTGGCCGCCTGCTTGACTTGGAGTTAGTGCCGATGTTCCGGGCGTTATTCGCCTACTCCGGCTCCAGCGACCCGATCCGGCAGATGATCCTGGAGGCCGACTGGCGCTGGCGGGTGTTCTCGCCGCACCTGGGCGATAACGAGCCGCTGTTTGACCGCTTCCCCCGGGAGGGACTGGCCTACGAGCATACGATGTTCGCCAACCTGGATGAAATCTGGGCGGCGGCGGAGGTGCGCGGGGTGAACACCGGCATGGTGGTGCGCGGTCTGGCCTTCCGCGAGGAGCCGGTGCCCGGCGGCCGGCCAGCCAACCAGGTTTTCATCGACTGGTGGGGCGAGACCGACGCCACCTGGCAATATAACTCCGCCGACGGTTTTTATTACCG
>DAOTXK010000087.1:0-12422 GCA_034435395.1 Anaerolineae bacterium | reverse complement strand
GTTTCTGGCCCTGCCGTCCCTGCTGATCTACCGGGGGCCGCTGGCCCGCGCCGACTACGCGGCGGCCCTCCGGCAGGCGCTGGCCCTGCGGCAATGGCTGCCGCGTTACGCCAACTTCGCCTTCATCCACGGTTACGTCCTGCTAACCGCCGGGCGCTACCCCGAAGCCGAAGCCATCTGGCGGGAGGTGCTGGCCGAGGCCCAGAACGGCGCGCCGAACTTTATCGCCGCCGGCCTGATCAACCTGGGCGTCTGCCTGACTGGCCAGGGGCGTTACGCTGAAGCCCTGCCCCCGCTGGAAGCCGCCGCCCACATCCAGCCGGAAAGCCCCGCCCCCTTCCGGGCGCTGGCCCACTGGTATCAGAAGCAGGAGGCCGACCCGGCGCGGGCGCTGGCCCTCGCCAACCACATGCTGACCCTCTCGCGCCGACCGCTGGTCAACTTCTACTTGCAGCGGGTGGCCTGGGCGGGCGGGCTGGGCATCCACGCCCTGGCGCTGGCGAACGTCGGGCGCTTGGACGAGGCCGGGACGACAATGGCCCGCGCCTTCCGCGACGCCGACCGGACCTACCGGCCCGCCCAGGCGGGGCTGCACGCCCTGGCGGGGAAAATCCAGTGGCGGCGGGGCGACCGGCCAGGGGCGGCTGAGCACTGCCAGCGGGCGCTGGCGCTGGACCCGGACGGCCCCGCTGGCCGCGACGCCCGTTGTCTGCTGACGGAGATGGGGGAGCGGGCCAATCAGTAGGCGCGAGTCGGCAGCCCGCCCGGCGCGGATGGTTGCCGGGCCTGGCCCGTCGAGCCGACCGCCGCGCCGACCAGGGAACCCCGACCGGCGCACCAGCGTCTTTCAGGTAGCGGCAACGTGTCTGCCAGGCCGGGATTCCCCCGCGCCCTCAGACGGAAAAGGAGCATGCCATGAACGACCGAGGTTTACCTTTCGGGCGGGCCGCCGTCCTCATCGCCATCGTCGCCGCTCTGCTGGCCGGTCAGACCTCCCCTCACCAGGCGGTGGCGCAGACCGATCCGGCCCGGCTGGCGAGCGACAACACAGCCTTCGCCTTCGACCTCTACCACGCCCTGGCCGCCGACCCGGAGGCCGGGAACCTGATCTACTCGCCCTACAGCGTCTCGCTGGCCCTGGCCATGACCTATGGCGGGGCGCGCGGCGAGACCGCGCGGCAGATGGCGGAGACGCTCCATTTCACCCTGCCGGGGGACGAGCTGCATCCCGCGTTCCACGCCCTGCAGGAAGCCCTGGCCCGGCCAGCGGAAGTCCCCGGCGAGCAGCCGCTGGAGCTAAACATCGCCAACGCCATCTGGGGACAGGCGGGTTTCCCCTTCCGCGCCGCTTACCTCGACCTGCTGGCGGCGTTTTATGAGGCCGGGCTGCGTGAGCTGGATTTCCTCGCCGCGCCGGAGGACGCCCGCCAGACCATCAACGACTGGGTGAGCCAGGAAACGGAGGACCGCATCACGGACCTGCTGCCGCCGGGCAGCATCCAATCCGACACGCGGCTGGTCCTCACCAACGCCATCTACTTCTACGGGGCGTGGCGGTCGGCCTTCGAGGAGGCGCTGACGGCGGAGGGGGTCTTCCATTTGCTGGACGGCGGCGAGGTCGCCGTGCCCATGATGCGCCAGACCGAACACTTCGGTTATGCGGCGGGGGAGGGCTACCAGGCGGTGCAACTGCCCTACCAGGGAGGCCGCGCGGCCATGCTGATCCTGCTGCCGGACGAGGGGCGCTTCCTGGCTTTTGAGAATGCGCTGGACGCGGCGCGGCTGGCAGCGGCGCTGGACGCCCTGGGTCCCGCCGAACTGGCCCTGACCATGCCCCGGTGGGAACACGAGTCCGAGTTCAGCCTGGTGGAGACGCTGAAGGCCCTGGGCATGCCAGACGCCTTCGAGGAGGGCCGCGCCGACTTCTCCGGCATGGCCGATCTGGCGACGGCGGGCGGCAACCTGTTCATCAGCGAGGTGGTCCACAAAGCCTTCATCCGCGTGGACGAGCAGGGCACGGAGGCGGCAGCGGCCACCGGCGTGGTGGTCGGCATCACGGCGATGGGGCCGCCGCCCATCGAAGTGACCCTCGACCGGCCCTTCATCTACGTCATCTACGATCTGGAGACGGAGGCCGTCCTCTTCGCGGGCCGGGTGCTGAACCCGGCGGCCTGACGGTAAGGCGGGCAGGGACGACGCGGGCGCGTCCGGGCGGTCGTCCCTGCTGCATCCCCTTGTCTCCCCCATCCCCGGCGGGTAAGATTACGGCAGGTAGCCGCGCCCGACCAAGGACCACCCCATGAGCGATCTGATCCGCATCTACCCCAATGTTTCCCTGCCCGCGGACGCCCAGATCGACGATTTTGTGATCCTGGGCCGAGCGCCGCGCGGTCACCGGCCGGGCGATCTGCCGCTGGTCATCGGCCCCGGCGCGGTGATTCGCTCCCACACCGTGATCTACGCCGGGAACACCATCGGGGCCGGGCTGCAAACCGGCCACCACGTCCTGATCCGCGAGAGCAACACCCTGGGGGATGCCGTCAGCGTCGGCACGGGGAGCGTGATCGAGCATCACGTGACCATCGGGCACGGCGTGCGCCTGCACAGCCGGGTCTTTGTGCCGGAGTACACCGTGCTGGAAGACGGCTGCTGGCTGGGGCCGAACGTGGTGATCACCAACGCCAAGTATCCGCTCAGCCGGGGCGTCAAGGAGCGGCTGCGCGGGGCGCATGTGGAAGCGGGGGCGATGATCGGGGCCAACGCCACGCTGCTGCCCGGCGTGCGGATCGGGGCGCGGGCGCTGGTCGGGGCGGGGGCGGTGGTGACGAAGGACGTGCCGCCCGGCGCGGTGGTGGTCGGCAACCCGGCCCGGGTCATCAAACAGGTGGATGACATCGCCTTCTACCGGCTGGACGGGTGAGGCGCGGGACTCACCTCACGGGTCAACAGAGGACCGCCCGGAGGCACAAGCGCCAGCATTCACAGGAACCCCTGCCTCCTCCGCGCCGCGCCCCCGCGCGGAAGATGACCATGCAATCGCTTTAAGTAATGTTATAATTTGGGCAGTCTATATAATGGTCGGCTATCAACGCCATTCAGTTTATTGAGGGGAAGAAAAAGATGAGATACGCGGGGGAATCCGTCACACACGCCGAGTTCTATCGTGCGCCCACGCGCCAGCGCGGGGCGCGACAGCTGGTCACCGCCGCCACTCTGCTGTTGCTGCTGGCCTTGATGCTGACGCCCACGCAAACGGCCTACGGGTTGGACTTCACCGTCACCGACGAAGCGTCGCTCAACGCTGCCATCACCGCCATCAACGCCGGTGGCGGCGGCCCGCACTCCATCACCCTGGGGGCCAATATCACCTTGACCGGGGCCACCGTCACCATCAACAACGCCGCGGCCAGCGCCATCACCATCCAGGGGGCGGGCTTCACCATCAACGGCGGCGGTGTGGTGCGGATTTTCACCATCGCCGCTGGAACCACCGTTGTCATCAACAACATCACGCTGACCAACGGTTTTTTTGTAGGCCCCGGCGGCGGTATCTTCAGCAGCGGGAACCTGACCATCACCAACAGCACGCTGGCCAATAACGTGGCCACGACCTGGGGGGGCGGCATCTACAACAACGGGACCTTAACCATCACCGACACCACCTTCACCGGTAATAATGGGAATTTCGGCGGCGGCCTCTTTAATGACGATGGGGGGAACACCACCATCGTGCGCAGCACCTTTAGCGGCAACACGGCCACTGCCAATGGCGGCGCACTCATCAACGACAGCCCCGCCGGCTTGGTGCAGGTGATCAACAGCACCATCTCCGGCAACAATGCCACGACCAACGGCGGCGGCATCATGCTGGATGGCACCGGGACAGTGAGTCTCACCAACAGCACGCTGGCCAATAACGGCGCTCCGGGCGGTGGCGGCGGCATTTATGCCTTCCTGGGGCCAGTGACCGCCGTCAACAGCATCGTCGCCGGCAGCGGCGGCGGCAACTGTGTCGCGGCTGGCGGCGGGAGCATCGGCTCCACCGGGCCGAATATCGACGACGACGGCTCCTGCCCCGGCTTCACCAACATCAACCCGCTGCTCGGCCCGCTGGCGAACAACGGCGGGGCCACGCAGACACATGCCCTGCTGACCGGCAGCCCGGCCATCGAAGCCGGGAGCAACGCCGCCTGCCCGGCCACCGACCAGCGCGGGGTCGCCCGGCCGCAGGACGCCGACGGTGATGGCAACGCGGTGTGCGACATCGGCGCGTTTGAGTTTCCGGGAGTCCCCCCCGCGGCCGCCGCAGCCGCCGCAGCCGACGACGACTGGGATGACGACGGCATCCTCAACTGGCTCGACAACTGCCCCACCAGCTACAACCCGGATCAGATGGACTCCGACTTCAACGGCGTGGGTGATCTCTGCCAGGACTGCCCCAACGAAATCCTGGTCGCCCTCAACTACTCGCCCGCCGCGCTGCCCAATGGCGGCGGCATCTACTGCCGCAAGACGCCGGAAGCGCTGAGCTTCCTGGTCCCTCCCCCGCCCGGCGGCTACACCTACGCCTACAGCCCATACTATGACAGCTACCATGAGGTCTTCGGCATGGACCGCGACGGCGGCGACTTCGATCCGGTGCAGCCCATCGAGGTCTGCTTCCAGCGAGCGCCCGCCGGGGGGAACCAGGTCATCGCCCGCTACCGCAGCGTGCCGCCCACCTGGGGCGCGGTGTGGGAGATGCTCAGCACCTATGCGCGCGGCGACCTGATCTGCGCCCGGACGGAGTACATCAGCGAAGTGGCGCTGCTGATCGGGCCGGGCGGCCAGCCTGCCCCGGCGGCAAACCCTGCGGCTCCGGTCACCCCCGCCGCGCCGCCCGTCGTCACCTGCACGGTGACCACCACTAACATCGTTAACTTCCGGGCCGCGCCCGATCCCAACGCCGACCGGATCCCGTCGCCCAACCGCATCCCCTTCCAGACCGTCCTCACCGCCACGGCGCAGTCGAACGGCTGGTACCAGGTCAGTTTCCTGGGCGCGACCGGCTGGGTCTCGTCCGATTTTGTCATCGCGGAGGCCGCCTGCGCCGGCCTGCCGACGCCGTAGTCCCCCGTCCTGACGACCAACCGCCGGGTGGGATCGTTCCCGCCCGGCGGAACACCCCGTTCAGCGAATCACGCCAGGCGGACTTCCCCCCGACCCGCTGCCGCATGGGATGCGGTCTCGTCCACGATGAGCCGATATTTGCCCGATTCGCGGTCGGCGGGGATGTCACCCACCACCTCGACCTCGAACCGCACGGTCTCGCCCAGCCGGTGCCGGTCCAGTATCCCCTGCAAGCCCTGCCGGACGCGGGCGACGGCGGTCTCGCTGGCCTCGGTCAGCGAGACCCTGGCCAGGAAGGTATGGGCGCTCCTCTTGACGATCTGAAGCTGCCGCAGCCCCTCGACATAAAATTCGACGAAGACGATGGGGTGAATGGCCACCGTCCTGCCGCCCTGGTCAAAGGTCAGGAAGTCCTCCGTCCGCCCCTGGATGTCCTCGATCACCTCCAGGGGCAGGCATCTGTCTCCCGGCGACCGGGCGATGCGCAGCACGTCGTCCATCCGGTAGCGGATCAGCGGTTGGGTGTCGTTATAGAGATTGGTCAGGATGACCTGCCCGTATTCGCCGGAACCGACCGGGCGGTCGTCGGCGTCGACGGTTTCCACGATGTTCCAGTCATTGAAGAGAACCATCCCATCCTGGTAGCGCGTCTCCGCGCCGATGATGATCGATTCGGAGGCGGCGTAGACGTTACGGGGGGCGACGCCGAACGCCTCCCGGCAGGCGGCGCGGCAGGCGGGCGTCAGCGGCTCGGCCCCGGCAAAGATCAGCTGCGGCGCGATGGCCAGCGTGCCCGCCCGCTGGGCCTCGGCCAGCTGACCGAGCAGCGAGCTGTAGGCCGTCAGGATCGTCGGCTGGAAGGCGTTGAGGCGGGCCGCCGCCTCTTCCAGCGGGGTCTCCACGGCCAGCGGCAGATAAGGGAGGCCGTAGTGGGTGCAGCGGCTGGTCAGGGTATAACCGGCATAGTGGCCGCCCGTCACGCCCCAGAAGGCCACCCGCTGCGGCAACATATCCCGCACCAGACGCCGGACGCCATACAGGTACTTCAAAAAGAGGATATTCAGCCAGTTCAGGTGCCGGTCGTCGTAGACAAACAGGCCGATCCGCCCGCTGGAGCCAGAGGTGTGGATCACGGTGTAGCGGTGGCGGTAACGGGCGTCCGCGTTGGCCGGGTCGGCCAGGAAGGCCAGCAGGTCCGCTTTCCTGAGCGCCGGGTCGCAGACCAGGTCGTCGTAGTGGTCCATCACGACCCCCTTGTCGATGATCGGCAGATCGGTCAGGGACACGTCCGGCACGTCGGCCAGGGTGATCCCCGCCTCGCCGTACAGCGCCCGGTAAAAGGCGGAGCGCGCCAGGGCGTGACGCAGCAGGCGCTCCAGCCGCCGCCGCTGGCGCTCCCGGATGTCGGCGGGTGTGCACCCCTCGTATCCCCGGTACCGATAGTATTTGATGAAGAAGTCGGCCTTCACCGCCAGGTCCGCGAGAATCCCGGCTGCCTGCATCCCGCCATCTCCTCCCGCCGCCAGGAGCGGCCTGGACCGCGCCTGCCCGCTACCCCCAGTATACAATCAGACGGCGTATCGGCGGCGACAACTCCAGGCGAAGCGCGGGAAGGCACCATCTGGCGGGCGGTATCCTCCCGCATTTCATCTTGGGGGCGAGTTGTACGGCAGCGGGCAAATGGTCGTCGCACGGGGTTCAAAATCCCGTGCTGATCAGCTTTTGGTAAGCCTACTGAAGGGGCTATTAGCGCCGATCCCAGCTCTTTTAGTGGGCGTGACGGCTCAGCCGGCGGCTTTGAGCCGCTGGCGACAACCCTCGCCTGCCGCATTTCCCTTCTCCCCCACAGGCGAGTATACTGCTCTCACTTGTCAGATTTAGAAATTGGCTGCTGAAAAAATAATGGTCAAGGAGCGACGGTATGACAGAGGACATGGAACGGATCAAAAAAGCGGCGTTTAACATCACCACGGCGTTTGAGGGGGGCGGCTACGGCAGCTTCCAGAACTTTGACGCGGGCATCATCTCCTACGGGCGTTTCCAGTTCACCCTGGCCTCGGGGGCGCTGTTCACCCTGCTGGAGGACTACCTCCAGCGGGCCAGCGGTCCCACCGCTGACGGGCTGCGCCCCTATCTCCCCCGCGTTCGCGACCGGGACGAGAGCCTGCGCCACGACCCGGAACTCAAGCGCCTGCTCCGGGAAGCGGCGGGTGACCCGCTCATGCAGCAGGCCCAGGACGACCTGGCCACCGACAAGTTCTGGAAGCTGGTGCAGGGCCTCTCCATCCAGCCCCGCAACCTCCACACCCCCCTCGGCCAGGCCCTCATCTTCGACATGGCCATCAACCACGGCCCCCGCCATAACATGATCGGCCTGGCCGAACAGGCCCTCGGCGTCCCCCCCAAGTCCCGCATCCCCGACAATGGCCTCCACGAACCAGACCTGATCGCCAGGGTCGCTGCCATCCGCCAGGAACGGCTGCACCGCCTGGCCGACAAACACGGCTGGGAGGGCCTCCGCCAGCGCGGCGACTTCTGGGTCCGCCTGATCGCCCAGGGCGACTGGGACCTCCAGGGCGACCCCGACGGCTCCCTCGAGGTCAAGCCCGGTCGCCGGGTCCAGGTGCGGAATCCGTAGAAGATTCCCGCCATCGTGGATGGCGGCCATCGTAGATGGCGGCCATCGTGGATGGCGACCGTTCCCGCCGATTACCACGAACCGGTGTTCATCGACCAGGCGGTGAGCGACGACATCGCCGCCTGGGTGCGGAGGGAGTGACCGGCCTGGCCCGCCGCCCGACTCAATCCCCCCCAAGTTTGGGGGTGCGCATCCGCCCTCTCTTCGGTAAAATTTTCTGTTGTGGAGATACGGGCCGCGTCGATGGACGGCGGTCATCAGCCGAGGAGCCAACTGATGAAGACCCTTTCGCGCCTTGCCGTGGGTGTGTGGGTAGTGCTGCTGGCCCTGGTGCCGCTCGCCGCGGCCCTGGCGCAGACCGATGAGCCGATCACGCTGGCCCCCTTCGCGGACCCGACGCTGGGCCTGCAAGGTCTCGCCCCGGAGGGCTGGCGCGAGGCCGGGCCGGGCGTTTACGTGCGGGGCCGGTCGGCCCTGGACGTGGCCACCCTGGTTCAGCAGGTCGCGCCGCCAAACATGAGCCTGGAGGACTTCCAGGCCATGCTGGCGACCCAGTTGACGGTCGAGGCGCTGCCGGAAAGCGTCGGCACGCTGGAGACGGAGGCCTACACCTGGACGCTGTACGTGGTGCCGGTGAGCGCACTGGGCATGGACATCACCGTGGATGTCGCGCTGACAGAGGGTGAGGCGGGGATTGTCCTGGCCCTGCTGCAATGCCTGACCGCCGAGTACGAAACGCTGCACCAGGCGGTCTTCCTGCCCGCCGTGGAGGCGCTGGCCCCGCTGGCAGGGGAGGCCGCCCCTGCCGAGGAACTGCCCTACCTGGAGGAAGAAGTGACCTTCGCCAACGAAACCGCCGAGGGCATCACCCTGGCCGGGACGCTCACCCTGCCGCCCGGCGACGGGCCACACCCGGCGGTGGTGCTGATCAGCGGCAGTGGGGCGCAGGACCGCGACGAATCGCTGGCCCCCGTGGCCACCATCAAACCCTTCCGCCTGATCGCCGACCACCTCACCCGCCACGGCATTGCCGTCTTACGGTATGACGACCGGGGCGTGGGCGAGTCCACCGGCGACTTCCAGGCCGCCAGCGGGCAGGACCTGGCCAGCGATGCCAGCGCCGCCGTGGACTACCTGCGGACCCGCGACGACATCAACCCGGCGCAGGTCGGCATCCTGGGCCACAGCGAAGGCGGCGCGCTCGCCCCGCTGGTGGCCATCAATAACCCTGACGTGGCCTTCGTCATCGCCATGGCCGGGACGGGGGTCAACGGGGCCGAGGTGCTGCTGCTGCAAAACGAGCGCCTGCTCCGCGCCGGTGGGGCCAGCGAGGCGGAGGTCGCCGCACAGGTGGCCTTCGTTGAGCGGATGATCGACCTGACGCTGCAAGGCGACTGGGACGCGCTGGAGACGCTCGTCGTCGAGCGGACCATCGAACAGCTCGAATCCGCCCCGGCGGAAGAGACGGCGGGCATCGACGATATCGAAGCCTTCGCCCGCGAGAGCGCCGCCCAGCAGATGCCCATGTTCCGCAACTGGTTCCCCTTCTTCTTCCGCTACGATCCGGCGGAGGACTGGGCCAGAGTGACCGTCCCGGTGCTGGCGCTGTTCGGCGGGCGGGACTTGCAGGTCATCGCCGAGCAGAACGCGCCCCCGCTGGAAGCGGCCCTGGAGGCCGGGGGCAACCCGGACTACACCGTGGTCACCATCCCCACGGCCAACCATCTCTTCCAGGACGCGGTCACCGGCACCGTGGACGAGTACGGGGAGCTGCCGCCGGAGTTCCACCCGGACTTCCTGCCGACCATCACCGACTGGCTGCTGGCCCGCGTGGACGTGGCCGGGGAGTGAGCGGCCGCTGACCGGTGTCTGGACGCGCCAGCAGAGGTATGATTTCAGCACCTGAGCGATGAGTCTGACCACAGGGGAGGGAAAGAGAATGCGTCGCCTTTGGCGTGCGGTTGTGGTGTGGATCGTTGCCGTGCTGGCCCTGTCCATCATTGCGCCCCTGCCCGTCCTGGCCCAGGGGCGCGATGAAACGACGACGCTCGTGCCCTTTATCAACCCGGTTTCCGGCATCAAGGGCGTCGCGCCCAGGGGGTGGGGATTGTACGACGGGCAGAACTTCGCGCCGGGCGACCCGCTGGCCGGGCCGTCGTTGGAAGTGGCGCTGATCCAGCAGGCGGCTGCTGGCCTGAATCAGGAGGCGCTCAGCGCGCGGCTGCTGCCCGTACTCGGTATTGAGGAACTCCCGCCCGCCGCCGGGAGTTACCGGTCCGACGTGTTCACCTGGACGCTGTATTCGCTGGAGGTCACTCTGCCGCAGTTAGGACGGCGGGTCATGGATGGGGCGCTGGCCCAAGACGAGGCCGGGGCGTACTTCGTCGCGCTGCTGACGGAGCCGGGTTGGAGCGACCGCGACCGGCTATACGAGACCGTTTTCCGGCCCGCCCTGGCGGCCTTCGCCCCGCTGACCGCCGAGGAGCGCGCCGCGCTGGCCCCGGCAGAACCGGAGTACTGGCCAACCGAGGGCTGGCGGACAGCCACGCCAGAGTCCCAGGGGATGGACTCGGCGCGGCTGGCGGAGATGGTGACCTTCATCGAAGACGAGGACCTCGCCATCGACAGCGTGTTGGTCGTCCGGCACGGTTATCTGGTGCTGGACGCTTACTTTTACCCATTTGCCCAGAATTCCACCCACGAACTGTATTCCGTGACCAAAAGTTTCACCTCGGCGCTGGTGGGCATCGCCATCGAGGAAGGTTACCTGGCAGGGATCGACCAGCCAGTGGTGAGCTTTTTCCCGGAGCGCACCTTTGACCACCTGGACGCCGACAAGGCAGCGATGACCATTGAAAACCTGCTGACCATGACGGCGGGCCTGGACTGGCAGGAAATGAACGTGGGTTACGGCACGACGCGCAACACCACCATTGAGATGGCGCAGTACGGCGGGGACTGGACGCAGTTTGTGCTGGACCGGCCGATGGCCGAGCCGCCGGGGACCGTTTTTAACTACAACTCCGGCGCTTCGTACCTGCTGTCGGCCATCCTGACCGAGGCTACCGGCATGCGCGCAGCGGACTTTGCCCGGGAGCGGCTGTTTGAGCCACTCGGCTTCTCCCGCTGGCGGTGGACGGCCAACCCGCGGGGCGTCACCATCGGCGGCTGGGGGTTAAACGTCACCGCCCACGACATGGCGAAGTTCGGCCTCCTGTACCTGCACCAGGGCCGCTGGGACGACCAGACAATCGTGCCCGCTGACTGGGTGGCCGCCTCGACCACGACCCAGGTCGAGTTGGCGTGGGGCGAAGGTTACGGTTATCAGTGGTGGATCAGCCCGGCGGCGGGAACCTACAGCGCCCGGGGCCTGTACGGGCAATACATCATCGTCATCCCCGCCCTGGACATGGTGGTGACTTTCATCAGCGACCTCCCTGAGGAGCAGGGTGATGTCCCCGATCTGCTGCTGGCGTACTACGTCCTCCCGGCGGTGCAGTCCCTCCTGCCGCTGCCGGAGGACCCGGACGGCCTGGCCGGACTGGAAGCCGCCGTCGAGTCGGCGGGCAGCCGGTGACCGCGCCCGGCGCTGGTGGCCGTCGCCAGACGCGGCTCGATCGGGTATGGTAGAAGGCGCATCTGCGCACAGTACGTAGGGGCAGGTCCGCGGCCTGCCCCCTCTGACGGAGCAATGTATGTCGAAAATCCCCCTTGTGGACCTGCAAGCCCAGTATGCGGCCATCCAGGACGCCATCGACGGATCAATCGCCCGCGTGATCGCCAGCGCCCGCTTCATCGGCGGGCCGGAACTCACCGCTTTTGAAGCGGCTTTCGCCGAGTTTCAGGGAACCCGGCGGGCGGTGGGCGTGGCCAGCGGCACCGCCGCCCTCTTCCTGGCCCTCAAGGCGCTGGGCGTCGGCCCCGGCGACGAGGTGATCACCACGCCGCACACCTTCATCGCCACCGTGGAGCCGATCGAGATGCTGGGGGCGACGACCGTCTTCGCCGACATCGACCCGGCCACTTACAACCTCGACCCGGACCGGATCGAGGCGGCCATCACCCCCCGCACCAAAGTCATCATGCCCGTGCACCTCTACGGCCAGATCGCGCCGATGGACCGGATCATGGCCGTCGCCCGCCGCCACAACCTCAAGGTGATCGAGGACGCGGCGCAGGCGCACGGGGCCGAATATCAGGGGCATCGCGCCGGCTACTGGGGCGACGCCGCCTGCTTCAGCTTTTACCCCGGCAAAAACCTGGGCGCTTACGGCGACGCCGGGGCGGTGGTCACCAACGACGAGGCGCTGGCCGACCAGATCGCCCGGCTGCGCGATCATGGGCGGGCCAGCAAGTACGCGCACGATATCCTCGGCTACGGCGAGCGGCTGGACGCGCTACAGGCGGCCATCCTGCGGGCCAAGCTGCCCTACCTGGACGGATGGAACGCCGCCCGCCGGAGTCACGCCGCCGGCTATGACGAAGCGCTGCGCGGCCTGTCCGGCGTCGTCACGCCCGCCGTCCCGCCCGACTCCCGTCCCGTCTACCACATCTACTGCATCCGCGTGCCCGGCGACCGGGAGGCCGTCCGGGCCGCCCTCAACGCGCGGGGGATCGGCGCGGGCGTGCACTACCCGATCCCGCTGCACCTGCAGCCGGCCCTGGCCCATTACGG
>DAOTXK010000086.1:0-4541 GCA_034435395.1 Anaerolineae bacterium | reverse complement strand
TTCTTGGGGAGGAAGGGCTGGCCGCGCAGACGGATCTCGCCGGAAGTCACCGGGTCTGCGCCGAAGAGGCACCGGGCCAGCTGCGTGCGGCCGCTGCCCACCAGCCCGAACAGGCCAACAATCTCCCCGCGCGCGAGGGAGAAGCTGACATCCTGAAAAACGCCCTCGCGGCTCAGATGGCTGACCATCAGGACTTCCTCGCCAGGCTGGGGGGATCGATGGGGGTAGATTTCGTCCAGCGTCCGGCCCACCATCATCTTGATCAGTTGCTGCTGAGAGGTGTCCTGGGGGCGCACCGTGCCGACCAGTTCGCCGTCCTTGAGCACAGTGATGCGGTCGGCCACCTCAAAGACCTCGTCCAGCCGGTGGGTGATATACAGGATCAGGGTGCCCTGCGCTTTGAGCTGTTTCATGAGGGCGAACAGATCGTTCACCTCTTCCTGGGAGAGCACGGCAGACGGCTCATCCAGGATCAGGATACGCGGCTTGCCGGACAGCGCCTTGGCGATCTCCACCATTTGCTGGTGAGGCACGCTCAGGCGCGACACAGCCGTCCGCACGTTCAACCCCTGAAACCCGATTTCTTCCAGGATCGTCTGGGCCTGGCGGTGGGCCGTCCCCCAATCCACCCACCAGTTCCAGCGTTGGGTGGGCATCTGGCCCATCAGGATGTTTTCGGTGACGGAGAGGTGAGGGACCAGGCTGAACTCCTGATGCACGGCGTAGATTCCCAGACGGCGGGCCTGGAACGGCGTGTCGACGGCCACCGGCGCGCCATCGAGCCGAATGTCCCCAGTGTCTCGCGGCACGGCACCGGCCAGAATCTTGATGAGGGTGGACTTCCCCGCGCCATTCTCGCCGACGATGGCGTGCACTTCGCCTTTGTCGGCGGAGAAATCCACGTTGCGCAGCGCCTGCGTGACGCGATAGCTCTTGCTGATCCCCCGCATCTCCAGGAAGGCGGAGTTGGCCATCCGTTTAAGGCTCCTCAAAACCTGACAGGGCGTTGTGTACGATGATCGTCTTCTGGTAGGTCATTTCCTCCAGTGTATCATGAATGCCCTCCCGGCCATGGCCGCTCATCTTAACGCCGCCGAAGGGCAGGCTTTCCACCCGCAGGGCTGACGACCAGTTGACGATCACCCCGCCGGCCTGCAAGCGGTAGGCGATATCAAACGCGCGGGAGATATCCCGGGTGAAGACCGCCGCCTGAAGGCCGTAAGGGCTGGCATTGGCCAGTTCGACGGCCTCGTCCAGGCTCCTGAAGGCCACCAGGGGGGCCACCGGCCCGAAGACTTCCTCCCGGAGCAGGCGGACGTGGGCGGGCACGTCGGTCAGGACGGTTGGCTCGATGAAGGCCTGGCGGCGGCCCCCCCCGGCCCGCAGCTTGGCCCCGGCGCTCACCGCATCCTGAATGGCGGCTTCGACCTGTTCGGCGGCTTTGACCGTGATCAGGGGGCCGACTTCGGTGTCTTCTTCCAGCTGGTCGCCGACTTTGAGCGCTTTGGCCTTCTGGACCAGGATGTCGGTCACCGAATTGTAGGCCGGCGCGTCGACGAAAATCCGCTTGACCGCGCAGCAGATCTGGCCGTTGCCGCGCGCCAGGCGGCCCAGGACGATGGCCTCCGCCGCTTTCTCCAGGTCGGCGTCGGCGCAGACGATCAGTGCATCGTTGCCCCCCAGTTCCAGGTGAACCTGCTTGAGGTGCCGGGCGGCCAGTTCGGAGATGCGCTGGCCGGTCGCCGTGCTGCCCGTCACCGTCACCAGGTCGGTGCCCGGCGTGGAGGCCAGGAACTCGCCAATGACGGCCCCCGGACCGGTGATCATCTGGTGGGCGGCGCGCGGCAACCCCGCCTCTTCCATCAGCGCGGCGATCCTCAGCAGGGTCAGCGGGCATTCCGAGGGCGGCTTGGCGATCACGGCATTGCCAGCGGCCAGCGCCGGGGCCGCTTTATGGGCATACAGCTCCACCGGGTAGTTAAACGGCACAATCGCCGCCACCACGCCCAGGGGCTGGCGGATGGTGAAGGCCAGGTGGCGCTCCTGGCCGGGCACCGCGTCCAGTGGGATCACCCGACCGAACAGCCGCTTGGCTTCCTCGGCAAAGCCCCGGAAGATGCGGGCCGTCACCCGAACCTCGTCGCGAGTCTGTTGGATGGGCTTGCCGTTTTCCCTGGCCAGCATTTCGCCGAGGGAGTCTAACTCGGCTTCCAGGGCGTCGGCGATGCGGCCCAGGATGGCCGCGCGGGCATGGGCTGGCAGGCGGCTGAGGGCACGCTTGCCCTCCTGTGCGGCCTCCACCGCCTTTTGAGCATCCTCCAGCGTGCCTCTGGGAACGGTGTCAATCACCTGGCCAGTCGCCGGGTTGAGCACCTCGATCACCTCGCCGTTGGAGGCGTTCACCCACTGGCTATCGATCAACATTTTCATGGCTCGCTCTCCTGTGTTCGTCAGGGGATTGGATGACGGTATCCCTCCCACAGGTCAGGCCGTGAGGGCGTCGTCTGGCCAGCCCGGCGCGGCAGCCGCAGGGTTCTCTCGGGAAGCGCAGGAGCCGAGGGGGGCCTTCCCGACCACGATGCCGCCGGGCAGGCTTTCTGCTGAATCCTACTGGCTTCCACGGTCAGGTGCGAGGTTCGCGATGCGGATGGCGATACAACCGGTGGCACAGATGTGAGGGACAGGCCACTGAGGCAGGGTGACATTCCCAGACCCCTTCTTCTCCTCGCGTGATGGCGGTCGTGTCCGAGAGATTACCAGCAGCCGGCGCAGATGTTCAATTTGTGAAATGAAATATCAACTATTGAAATTGTACTGGACAAACGGAGGCTTGTCAACCGATGCCGCCCACAGTCGACCGGACAGGCCCGCCTCCGGAGGAAGGGGCGTATTCCAGGAGCAAAAATCTGCGGGGGCGACCCCGCTGGCGCGATCCAGGCCGCGCGAGGGACGGGTCAGCGCGTCCAGGGGATGCCGCCCAGGCGCGCCGAGAGGTCCCACGCCGCCTTGAGCAATGGGACTTTTAACTCTTCCAGTTTTTCCAGTGAGAAGCGGGAGTCCGGCCCGGAGATGCTGATGCCCATGGATACCTGGCCGCCCGGCTCAAATATCGGGGCGGCGAGACAGCGCATACTGTCGGAGAACTCCCGATCATCGATGGCGTATCCCTGCGAGCGGATATGATACAGTTCCTTGCGGAAGGCGTCCGGATCGGTGATGGTATTGCTGGCCATCCTCGGCAGACCGGCGGCGATGACCTCTTCAATAACCCGGACGTCCTGGAAGGCCAGCAGGGCTTTGCCAATAGCCGTGCAATGCAACGGCGAGCGGTCGCCGATCTGGAAATCCACGGCGACGAGCTGGGTTCCCCTCACTTTCTGGATCAGGACGGTTTGCTGTCCGTCGAGCACGCAGAGATGAGTCGTTTCGTGGGTGGCGGCGGTCAGGCGCTCCAGGATGTCCCGTCTCAGGCGGGAAGTCTCGTTGTCAGCCAGCAGATTCCGGCTGAGGAAAACCACCTTGTAACTCAGGCGGTAGCGCTTGGACGTGTCGTCGCGCACGACGTAGCCCGCGTCGGTGAGGGTGGACAGCATGCGGTAGGCCGTGGTTTTGTCGATCTCGGCCTGCTCGGCCACCCAGGAAAGGCTGACCGGTCCCGGCGAGGAGGCGACCGTCTCCAGCACTCGCAGGGCCTTAAACGCCGTTGTGCTCATCGCCGCTTTGGATTTGGGCACGATCCCCTCTTTCGCCGGGCGGGGATGTTTCAATAAATCGTTTTCATTTCGAAAAATGAAAACCCATTACAATTATAGCCGTTCTCCCTGGCCTGTCAATGCTCACGCGGGGCAGCACAAAGCCTCGGACGATGGGCCGGGAGCGCAGCCAGGCGAGCGCGGGGCGCGGTGGCCGGGCGCTGCCGGGGAATCGGCGGCGAGCAGGGAAGCGGGGCGTCCGGGGCGGTGTTCCTTAATCGCCCGGCAGCAGGATGACGTGTACGACGCGCGGGCCGTGCACCCCCCGGACGGGGATGTTGGCGATGTCGCCGGTGCGGCTGGGGCCGCTGATCAGGACCACGGCGCTGATCGCCCGGAAACGCTCCAGACCGGACGCCCGTTGATCCGCCACCCAGGTGTCAAAATTGGGCACGATCTGATCGGCGGTGATGACGGCGACGTGCACCGGCGGCAGGAGCGACGGCTGGCGGGGCTTGCCCCGATCAGAAGTCAGCACCAGGCTGCCCGTCCCGGCCAGCGCGGCGTCGGCGCCGGTCAGCCCGACGCGGACGCTGGCGTCCCCCGGCGCGATACGAATCCCGACGGCAGCCAGCGCGTCGCCCGGCCCCGGCAGCGGGATGTGCGCCGGGTCCCAGCTTTGGATGGCGGTGTCGTCCCCGATCAGATCGAGGATGTGCCGGATGGCGGCCTCCGGCGTGGAAGGGGTGGTCACCAGGCAGCCGAGCGCTTCCGCTTCCTGGATGAAGCGGGCGCGCAACGCCGCCGGAGATGTATCGTCCACGGGGGCCATATGTCGGTGGCTGGTGG